>NZ_JBMPOT010000014.1:0-172651 GCF_049340425.1 Undibacterium sp. JH2W | reverse complement strand
AGAGTCAGCAATTTGACCTATCGTCATGTTTTGCGCTGCCCAGTAATTCAGACCATTTGGATCCGCTGGACGGTTGAAATAAGCGATGTAAAGCTTTTGGATATCAGCAGCTGTGTTAGCCATTTAGAGAACTCCTAATTTATGATTTAAAAAGTGCGAAGCTTGCTTTTTAGGCACCTACTCGCGTTACGGCAAGCAGATAATCGCAGAAGCACCCAATCGAAGATGTGACCGAAATCACATTTTCAAAAAAAAGCAATACTTAACAACATTTGGCTTTGCTATTCCAAGAATTTTCATTTGTTCTGCAGAAACAGCTTTCAAATGAAAAGCCTAGATATGACTTTGCCAACCTACAATTATACGACGACCCCTGAAGTAAACCAAAATGAATATTTCGTTACATGAAATTACTAAATTATTTATTAACTTCAATCAAAAATGAGGGCTCTTATGCAGATATTTAAATAACAATTAAAGTATTTCAATTCTAACTCCCCCCCATAGAGACCAGTAGTATTCATTGCCTGAAGATCCGGCCTGTATTCTTTCCAGGAAGTAAAGTTTTAAAAAAATAAAGGGCTTCCGTAGAAGCCCTCTTCGATAAGGAAATAAACAATTGCTTACAGCATCATTCAGAATTTATGCATACGCATTACTATTATCACTCACCCAAAATCACATCATTTCTTATTCCAGTAAGTAACGCCATATATCATGCGCTTACCATCTTCATCCAGCTTGGACTGGAAAATATAGGATGCAGTACCACCCTTCTCTGCGGTGACCACCCCTTGCACAGACATATTTGCAGTGGGCAAATATTGATTCGCACCAAACAAGACACCGTTACTGGTCACGGAACCCTCGCCCCGCAAAACAAATTTTTCACTGCCAGCGATCACATCAAAACCTGTAGTAAACGTCGCCTTGGCGAAATCCAGCTGCAATTTACCGTTCTCCAGTTTCGCTGGCGATTCCAGGCTCTTGACATTATCAACCACTAATGCCTGACTATCTTTCAGGGCGAAACCCATACTACCCGTAGTTGGTATCTGCCATTCAGTATTTTTTGCTTGGTTTACGGCGTAATAGGTATTCATAAAACGTGTGGAGGAATCGTTTTGCTTGCTATTATCAAAATCCGCCTTTTGTCCAAATAACTCGTAATAACGCCCCCAGATGATGGTGTTTACTAAAACTGCCTGACCACCGGAAGTACCTGTACCGCCTCCTGCTCCGGCATCAATACTTGTTGACGGCTTATTACCATTGGACGCCAGGGTCTGCTTCACACCGCCCGCCTTGTTTGGATCAAGATTGGGATCCGGTACGGCTGGCACATTGGATGAATTATTGGTGCCTACAACTTTATTACCTGGCTCATCGGGCCTTGGAGGAACCAGCGAATCAGGCGAAATACCTGGTGCTGACTGCAAGAGTTGAGGCTTGCTTTGTCCCTTATTGATCTGCAACAACAAACCTTGCTGACGAGCAAACAATTCGGTTGCACTCAAGCCTTCACATGGGCCACCACCCTGAGGCGAACAGGCGCCATCAAAGCCGCTGACCACGACACCGCCCTCAAGCACCACTACCCGCGTCATGTCCTGCGTGGTTGATACGATGAAATCCGTGCCGCGCACACCGATGGCAGCAACCGGAGTATTAAAGCGGAAATTTTGCCTGGCCAGTTTGACTGCACTACCAGAAACACTGCGCGCCACTCCAGATATCAATTCAAGCTTGATACGCGTATTTGAGGGGTCTTTTTTATCCACATGGTAACTAACTATGCGCGCCTCACTATTGGGACGTACGATGAGCAAGCCATCATCCATGGTTTTAAGATAAATATAGCCATCAGCACCAGTCTTGATACTGGTATTCTCAGAAATGAGGCTATCCATCACGGCAGCTTTGCCATTGATCTGCACATTTCCCCAGATTGCAGTCACCTTTGCTGCGTCTTCTGCAAAAGCCAATGCGGGATAGGCCAGTAGGGATACCAGTATCCACCTGACAAACTTCCACGACATATTATCTGCTCTTATCTTCATATTTCATCCTTGCCTGCTGATAAATCAGCACAATCCTTCAAGCTGCAGGTCTACATTACCTCAGCAAATACTCATTTTTACAGTTACCATTATCCACTGATAAATAAAAAATATTGTGACGACGGTCACAATTTACAAATTCCAGTTACTATAACATTTTTTTGCTAAGCCATTGATAACAGTAGGATTATTATGAATACGCAAGGACAGCCCGCCATTAACGGATCATACTGAGCAAATAAGCATCTGCGTTAATAATCTGGGGAATATCTTCTCCAAAACCCAAATATGGGTATTTATCTCGGAGTAAGATGTATAAAATCCAACATTTTTTTATGTTTCAGCTTATGATGCAGCCGAAATTATTTTGATCAATACGCTTTTTCAATTTGCCTCATTGCACAGTGAATAATCCAACGGACGCTAATAAGCAATCATGAGGCATGCTCTCGGGATTTTTTTGCGCACCCCGGCAAAAACTTATCTTTGGCTGTTGATTGCCGCAGTCGCGGTCTGCTTGTGCGCAATCAATCAGTGGCTACCAGAAAACCAGCGCCTGTTCTCGGGCGATGAATGGTTGCGTGACCGTTATACCCAATTGAGAGCCAGGGACTTGCCAGAAGAGCGTATAGCCTTGATTGATATTGATGATCACAGTATTTCCGTACTAGGTGCCACACCCTGGCCCAGGGAGCGAATTGCTGATTTGATAGAGAAACTGATTGTTGAGTTCAATGTTCGCGGCGTCGCTCTGGATATTTATTTTGAAAAGCAACAAGACACCATAGGCGATCAAAGACTGGCAATGCTGGCGACCCATGGGCCTGTGGTATTGGCACAAGCTTTTGATTTTCATAAAAACAAACTCACTCCTGCCCGCAATGGTCAATTGACAGGTGGTACCCCGGCCAGCGCTTTTAGCGAAGCGGCTCTCGCCCATATGGCAAAGGCAACAGGATTTATTGCCAATCACGCCGGCCTGAATGCAGCAAAATATATAGGAAATATCGGCTTTGTGCCTGATAGAGATGGAACTTTACGCCGGATTCCGGCTCAGACGCGCTTTGACAATAAGGTTTACGATGCCTTATCGCGGGTATTGCAGCAATGCTGCTCAGAAAAAAAGACAGATAAGGTCTATCCGGACACGAGCCGCTTTTCAGACGTGGATGAAAACGGTTTTGCGCGGGTAGATTACAAGCGCACTCTGACCTCGTATGAAGTCGTTCCGGCACTCAGCGTGTTGCAAGGGGAAACACCACTGGAATCACTGCAAGGCAAATATATAATTATTGGTTCTTCGTCTTTGAGTCTGGCTGATCGTGTACCAACACCACTGCTTTTTTCCACCAGCGGATTTCTGGTGCATGCACAAGCCTTAAGCACGATGCTCGATGAGCAGGAAGGGCAGCACTATATTAAATGGCCGGGGCGCTGGATTGCCTTGTTATTTTCTGCATTCACTGCGGGTATGGCAGTATTTATGTTCCCCCGTTTTTCAGCCCTGTCGAATACCCTGATGCTAGGGGCCGCTTCAGTAATTTGGCTGGGCCTGGCTTATCTGGTAGTCGATCACGATATGTGGTTCTCACCTGTCAGCCCTTTGATATCGAACTTCTTTTTATTGGCTGTGGCGGTACCATTTGGCTGGCAGGCAGCGCAGCGTAAATCACGCAGGCTCTTGGGAACCCTGCAACAATATGTCGCCAAAGCCGTAGTACAGGAATTACTGCGCAGTGATTTGAAAGATCCACTGGCACCGCGCCAATTGCATGTGACGACCTTGATTGCAGATATGGAAGGTTATACCAGCCAGGTTGAAAACCTGCCTATGGAAGAAGCCGCCAGTTTGACACGGGAATTTCTGGAATGCCTGACCGCACCAGTACTGGCAAAGGGGGGAACACTGGATAAATATACCGGCGACGGCCTGGTGGCATTTTGGGGCGCCCCTCTGCCAGTAGAAAACCATGCAGATCTGGCAGTCGATGCGGCCATAGAAATAGTCAGGAATGTTAGAAAATTAAGTAGCCAATATGAGCAACAAGGGAGAAAAAAGATTAGAGTCAGAATTGGAATAGAAAGCGGTCTTGCCATTGCCGGAGACTTTGGCAGCTCCTTCCGCAGCATCTACACTGCCGTTGGCGATAGTGTGAATACCGCTTCGCGTCTGGAAGATGCTGCCCGTCACTTTTCCCACGACATCATCATAGGGAAAGGCACAGTTGAAAGCTCCAATAGACACACCTTCGAGCCGTTAGGTGAGCGCTTACTTAAAGGCAAGGAAAAACCGACCACAATTTACACAGTTGAGGTCAGTGCATGAAGATAGAACGCAAGCATTTGCGCTTTCTGCCTTTGTTGCTGTTACTGGCATCATTTGCGCATGTCCGCGCTGAAACATCTGCAGAGCAAATCGATAGCGAAAACCTGTACATGGGGGCCTTGAAAGCTATCAGCGAAAAGCGCCATGATGAGGCCAAGGCCATGCTCGCCAATTTAATAGAAAAAATCCCCCAGCATGCAGGTGCCTGGCTGGAATTGGCCATGCTGCAATGTGAACTTGGGAACAAGGCAGAGGCTGATCGTCTGTTTGCAAAGATGAAACAAAGCCTGCCCTTGTCTGAAGATCAGATACATAAACTGGATCTGTTACAGCCTAAGGAATGCCATATCAAGCCACCAGAAAAACATATTTCCGTGTCGCTGGAAGTCGGTTACGACACCAATGTCAACCAGGGTGCAAGCAATCCCAACTTTATGCTGGGGAGTGGCGCAACACAACAAGAAATAGTGTTATTGCCAGAGTACCAACCAAAAGCTGATCGTTATGCCGCCATCGCAGTAAATATGTCCAAAGATCTCAGCAGAGAAGGGACACAAGGTTTCACACAATTACGCGTACGCAGCTACGATACCCTGACATCGTATAACACCATGGCCCTTGCTCTCGGCATAGAACATCCCTGGAAATGGCGTGATTTTGGTCTCAAGGGCACAGCCATGGCCAGTGCCCTGACGTTGGGCGGCAAGCTGTATCAGAAACAGGAAATAGCACAATTGCGCCTGACGCCAGCGATAAACCCATCCAGCCCATGGCGCTTCAGCACGATTGCCGCCTATACCAACGTACAATACCCAACTCTGGCCAATTTTGATGGTCACACCTGGGAATTGCGCAGCCTGGCAAGCTACGAAGCAGAAAAATTCATGCTCCAGGGCGGTCTTGCCTATCTGGCTGACCGGGCTCACGCTGATAGGCAGGGCGGTCATCGTGAAGGCTACTATGCCAATCTGAATGTGCGACGCCAGTTATTACAGCAAACTGAGCTGGAACTGGGCTGGACCCAGCAATTATGGCGAAGTGCGGCGATTTACTCACCTAACTTAATCGATGTGGCAAGACGCCAGGAGATACAGACATTAAAAGCGGCGCTCAACTGGTATGTCACTAACAATCAGGCCATACAGCTAGAATTCCGCATGACAAATAACAGAGAAAATATATCCATCCTTCAATACAATGGCAAAACCGTACAACTAAACTGGCAGTGGCAAAATTTCTAAGGGAATGATGAAAACCTGCGACCCGGCTCCTGCGCTACCAACAACAGTGGAACATTTCAGGCATAGTCATGCAGCAAGAAATGCAGCAAATGGGATGAAAACACCGGGAGACCAGTAAAATAGACGAATCTGAACATGAATATCACTCAAACAAATGACATTCATGTCTGTGATTGGCGTTTCTGGCTGGCTGTCTTTATCTATCATTCAGCATGACACAGGAAAAAATTGAGAACGAATGACCCGCTATTGCGCATACCAGCCCACAGGCCAGTCTTCAAAATTGGATTGACCAATGACAGTATCAAATAATGAAGTCGCTGTTATTCATAACAAAGCACCCAATGCGGAGTCGCAAGAGACTTCGCCTGGACAATTGCAACTAAATATACCGATACAGACCAAGGTACAGGTCAAAGTTAACCAGATCACTGTCAATTTACGCAATATCCCCTTGTTGATGGGGCTCAGCGATGAAGACATGGCCAAGGTCAAGGCGGATATGCGCGTACGTCACTTCAACAAGCGTGACGTGGTATTGCAAAAAGGTGGCATCGGTGACAGCCTGCTGTTTTTGCTGTCCGGGCAGTTGCAAGTGGTGAACGTTACAGAAGATGGCCGTGCCATCGGATTACGCATGCTCAAGGAAGGGGATTTTTTTGGTGAAATCGCCATCATCAATGGTACGCCACGCTCTGCCTCCGTCGTCGCCCTGAGCAATGTACTGGTAGGTTTTTTACCTAGTGCCACGGCCCTGCATTTGTTTGCCCACTCGCCTGCCATGGCAAATATGATGCTGCGCCATCTGGCAGAAAAAATACAGCGCGATTCTGAATTCCGCGCCTTGCTCAGTATCAGCAATACCTCCAGACGCATTTATGCCTTCATTGCCTTGTTCAAGAAAATCATGCCGGGGAACCTGGAGGTGATAGAAAACCTGCCCACCCATCAGGATATCGCCATGATGATCAATACCAGCCGGGAAACCGTCACCCGTGCCCTCTTGCATCTGGCCCAGCAAGGCATCGTAGAAAAAGACTTGCACAGGCTTATCATCCGTAAGCCTGACGAATTGGAAAAACTGGCCTTGGGCGCCACCTGAATCAGCTCGCCTGATACTGGGCCCACTACCTCATTATGCTATTTAATTCTTTTGGCTTCCTGTTTCTCTTCCTGCCCGTCACGCTGGCAATATGGTGGTTATGCCAGAAAAAATTCGGCTTAAGACTGGCCCTGGCCTGGCTGGCCCTGGCTTCATTGATGTTTTATGCAGTTTGGGATATACGTTACCTGGTCGTCTTGCTAAGTTCCATCAGCATCAATTTCTGGCTGGGTGGCCGCATCCTGCATGCGAAACAAGAACATAAAGATAAACTGGCCAGCCATTGGTTAAAAGCAGGCATAGGCTTTAATCTGCTGATGCTGGGTGGATTTAAATACACTTACTTCTTGCTGGCCAATCTGTTCGCGGTGTTTCATGCCGCCCCTCCCATAGACCCTATTGTTTTACCGCTGGCCATCTCCTTTGTCACTTTCCAGAAAATCGCTTACCTGGTGGATTGCAGGCGTGGTGATGTGCGCAGACATAATGCGCTCGATTACCTGTTTTTTGTGTCTTTTTTCCCGCAACTGATCGCTGGCCCCATCGTCCATCACAAGCCCTTGATCGCGCAAACCAGGCCAGATGACAATCCCCTTTTTAAGCAAAAAGAAGCCTTGATCACTGGCCTGACATTTCTGGCGCTGGGTTTATTTAAAAAGACCATACTGGCGGACAGCATGGCGCGCTATGCCAGCCCGGTATTTGAATTAGCCAGACAAGCAACACCAGGGGGGGAAGTTGCCTGGCAAGCCATGCTGGCATATACCCTGCAATTGTATTTTGATTTTTCTGCTTATTCCGATATGGCAATCGGACTGGCCCTGATGTTTGGTTTTAAATTGCCCATCAATTTTTTATCGCCTTACAAGGCAGTATCCATCATCGATTTTTGGCGGCGCTGGCATATGACACTCTCCAGCTTCTTGCGCGATTACTTATATATCCCTCTGGGTGGAAATCGCCAGGGTCAATTCAAACGCTATCGCAATCTGTGGCTGACGATGCTGCTCGCCGGCATATGGCATGGTGCAGGGTGGAACTTTTTTTTATGGGGAGCCCTGCATGGCAGCATGCTGTTGATCAATCATTTCTGGCAGCATGTTTTACAAGGCAGCACAGTGATCCGCAGACTTTGGCACAAGCTGCCCAAGATAATCAGTATCGCCTTCACCTTCCTGCTGGTTGCTTTCGCCTGGGTGTTGTTCAGAGCCCCGGATATGACTAGCGCAACACATATGTATAGCGCCTTGCTGCACCCAATGACAGGGACTAACTTGCCAGCTCTACAATGGCAAAATATCGCGCACGTGGCTGAATCCCTGCTAAGCACCTCCGCAGATGCAGGCTGGCTGTGGATAGGCATAGGCATGCTCGTCGTTTGGTGCTTGCCTAATACGACAGAATTGCTGGCTTATGATCCACTCCCCAATGTCGCCATTCCACCCCTCAGTGAACGCAGACAGATGGTGCTCGGCCTCATGGCCGGCGCAGGCCTGTGGTTTGCACTGAAATGGATGGCGCTCAGGCCAGCCACAGAATTTTTATACTTCAATTTTTAAGTGAGCAGAATATGAAAAAATTCTTGCTCGCCACAATAGGCAGTTTCCTGGCACTCAGCATACTGTGGATAATAGGCATCAAATATCAGCTTGGTGTGGCAACCAGCAGTTCACGCTGGGTCTACGATGCTTATCAATTGAAAATACATGCTGCACAAGAGATCAAAACACCTCGTGTACTTATCGTCGCCGGTTCCAATGCCATGTTCGGCCTGGACTCTGGCATGCTGGAAAATTTCTGGCACAAGCCCGTCATCAATCTGGCGGTCAATGCCGGCCTGGGACTGCCTTATATTCTGGACGTGTCGCGTCGTGTCGCCCGTCCCGGTGACACCATCTTCATGCCCATGGAATATGCACTCTACCTCGACGAAGGCAAAGCCAATGCGCAAGTCATCGACTATGTCATGGCCAGGGATCTTGATTACTGGCGCAGCCTGTCTCGCCTTAAGCAGTTGAAGTTTGCAGCAGGCCTGGGGGCAGATCGCTGGCTGCAAGGCCTGCGGCATTTACCCGATAGCCCGGTCACCAGCGGCACCTACGGTGCCCACCACCTGGATGCCAGAGGTGACCAGACCCATTCCAGTCCGGCCGAACGCAGCGCTGGAGACATTGCCGCCGTCAAGGCCGCCAAAGCCTGGGACTACGGGCACAGGGCTGCGACCGAAACCGGTGGCTGGAAACTCATGGAAGACTATGCGCACTGGGCTAAAGACCAGCATATCTGCCTGATCGCCGTACCTACGGTTTTACTGCATCATGCCAAATACGATAGCGATGCGGAAGACCAGGTTTTTTATGCAGGCTTGCCGCAGCGACTCAACAAGCTGGGGATAACATACCTGGGAAAACCCCAGGATTTCATGTATCCGGACGCCTGGTTTTTCGATACCGACCATCACCTGCAAGACTGGGCCAGGAAAGAACATACCGCCAGACTGATCAAGCTCTTGCAATCCCAAGCAAATATCAGTTGCGGGCATGAGGGTAAGCTGACAAAAGCTGACTAAATCAGCTCTTGTCATGCATCGTTATCTATATTCGCCCAGTATCAGTGTCGAGTGCATTGGCGATACCGTCAATAATGTTCAGCAGGCGCTGCGACAAAGCTGGCCACTGCCTGGTGGATGTCCATGCCTTTGCCTGCACTGCCTTTTCTTTCAAGACCTGAGTATCTTGTAAAATCGCAGCAATCCCTTCAGCTATCGCATCAGGGTCGGTTCCCGGCAAGACATGCACGGCATCTTTGACATCATCAAAAATCGATAAGGGCGTGACTGCTACTGGACGGCCCGATGCCAGTCCCATGCGTACCGCAGCACTGGATGACTCCTGTGTTTTTTGATAAGGATAAACAATCAGATCAGCCTGTTGCAACCAGGACTGACTTACTTCATCGGTCAAATATTCAGACAGGAAAGTCACATGTGCTTCCAGATTGGATTCATACATGAGACGACGGCACAGATGATATTCGCCTTCCGACAAACCAACCGGATAAAGAGAGGTCACCAGCAACAAATGATACTGCTCGCCGCCTTCCTGTTCGCGCAATTTGCCAAAGGCTTTGATCAGTGCCTGTATGCCTTTGTGGGGCAACAGAAAGCCATAAGCGGCAATCACGGTTTTCCCTTGCAAGTGACGGGCATCGACACGGTTCGCTGTATCAGTCAGGGTAGGCATTAATCCCTGAGGGAAAAATAACAGATTATCAGTCACCCCATATCCCTTGAGCCTGTTCATGTCATCAATACCATGTACAAACAGGCGATCTGCCAATTGTAATTCTCTGGTGATCGTCGCCAGGGAAATCAGGCCATCATCATGTGGCACATCGGCGGTGGAATGGAAGAAGACATACACCGCTTTACCGGCCTCCTTCATGCGACATATCAAATCGGCCAATGCGCTCAGTGAAAAGAAACCGAAATTATATTGAATGACAATGGCATCCAGTTCTTGCTCTTGTATGTTCAGATGGACGTATTCCAGGTTCTCATCCAGGCTGGCATCCCAGGTACGGATCACATTATGGCCATCACGTGTAGTTCTTTCAGGGATATGACTACTCAGATAAACTATTCTGTCAGCAGGAATACCCGCCGTTAAAAAAGCAGAATACGATGCCACACCACAACGCGCATTCCAGGTACTGATCCAGCCTATGCGCGGCTCCTTACGCAACAGGGGCTGCTGCTCCAGTGCGGCGATTGCCGAACGCGATCTGCGGGCCACATCTGACCAGGCATAGTTCGCCGAGATATAGGCATGAGCTGCTTCGGTCCTGGCAGCGATCATCTCTGCAGGACTGGAGTAGACTTCTTTCATCAGGCTCGCCAGATGCGCTATATCAGGATTGACCCAGGCTGAATGCATGGCGCTGAAGTGGGAACCGGATTTGGCAAAATGATAGTCACACAGCCACACCCTGCTGGCATCGCAAAAGTCCATTTGCCCGCTCCATGCCGTGGTAATCACTGGCAATTTAAGCAGCATGGCTTCTGCAACAGGCAAGCCAAAACCTTCACCACGACTAGGTGCCACCACGGCATCACTGATCTCATACAAACCACGCATTTGCGCCTGCGTATAATCATCCATGATGATATGTACATGCGGAAAATGCACATCATCTGCCTGCAACGCAGCGAGTTGTGCGATCACATCATTATGCGGGTTAGGAAAGGTCTTGATGACGAGACTGACATCATCGCTATCCCGAAATGCCTGACCATAAGCCGCCAGCAAGGCATCTGGCCCCTTGCGCGGGAAGCAGGAAGAGACATGCAAGAAACGATAGGTCTTCAAGCTGCTTAATACACTGGTAGAGACAGGGGCGGCGGCGTCTCTCAATACATGATCTACGCCATTGCCCACGGCCGCAATCGGTATGCGCACACCATTGTCGCGCAAGACCTTGCCAACAAAGCGCGACACCACCAGAACCAGGTCCAGCTTGCGGTTGAACTCATTGACAAAATCCTGAGGAAAACCGGTTTCTTCCCAACCATAAGAATTGACGACCCTGACACGGGCAGGCATATCATCCAGCGTTGGCGGATAGCAGTTGCGCAAAACCACATCCGGCATTTTCGCAGCTTGCATAGCCGTCGTTTGCATGCCGGCAAGATCTGGATTGCTAGCCAAAAATTCTGCTGATGCAGGAAAATCTCCATGCCCTTCACGACTACGCAAACCCAGTTGCAGCTCAGGTATATCAAGTGACGCCAGGCCACGTACCAATTCTCTATTGACGATAGCCAGGCTATAACTGGAATCGAAAGGCCCTTCCAGCTGCCACAATGCAGCTTGCGCTTCGCTTGCAAAAACTGGTGCATGAGGTAGTTGCACACCCAGGTCTTGCAGAAATGCTTGCAGACTTGCTTGTATCTGCTCACGTGAAAAACGCTGAATATTTTGCCGCTGGCTGGCAATGATGCGACGACGCAGCGCTGGCTCACTCAATACCATTTGCACATGGGCAGCGCAGGTCGCAGAGCTGACACTGGCATCCAGCAAAATACCGGCCTGCCCCATGGTAGCACTGACACCTTCCGTGGCACGGGCGATCACCGGCACGTCATGCAGCATGGCCTCGATCAATGGCATGCCAAAACCTTCATGTTCACTCAGGCTGACATACGCATCGGCACTGCGGTACAGGGCCAGCAAGTCTTCTTCAGTAACCTTGCCTGTCATCAGCACCTGTCCATCCAGTTTCATGGCGGTGATGCGTGCACGTACTTCTGCTTCATAAGGCAGGCTGGTCACACCGCCTGCCAGTATCAGGCGTACTGGTTGTCTGGAAAGATAGCGTAATTCCTCAAACATCTCCAGCAATTGCAATTGATGTTTATGCTCGCATAAGCGACCGACAAATAAAATATTATGCGCATCGCGCAAGCTGGCGATGAGCTGGCTGTTATAGCTGTGTTGTTGCCAGCGCCTGACATCCACCAGCAAAGGGATAGTTGTCACCCTGGCGTAATTGGCAGCACGTAATTCAGAACTATTCAATTCTGAATCTCCTATCGCCGCCTCGAAATCTTGTGCCCACAATGCCAATTGCCTGGTTCCCAATAGACTCAACTCGGGCAAGCCATTGTCTGGCAAAAATTGGGGAGGCGTAATATTGTGATAGACCAGTACCTTGCGCGCCTTGATCTCTTTCAGCCAGGCCGAGTTTTCATAACCCAGGCTATGATGCACCAGCAAGATATCCTCGCTGGAGAGCTGCAGTTCCTTGATAGACAAGACTTCATCTCGCACCTCGTCTTGTACCATATCACAATAAATGTCGGATGAAAAACCCATTTCCCGTAACAGCTTACGAGTAAAGAACATGCCATTACTGACGCCGTCACCCCTGCCGCAAGAGGGGCTGAATTGATGTATCTGCATCTTATTTACGACCTATGACTGCATAATCCTGGGGACCAAATAATTCCTTATTCAGCAAGGCTTCGACCTCCGTACCACCATGCAGCATATGGTCATCGGGATAAGGGTGCAGGCGTAAAATCTCGGCATGTGCAAAGCCGCGCTGCCTTGCCATGAATTCTGCCACTTGCGGAACAATGGGATGCAAATGGGTAGGGTCGAAATAAAAATTGCAGGCACCGACCTTGAGATTTTCTGGATTGGGTGTTTCAAAAATAATCACGCCACCTGGGCACAGTGCATGATGAGCCGCATCAAACAGCGCTATCAATTGCTCAAACGGTAAATGTTCTATGATTTGGAAGCCAGTTACTGCACCTACGCTGCCAGCGGGCTGCTCACGCAGATAAGCGATCGCGTCCGCATGACGCACCAGGAACCCCTGATCCAGACAGGCATTTACCATGGAGATATTCATATCCACCCCCATGGCAGGGATACCCTGTTCATCAAGCAATTCCAGCCACTCACCACGACCACAGCCAACATCGATGACCATTTTGCGGGCGTCTTTGGCTTGCTCGCTGATATGTGACAAATACGGCAAATAAACCTGCAAACGCTGTTTGATATCTGCCCGCGAACCACGGAATAAGGCCTCAAATTCCAGGTAAAACTGATCCTGGTCGAAACTGCTGGCGGGACGCTGTATGACTGTTGCTGCCAGTGTTGCTGGTGCATGGGCCGGGCTATTGTCCGGTCCCAGGCTCTCAATTGCGGACGAACTATGAGGTGCACTCGCAACTTGCAGGCTATTACGCATCATCAGATTGACCGAACGCAGTTGCCTTGCGATTTGCAAACGATCCAGTTGCATCAGGCGCTCACCAATATCGAGCGCATCATACTGATCCAGACGTAGACCAGATTGACATGCTTCCAGTTCGGCAATTCTTTGAAGCTGTTCATGGTTTTGCAACTGCAATTGCTGCTGCAACTCGACTATTTTCCCTTGCGAAGCATCAACAGCCCATTGCAATTTAGCCAACTCCATCTCAGTCTGAAAACGCGTACGGGGCAAGCGTAATAATGCGTTAAACCAGGCCAGCGCATACCCCAGCACTGGTATGCGACGAATTTTTTGCTTCAGTCCATCTGCTGGCGGTGCTGGAGCAGCTTCCTGTAAGGTGACTACTGGCTCAGGCTGGACTACTTCCTGACTATCGGAATTGGCGACTGCCTCACTTGCCCTTGGCTGTTCCACCACCATTTGTTCTGTCATGGTGTGCGAAGGAAGGGAATGCCTTCTGTGATGCTGTATGACACTGGCCTTTTCAGCCAACTGCTTGCTTTCGGATTCGGATTTGTTCTGTATCGCCATATAATCAGGGTAATTTATTCATAATTGGCGGCAAATGATCAGTTTTTGAACCGCAAAAAGGAGTAGAAGTATAAATGATGATGTAAACTGCGACGGTTTTATTACTGCCAGCAGTGTTTCTACAAAATGTCAGTTCCGCTGCAAGTTTCACGTTCTGTTTGCCAGACTATCGAGTAGCCCCCGGATGCCGTCAGTTTAGCCTATTCAGCGTCAGCGCACATCCGCCGCACTCTGAACAGACATGCATAGGCTGCAAATTGCAAAAGATTTATATTTTATAATTATCTGCCAAACGGCAAAGAAAACAAGAAAGTTAACATGTTATTACAGCCCGTCATTCTCTCCGGGGGTTCCGGAACCAGGTTGTGGCCGCTATCGCGTGAAAAACACCCAAAACAATTACTTGCCCTGATAGGCGAAGAAACCATGTTGCAGGCAACAGCCACGCGGGTAAGGGATTTTTCAGGCAGCATAGGCGTCGCCCAGAAAATGATCGTGGTCTGCAATGAAGAATACCGCTTCATCACGGCAGAACAACTGCGCGTAGCGGGATTCAGTGATTGCAGCTTGTTGCTGGAACCTAGCGGTCGCAATACTGCACCGGCCCTGACACTGGCAGCCTTGTCTGCCGTTGCCGGCGCTGGCGACGCTGTCTTGCTGGTCATGCCAGCCGACCATGTCATTAATGACAAGCAGGGTTTCCATCAAGCCATACAACATGGCTTGCAACAGGCGATTGATGGTGCCATGGTCACTTTTGGCATCGTTCCTGATAGGCCAGAAACTGGCTATGGTTATATACAGACCGGCGATCAACTGCCCGGCACTGCCGTACGTGAATTGCAAGCCTTTGTAGAAAAGCCTGTACTGGAAGTGGCACAGCAATACCTGGAGGGTGGACGCCATTTATGGAATAGCGGCATTTTCATGATGCGTGCCACGACCTGGCTGAAAGCCATAGCCCATTTCCATCCAGCCATGTATGCCGCCTGCCAGCAAGCCATGGACAAGGCCAGCATAGACTGTGACTTTGTGCGGGTGGACAAGGATGCATTCTTGTCCTGCCCTTCAGATTCCATTGATTATGC
Organism: Undibacterium sp. JH2W; assembly: GCF_049340425.1. NCBI lineage: Bacteria > Pseudomonadati > Pseudomonadota > Betaproteobacteria > Burkholderiales > Oxalobacteraceae > Undibacterium > Undibacterium sp. JH2W. Next base: position 157,514 of record NZ_JBMPOT010000014.1, on the reverse strand, counting down.
TGTCATGGAAAAACTGGCCAAGGATAGCAACTTGCATATTCCTGGCTATGTCATTCCCCTCAATGCTGGCTGGTCCGACGTCGGTGCCTGGGATGCAGTCTGGCAAGTATCCGACAAGGATGGCAACGGTAACACGGCCCATGGCGACGTCTTGCTGGAAGATTCACGTAACTGCCTGGTGATCTCGGACAGTCGCCTGGTCGCCTGCCTGGGGCTGGAAGATGTCATCGTCGTCGAAACACCAGACGCAGTGCTGGTCACCAATAAAGCCAATACCCAAAACATCAAACGTGTAGTCACCCGTCTCAAGGATGAGAACTATACCCAGACAGATAACCACCGCAAAGTCTACCGCCCCTGGGGTCATTATGATTCCGTTGATAGCGGTGAACATTTCCAGGTCAAGCGCATCGTCGTCAAACCTGGAGGCCGCCTGTCCATGCAAATGCATAATCACAGAGCCGAGCACTGGATAGTTGTCAGTGGCACTGCCCTGGTCACCCGCGGTGAAGACGTCATGACGCTGGTTGCCAATCAGTCCACCTACATTCCTTTGGGCGTCAAGCACAGGCTGGAAAATCCGGGACAGACTGATTTGGAATTAATAGAAGTACAATCCGGTGCCTATCTTGGCGAAGACGACATCGTCCGTTTTGACGATATATATGGTCGTGTCGCAGGCTGATACCTCACTAAAGAAAGCAAGCTTTGAAAGCTGTACTTATTTCCCTATGGCATTACCGCCATTTTATCCTGTCGTCCATCAAGGCCGAGTTCTCCGGTCGCTTTGCCCGCAGCAAGCTGGGTGCTTTGTGGATGATATTAAATCCCCTGGCCCAGGCGACCATCTTTGCCATTGTTTTGTCTGAGGTGCTCGCCAGCAAAATGCCAAACACGGACAGCAAATCGGCCTATGCCATTTACCTGATGGCAGGCATGTCTGCTTGGGGTTTGTTTTCTGAAATCATTACGCGCTGCACCACGGTATTTATCGACTATTCAAATACCCTGAAAAAAATTGCCTTCCCGCGCCTGTGTCTACCACTGATCGTCGGCGGCAGTGCTTTGTTGAATCACTTGCTCTTGCTGGCAGCGATCGCGGTCGTCTTTTTGTTCTTTGGCCACATGCCAACCCTGGCCTGGCTGATACTGCCGATAGGCATGCTGCTCATCGTCATGTTTGCTTTTGGTCTGGGTATCGTGCTTGGTTTATTGAATGTGTTTTCACGCGACGTCGGTCAGGTCATGGGCATAGTCTTGCAACTCTGGTTCTGGTTCACTCCTGTCGTGTATCAAAGCAATGCGCTGCCTAAACAATTTACAGCAATGCTGAGTTTGAATCCCATGACAGCACTGGTCAAGATTTACCAAAATGCCATGCTGTACGGTACCACACCAGTCTGGGCTGATCTGTTGACTCCTTTCCTGCTGTCAGCAGGCCTGTTTATATTTTCTTTTTGGATCTTCCGGCGTGCCAGTGCGGATCTGGTGGATGCGCTATGAGTCAGATTGTATTAAGTGTAGAAAGCGTAGGAAAATGCTACGCCAAGTTTAATGGCTTGCTGGCCCGGCTCATGCATTGGGCTGGCTTGCCAGTCAAACCAGCCTATGAATACTGGGCCAACCGGGATATCAGTTTTCAAGTACCGGCCGGACAAGCTGTTGCCATCATAGGGCAGAATGGAGCAGGTAAAAGTACCCTGCTAAAGATGATTACCGGTACGGTAAGACCAACCAAAGGTCATATCGCCGTACATGGCCGTGTCAGTGCCATGCTGGAATTGGGACTGGGGTTCAACCCGGAATTCTCAGGCCGGCAAAATGCCTACATGGCTGGCGGCTTGATGGGGCTCAGTGGTCAGCAACTCGACCAGCTCATGCCCGGCATAGAAAGTTTTGCTGAAATTGGTGATTTCTTCGATCAACCTTTGCGCGTATATTCCAGCGGCATGCAAGCGCGCCTGGCCTTTGCAGTCGCGACTGCAGTACGCCCGGATGTGCTCATCGTCGATGAAATCCTGTCTGTTGGTGACAGTTATTTCCAGCATCGCAGTTTTGACCGCATACGTCAATTCAAGGAGCAAGGTACCTCCATAATCCTGGTCACCCATGGCATGACTGAAGTGCGCAGCCTGTGTGACCATGTGATCCTGATCGACAAAGGGAGTGTGCTCAAACAAGGCGCCCCTGACGAAGTCGTGGATTTCTACAATGCCATGATCGCCCGCAAGGAAAACGAAAAACTGGAAATCGAGCAGCAGCGCAATGAGCAGGGCTGGCTGCAGACACGCTCAGGTACAGGCCAGGCCAGCGTCACCAAACTCAGCCTGCGCGACCAGGAGAGCGATCAAGTCCTTGCTGCCGCTCAGGTTGGGCAAAAAGTGAAACTGGTCATCGAAGTCCAGTTACGCACCAACATCCCTGAACTGGTACTTGGCCTGATGCTGCGTGACAAACAGGGTAGCGTCATCTGGGGCACTAATACCTGGCACACTGGCCAGGTGCAACATGGTATGCAGGCCGGTGATACCATGGAATTTGTACTGCCCTTTGTCTGCCCGCTGGGGCCAGGATCCTACTCGGTAACAACGGCCTTGACCAAGGCCGAGACTCACCTCGAAGAAAACTATGAATGGTCAGATAATTTGCTGGTATTTGACGTCATCAATGTCAACTACCCGCAATTCATAGGCAGCAACTGGTTACGTGGTGAATTCCAGATCAAGAAACTGGACCCAAGTTAAACAGTACTGAAGGCATCAGCATGTTTTATCTATGCTGATGCTGATCTATGATTTCTTGATACAGGCGGGCATAGTTACCCGCCATTTTTTCGGCTGTAAATAAATCCAGATAACGCTGGCGGGCATTCTTGCCCATCTCGGCAGCTTGCTGCGGATGTGCCAGCAGATACTCCATGGCTTGGCGGAAAGCAGCCGGATCACTCGGTGGCACCACCAGGCCAGTCTGGCCAGCGACGTTGATATACGTCGTACCAGTCCCGATTTCACTGGAAATCATGGGCTTGCCATACATCGCACCTTCCAGCAGTGAAATACCAAACGCCTCTGAGCGCAAGTGAGAAGGAAACGCCAGGGCATAGCACAGTGTCAGCAAGGCAACCTTGTCAGGTTCCGGCAAGGCACCGAGGAAATGGACATTCGTCAATTGCAATTGTTGCGCCTGACGCTTGAGTTCTATTTCTTCCGGGCCGTCACCTACGATGACGATGGGAATGTCGGTGCCTGCCGCCGCTTCCAGCAAGATATGCAAGCCCTTGTAATAGCGCAGCATGCCAACAAACAGGAAAAAATTCTCACCTACCCGCTGACGCCAATGTGCCAGTAAATCTTCACCTGGTACTGGATAAATACTATGATCCAGACCATAGGTAATAACCTCGGTCTTGTTCTTGTACAAGCCCAATGTAGGGCTGGTCGCCAGATAATTGGGGGAGGTAGCAACAATGCGGTCGACATCACGTAAAAACTGATGTTTGAGCGGTGCGTACAGTTTGAGCAGATATTTTTGCCTGACGATATCCGAATGGTAAGTCACCACACTGGGTGTTTTGACACGCCCAAGAAAATGGGCAATATCCATGAAAGGCCAGGGGAAATGGTAATGCACGACATCCGCCTGCTTGGCCAGATCAACAAAGCGTGACAGTGCCGACCAGGAAAAACCGGTAGATGCAATTTCAAAATTCAAATGCGCCCGGTGTACCTTGTGCCCTTCAAATTCTATCAAGGGACGGTCTGTATCACGAGTCAGTGTCAGCACTTCGTTTTCCACCCCCAGACGTGTCGTACCCACCGCCATCTGGCGTATGACTTGCTCAACGCCACCAAAGGTGTCGGGATAATAAGTGCGGTAGAAGTGCAGGACTTTCACTGTGCGCCACCCTTATCCGGTATTGACCATGCGGTAAGCAGCGACCGTGTTTTGCACACAGGCTTCCCAATTCAGTTCTGCGGCTCGTTGCAAACCACGTGCAATGGCGGTAGTGCGCCAGTCTTCATCTTGCAGGGCTTTTAGCAAACCATCGCGTATGCTGTCCACATCACCCGGCTCGACTAGCATGGCAGCACCACCTGCCACTTCTGGCATGGAAGAACAATTGGAAGTCAGCACTGGCACGCCACTGGCCATGGCCTCGGCTATCGGTAAACCAAAGCCCTCATACCAGGATGGATAAGTAAACAAACGGCAACCAGCATATAAAACCGGCAGCCAATGCTGATCAATAAAGCCCAGGTACTTTAACCAGCCTTCACTCTGCCCTTTGGCAATCTCATCATGGATGTCATCGCTTTGCCAGCCCGCACCACCTGCCAATACCAAAGGCCAGCGCTGACGTATCTCCATGGGCAGGGCACGATAAGCCGCCAGCAAATTGCCTAGGTTCTTGCGTGGTTCTATGGTGGAAACAAAAAAACTATAGCCATTGGGCTGCAAACCAATTTGCTGCAATATCGGTGCCGTTTCTTCTGCCTTGTATGGATGGAACAAGTCATCCACGCCCAAGGGAATGGCAACTACCTTTTCCTGCCCCAGGCTGAAATGCTGCATGACTTCCAGGCGTGTTGCCTGTGAATCAGTTAATACCAGGCTCGCCCGCTCCACAGATTGCGGGATGGAAGCGAGAGCACGCTCTATCCTGGTCTTGGGATGCCACTGTGGGTAACGATAAATGGAAAGATCGTGCAAAGTCACCAGGCTGGGCAAATTGCATTTGGGGACAAAATAATTGGGGCTATGAAAAATCGCGTTTGACAAACGGTTCAAGCGTTGCCCGGCGAGGACCGGCATGAGCTTGCCATACCATTGCGAAAAGAAACGCATGCGACCAAGCTGCTGGCGCAATCTTGCCTTATAACTCAAGCGTACAGGCTCAAAAGACTTGACGCTCAAGGCAGAATAATCACGTGAACCAGACAAATCATAATCAGGCAAGCTGCGCCAGAAACCATCTGACAGATATCTTACTGAGTCAATATTTGCCTGGGCTGGCAAACGCGTTGCCAACTCCCAGGCGTAGCGACCTATGCCAGCCAGGGGCGGGTTGATCGCTTCTATTGACAGCACGATATTCATGCAGTGGCCTCATGTTGCAGCATCCACGCCAGCGTATCGCGCAAAGCTATGGGCGGCAACTCACCTATGCAAGCCTGCAAACGATGGGCATCACCTATCAGTTTATAGACTTCATTGGCGCGCACAAAGGCGGGATTGACACTGACCTTGATCTCATAGCCAGCCAGTTCACTGGCCATCTGCAAAACTTCGCGCAGGCTGTAAGCCACACCGGAACAGATATTGAATGTCTCGCCAGCGGGGGCTTTTTCCAGCAAGCGTGAATAAGCTATAGCTACCGTGCGCACATCAGAAAAATCCCTGGCGACATCAAGATTACCCAATTCAATGTCGCTTGCCCTACGGCGGTAATGATTGATGATTTTAGGCAGCAGGAAATTTTCAGTCTGACCTACACCCGTATAATTAAAGGGCCGGGTCACGATGATGGGCAGTTTGTCCATCCACAAGCGTGCCACATGCTCCATTGCCAGCTTGCTGATAGCATAGTCATTGGCAGGCATGGCAGGTTCAGTTTCAGTCAGCACTTCTGCCCTGGAATTGCCATAGATATTGGCGCTACTCGCTACCAGCACCGCGCGCGGTTTCTTGTCCAGTGCTGCCAGAGCTTCCAGCAAATTGCGTGTCCCCACGACATTGACGCGATAGATTTCATCAACATCGCCATGCACGACCGAGGAAATGGCAGCCAGGTGTGCAACGATATCAGGTTGTATCTCTTGCAGTGCTACACGCAAGCCCTGCCTGTCACACAAATCTACCGCATAATGTCCCGGGCTTTGTGTTTCCTTGCCATGGGTAGTGCCGAATACCTGATATCCAGCCTTGCTCAATTCCTGCGCCAGATAACGCCCGGTAAAACCTTTTATACCTGTTATCAGGGCGCGTGGAGTAGTCGACATTTCAGAAGGATGCGCCATTCTCATTGCGTCGCAAGTCGGCATCGACCATCATCTGGCACAATTCTTCCAGTGTTGTCTTGGGTTCCCATCCCAGTACATTTTTGGCCTTGGCCGGATCACCGATCAAGAGCTCGACTTCGGCAGGGCGGTAGAATTTGGGATTCACGCGTACCAGCAATTTGCCGGTTTTTGCGCATGAGGCAGTTTCATTCTCGCCAGCACCCGACCAGTGCAATTGTATGTCTGCCGCTTTGAAAGCCATGGTGACAAAATCGCGTACGGTTTCCGTGCGGTTGGTGGCCAAAACAAAAGTATCTGGCTTATCCGCCTGCAGCATGCGCCACATGCCTTCTACATATTCCTTGGCAAAACCCCAGTCACGCTTGGCATCCATATTGCCGAGTTCAAGTACATCGAGTTTACCGAGTTTGATCTTGGCGACAGAATCAGTGATCTTACGTGTCACGAATTCACGGCCACGCAATGGCGACTCATGATTGAACAAGATGCCGCTGCAGCCAAAGATGCCATAAGATTCACGATAATTGATCGTCATCCAGTGTGCATACAATTTGGCCACGCCATACGGGCTGCGTGGATAAAACGGTGTCGATTCAATTTGCGGTACGGCTTGTACCTTGCCAAACATTTCAGAAGTCGATGCCTGGTAAAAGCGAATCTCGGTATTCACGATGCGAATTGCTTCCAGCAAGTTTAAAGCACCGATGCCCGTGATTTCAGTCGTCGTCAATGGCTGTTCAAAAGACACCCCAACGAAACTTTGCGCTGCCAGGTTATATACTTCAGTCACGCCGGTATTTTGCAACAGGCGTATGCTGGCCGACAAATCGGTGAGATCGTATTCAACCAGATGCAATGCCGGGTGTGTAGCAATCCCCAACTCTTCTATGCGCCAAAAATTGACTGAACTGGTACGGCGATAAGTGCCGTAAACGGTATAGCCTTTTTCCAATAGCAATTGAGCCAGATAGGCTCCGTCCTGACCAGTAATACCAGTGATTAACGCTTTTTTACTCATTCAAGAAAACCTCTTCGCAGCAGCGAACATTCAAAATTCTACTTTTAACCAGATACTGGACCGCCAGTTTGAATTTATCTGTGACAGCGGTCACAATCTGTCTACAGTTGAGCAGTATACAATGAGTGCTCGCCGCACTGCGGAAATTTAATGCAAGCGCATGTAAAAGATGGCATTTAGATAATGCCATCATTCAGGCTTGGACTTCCCACTCAGCCCAGACAGGTCAAATCATGGCAATACCATCCAGGTTTTTGCCTTAGGCAGCACCATAATGCTGTCGATATTGCTCCACAGCATCTTTATACTGCGCCAATTGCTCGTTGGTGCCTGCTATGGACAAATAATCAAATAAATCATTTAGATTGGCGATGGCAGCGACTGGCATATCATAGGCCAAGCCAACTTCCTGTGCAGCTGAGTGGGCAGACAAGGCATCATCCTTGCCAGAGCGCTCCATGCGATCCAGCGCAATCAGTACAGCACAAGGCGTGGCACCCGCTGCGCGTATCATTTCCACCGACTCACGTACTGAAGTACCGGCTGAGATCACATCATCAATGATGACGACCTTGCCAGCCAGTTTGGCACCAACAATATTGCCACCCTCGCCATGATCCTTGGCTTCCTTGCGGTTATAGGCAAAAGCCACATTGCGCCCCTTGCGCGCCAGCGCCACCGCCGTTGCCGATGCCAGGGTAATACCCTTATAGGCGGGGCCGAACAACATATCAAATTCTATGCCGGAATCAAGCAAGGTTTGCGCATAGAAATCAGCGATGCGCCCTAGGTTGGCACCATCATTAAACAAGCCAGCATTAAAGAAATAGGGGGAAGTGCGCCCGGCCTTGGTGACAAAACTGCCAAATTTCAGCACGCCGGCCTCTACCGCAAATTGGATGAATTCCTGCCTCAGACTTGTTGACATATATTTGCCCTAATTTTATCAATGTAAATTTCAAGTAAAAACCTGCCATGCATACCTGTATAAACCTACATAAGCAAGCATAGCACGCCATAAAATGCCTAATGTTGCAGAATTTTCTGCCACCAGGCACTTGCCAATTTTTCTATTTCCCCACTGCCATCCGCCAGTTTGCTGCCTGGGGTCGCCTCGACAGATATCTCCAGTATAGAAACACCCATCTCGCTCATCAATTGTGCAATATGCGTATTGGATTGCTCTTTTATTAATACCTGTTTTTCGGGCACAGTACGCACTTTGACAAACACGTCTGTACTACGCAAGTCGATTGCTTCATCGTGATTGCACAAAGCTGGTAATTCCAGCATTTGACAAGCAAGTCCATTGGCATAACGCAGCAATGTATGCTCTGAGCGCACCAGTTCGCAACGCCAGAACCGCGGCGTGCTGACTATCATCTGTGCCAGCACTGCCTGTAAGACGGGCTCAGGCAAAGCTGCCTGTAGCGCCTGAATATCAAACAAGGCACGCGCACAGGCAGGCTTGGCCTGATTGGCGACCAGGTTGCTTGCCAATGAGATTAAATCTGCTTCAGTCGGAGGCCCTGCCAGTTTGGCAATGCTGTTCAAAGTTCTTTCAAACCGGCTGGCAGGTGCATTTCTATAAGCCAGTTCAACAAAATCAAAATATTGTCGACCCACCTTATGTGGCACATGGTATTGGTGCATATAGGCAATCGCCTTGGCACCCAGTTCTTTTCTGAGCGCTGGAGTGGTCCTGAGTTCCACCATTTTTTCAAGCAAGCTGGTGAGGTCTACTTCATCATCGAGCTTGATCAGCGCATCGCCTGGCAATTCTGCCATGGCACCATTGCTATTGATAATGGTAGGAATACCATAGGCCATGCAGTCCAGCACCGTATACGAAGACTCACCACGTGAGAGACCGCGCAATTGCACGCCAGCATCGGCAGCGTGTAAATAAGTCTGGAACAAGTCAGGATCAGCAAAACCGGTAATGATGATGCGGTCTGCCAAGCCACGCTCTTTGATATCTTGCAATAACTGCATGCCGTACTTGCCGCCATCGTTCTTACCAACAAAGACCAGATGGCAACGGCGGTCCTTGGCCATGGGAGATTGCAACCAGGCTTCCAACACCAGATGATTCAACTTGGTTGGCCCCATCAAGCCAAAGGAACACATCAGGAAATCATCTTCAGCCAAGCCCAGACTAGCGCGTGCCGACTGACGTTCCGATTGATACGGCAGCTTGCGCATATGGGGAACGCGGGTCCAGTTTTCTGTCGCCTGCTCACCATACCATTGTCTTGCCAGCTTCATGGAAAATTCCGAATGCACGATCACCGCCTGTGCGGCATCGAGCATTTGATAATTGCAAGGATATTTCCAAATGATCTGACTCAGGTCTTCGGTATTTTTTGTTTCCAGCAGAGCCTGCAAACCATGGGATTCATATAAGGCCTGGGCCCAGACTTGCGGGCGTTCTGCCGTCATATCCAGATGTGCCAGCAATCCACTCAAGAAAAAATCATGCAAGACGACGATGCCGGGATGACGCGCCAGCATATCCAGCATATAAGTGTGATAAGTAGAATTGCCAAGGTTATACAGCACTCTTTGATAGCGGTCTGCATGCTGTTCAAACCATTGCCATGAACGCACAGGGAAATTGGCGGCCAGCCAGGGGTCACCAATTTCTTGCTGGTCAACGATCAACTCTATGTCGTAATACACTGCCAGTTCAGGCAAGAGTTCTGCACTGAAGTCAGCAATGCCGGAACGCTCAGGTGGCAATGGCGAAAAATAGGCCAGGCGTGGCTTGATCTGGTCTTGCAACTGGCTGACGAATACCGCCTGCCTGCTACGCTGATACTCATGTTGCGCCTCGAATGCAGTAATGGCAGTTTTTGCCGATGCATCCCAGGAGAATTTCTTCGCTTGCTGTACGCCATGCTCACGCAAACTCTGTAAATAGTTTTCGTCTTTCAGGGCGCTCAGCATTTTTCCGGTAATGGCTTGCTCATCGTAAGGGTTGAACAAGGCATCTTCGCGGCCTATCACTTCAGGCAAGCTACTGGTATTGGAAGCAATCACTGGTGCGCCGCAAGACATGGCTTCCAGCGCTGGCAAACCAAAACCCTCATGCCAGGATGGGAAGACAAATAATGTGCAAGCGTGGTACAGCAAAGGCAAATCTTCATCTGCAACATAGCCGGTCAGGATCACGTCATTGCTGGCCAGGCCAGCATCCGCTGCCAGTTTTTGCAAACGCACACGGTCTGCATCCTGGACACTGCAAACAATGGCCAACTGATAATTCTTGCGTACGTCAAGAGGCAGTTTGGCGAAAGAACGTATCAATGCTTCTACATTTTTTCGCAAATCAATGCCACCGGTATACATCACATAAGGGCGCTGCAAACCAAAACGATTTTTAATTCCCTGCAAGACCACAGGATCAGGATCTTGTACATAAAACCTGTCGTCCACTGCCGATGAAATATTCACGATACGGTCAGGCGGCAAATGCAAACACTCCAGGCCTTCGCGCCTGGATGAAGCCGAGATTGCCAGCAATAAATCAGCGCGCTTGAGTGCCTGGATTTTTCTCAAATACCAGGCCTTTACCTGCGCGTTTTCCAGATAGGGGTTGGCGTTAATCAGGGGGATCAAGTCATACAGTGTGACAGCAGTGGGCTGATACTCGCCATTCAAGCCCACACTGCTCAGTGCATCATCGGTCAAGCCTTCAAACAGACTGCTGACATGGACGATATCTGGTCGCCACTCTGCCAGGGCTTGCTCGCGTACCAGTTCACCGGCGCGGGTACGCCAGCGGTTACGATGGTCCAGCTCACTGACAGGGCCAGGGCTTTTCCAGTAATGGATATGCTGAGGCGCGACCAATTGCTCAAAGGCGAGTCTGACGGGTTCCAGGCTATCAGCGAACAGGCTGTTTAACAGCAAGTGCACTTCATGGTTGCCAGCATTGCTTGCCATCGCCTGCGCCAGGGCCAGTGAATATCTGCCTATGCCGCGATGACGGCTGCCAGTTGACTGGCAGGCCTGTAAATCAATGAGAATACGCATCTGGTAACCTGTTTATTCTTGACGAATTATTTCAGTTTGAAGTTTGTTGAAGATGATTTGTGCTTTGGCCGACAGGCGTGAATCATTGAGGTGTTTGGGTGCTTCCAGTGTTTGCTTGCCCGCCGAGACGACTTGGGGCGCCAGTCTGGGTTGCATACTCTTTCTGATCCTGCGCTCTATACCCGGGAAATATTGCAATACTCGTAATGCCATATTTTTAATGCCGGGTATGGCCACTACACGACGTATCATGCGTCCTGCCAGGCTACGCATATTCTGTTTCGTGTTCTTTATGGCAATTATTTTCCCAACTACATATCTGAATGGTGCGGTCACTTTCCAGGAGGTACTGGCATACACTGCATCAAGCTCTGCACGTAATTGCTTTTCATTCATGATGTATCGGGAAAGGGATTCAGGTGGAAAAAGAACGCAAGTATAAACTATGCGGCTTTACAGACCCTGGCAAACTTAATCAGGCTTTTGTATATCTGCTATGCTGAAGCCAATTTTTGACTATTTCTCAAAAAATCATGACCAAAATTATCTCTGCCAATTTAAATGGCATACGCTCAGCTGCAAAAAAAGGCTTTTTTGAATGGATGCAGAAGGAAAATCCCGATGTAGTCTGCGTGCAAGAGCTGAAAGCCCAGGAAGCGGACATGACGCCAGACTTCCTGAATCCGCACAAGTATCACGGGCATTTTCACTATGCCGAGAAAAAAGGCTATTCCGGTGTCGGTGTTTACAGCAAAAAAGAACCAGATGCCGTCGTCATCGGCTTTGGCAGCCCTGAATTCGATGCTGAAGGCCGTTATGTGCGCTGTGATTTTGGCAACTTGTCGGTGATTTCCCTGTACTGCCCTTCTGGCTCCTCCTCCCCTGAGAGACAGGAAGCCAAGTTCCGTTTCATGGAATTGTTTTACCCCCACCTGCAACAATTGATCGCTGAAGGCAGGGAAATCGTCATTTGTGGCGACTGGAATATTGCCCACAAAGAAATCGATTTGAAAAACTGGAAGAGCAATCAAAAGAATTCCGGCTTTTTACCAGAAGAACGCGCCTGGATGACACGCCTGTTTGATGAACAGGGCTGGTTGGACGTCTATCGCCATCTGCATCCTGAAACCACAGCCGAGGCGTATACCTGGTGGAGTAATCGCGGCCAGGCCTGGGCGAATAATGTGGGGTGGCGTATCGACTACCATGTGGCCACCAGCGGCATAGGTAAACAAGCGCACAAGGCGTCAATTTACAAGGAAGCGCGCTTTTCTGACCATGCCCCCCTGATTATTGAGTACAAGTAAGCCTGTTTGCTCCAACCAGACAAAAATACCCGTCAATTGTAGATTGACGGGTATTTTTTATTTCCATGACTAGCCGGGCAAACGCTTAACACGGTCACGTTTGACTTCAGTCAACTTACTCCCCTGCTCACGGACATAAGCTTCAAGAGCCTCCAGGTCGCGGCCTATCAACTCCTTGCCCTGGGCTTGCTTGAGTACCGCAAAACCATCGCCGCCATCGGCCATGAAGCTATTCACGACCACGCTATATTGCTGGTTCAGGTCCAGTGGCTTGCCCTTGATCTGGACATCTTTCACTCTTTCACTGATGACTGCACGCGGGTCATAGCTATAGCTCAGTGTGTGTGACACAAACAATTTTTTAGGATCATTGACTTCACGGCCTAGCCATTGTTGCTGTAGCAAAGTCATGATTTGTGCGCCAGATAATTTCATGCGTACCAGGTTATTGCCAAATGGCTGTACGGCATACAAATCACCATACGACACCGCCACCGGGCCAGTGGCCTTGCCCGAAGGCAGGTCACTACGTATGCCACCGGCATTCATGAAAGCGACATCAGCCCCACCCGCATGCTGTCCATGATGCAGTTGCGAATCAGCGATGATATTGCCCAGGCTGCTATCAAACGCACCTGCTTCACTATTACGCAGCAATGGTGCGTTCAAGTTGACGATGGGACGCTGGCGCAAGCCCACAGTTTGTGCTGCCACCTGATCCACCAGCTGTTTTGCCGCAGGGTCGGCCTGCAAGGCTTGCTGGTCTATCAGATGATTGACAGCGACTGCATTGATCACCTGATTGGTCTTGCGGTCTATCGTCAGTGTCGACTCAGTCAGGAAGGAGCCATAGCTGCGTCCCTGCACTACCAATCTGCCATCTATCTTGCAGGTATAGCCCTGGTGCGAATGGCCAGAGACGACCAGGCTAATGGCCTTATCGAGTTTTTTCGTGATTTCTATGATAGGGCCTTGCAAGCCCTCGCAACGATAGCTGGGATCATTCTCTGCGCCCTTGTAGATCGCACCTTCATGTATCAGCACGACAATCGCAGCAACACCTTGCTTTTGCAGTTCTGGCACATAGCGGTTGATGGCCGTTGCTTCATCTTCAAATTGCAAATGCTTGACTGCGTCACCGGCGACCAGGTTGGGCACATCGGCCGTCACCGCTCCGATAAAGCCTACCTTGACATCACCGACCTGGCGTATCACATAAGGTGTCAACCAGGGTTTAACACTCCCCTTTTCATGGATGTTAGCGCCCAGATAGGTAAAGCGTGCACCCTTGAAGTCGGCATAGGCACATCCCGTCGAGGGGCAATCCCCCTTGATTTTACGCATCAGGTCAGCCGTACCATTGTCAAATTCATGATTGCCGACTGCTGTCACGGACAAGTCCAGGCGATTCAAGGCTTCGATGACAGGCTCATCCTTGAGCAGTGCCGTACCCATGGGCGAAGCACCGATCAAATCACCGGCACCGACAAAGATGCTGCTTCCCACAGCCTGGCGACGTTCTTTGAGTTTGCTCGTCAAATAGGCATAGCCACCTGCAGGTACGGCGATTTTCTCACCCGGACGAGTCGCCATATACGGCACAGGCTGGTCTGCCTGCAAGTTGCCGTGAAAATCATTGATGCTGAAGATAGTGATATCCATTGTTGCCGCCTGGTTCGTTGTGCCCGTACTTGTACTGGCACAGGCTGTCAGCAATACGGCAGCAATGGATGATGCACTGATTAATGTTAACTTTTGCATAGGAAGTATTCTTAGTTTTAAAACTTAGTTTTAAAAGAATAAGGCCTGCAACAAGAGCACTTGTTGCAGGCCTGAATCAAGTCTGTGTGGTGGCTTGTATCCCACCACACGATGTCTTCAGATTAGAAATCTGCGGACAAGGTGACCGATGTGAAGCGAGGTGCGCCCAGATAATAAAACACTGATTTTGCCGTTGCTGTGCCATACGCCAAGGCATTAGTCACATTGAAGCTGGACGGATTGCGATATTTTTCGTTAGTAAGATTACTGATACTCAAACGCAATGTAGGTTTCTTCAGCCAGCCCGAGTTTGGAAATTGATAGCCCGCGTCAAAACCAAGCAACGTGTAGCCAGGAACCAATTCGTCGTTTGTCATAGTGGCCCATTGGCTACCAGTGTACTTCGCTTTCAGACGTGTATACCAAACAGCCGTTTCATATTGCGCACTGATACCGGCTTTCCATTCTGGTGTCAAGGTCATTTGCTTGCCAGCCGTTGGTAAAGTTGCCGTTTTACTTGCTGGCAAATCTGCCTGAATTTCACTATTCGCATAGCCTACAGAGCCATAGAAGGACCAACCGTTAACTGGAGTATTACCCAGTTCAAGTTCAAAGCCTTTGGTCTTCACTCTACCTATACTCGTCAAACTGCTGGTGTTGGAGATAGGATCAAATGCAGTTGCCTGACGATCCCTGAAATCTACCGCATAAACAGTTGCCGAGCCTGTCAATTGGTCGCTTTGCAGGCGATAACCAATGTCCAGGTTATATGACGTCTCTGCTTTAACGTCCACTGGGAAAGTCGGGACACCATTGACAACAAACACGTTACCACTTGTTGCGTAAATGAAGTTAGGAGGTACCTTCATATTTTTTGCCAGGCTGGCAAAAACTTGGTTGTTATTATCTATTTGATATCTAACACCAAGTTGCGGCAAAATTTCCGAGTAATTTTTCTTAATATTGTATGTAATGCCCGCACCGTTATTAGCGTTACTACCTTGCGTATTAGAAGTACCTTCATTAGCGTAGTTAGTAAATTCCCGCTTCATCGTTGGCGCACGAACACCGACGTTCAACGTCAGCTTGTCATTCATAAGACTAATGGTATCTTGCACGAAGAATTGATATGCAGTACTTACAGTTCTCCAGTCACGAGCCTGGAATAGTGAGCCGTCTGGTCTGGTCAGGAGACCGTTTTTAAACCATGGATCAGCATAATTTCCACTCGCATCAACATACTCCATTGGTGCATATTGCTCATGCACTGCACGCTCCACCCAGAAACCAGCCAGGATGGTGTGGTTATCCAAAGAATGAGTAACCGACGCTGTGATGCCGGGACGGTTTGTGCGAGTGACGCTGCTGCTGGCAACAATAACTTTGTCCTGTGTGTCACCATCACCATTCAGGTCAACGCCTGCAGTATTTTTGCCCGTAGCTGGGTTCAGGAAGAAGCTTTCACCTTGCAAACGCTGCTGGACACCGCCTGTACCATAACCATACCAGTAATATGGAACAATTTTGATATCCGTATTTTCACCCAGGCGGAATTTCGCAGTTGCAGATGCAATGACGTTCTCAAACGGATTTTGCGTCAAGCGATAGAAAGTATCAGCATTGGCCTGATTGGCATCAGATCCAGGTTTGCCCGGAGTAGCAGCTGCATGTCCAATGAATGCAGTGGAATAGTCATAGTAATAACCATTTTTTGCCAGGTCTGCAAGATTGAATGTGCTGATGTTTTGGTTAACGGCACGGTTGTATAAAATTGTTCCGTTAATGGAATTAAATTTATCGAAATCTGTACGGAAACCAATGTCTACGTGATCACGCTTCGCGCCGCCTTCACCCTTCCATTTATCAGCTTGCGCATGAGACACAGAGATAAAGAAACGGGACTTGCCGTCACTCCACAAACCCGTGTCATAGCGCATATAAGTCTTGGACAGTTTCAAGCCACCCAGTGTTTGCATGACGCGGAAACGTTTTTCCTTGGCTGGATCACAAGTGATGATCCCGAAGTTACCACCAGTTGCACCAATTTGTGGAGAGTCAACGTCGGTCGAACCCTGGGTCACGAATTGAGTACAGGTATTTTCCTGATCGACGAATTCTTGCGGGAACACAGAGAAGCTACCAGAATCATTAACTGGTACGCCATTGATGGTTGCACCGATCTGGTCGCTGTTAAAGCCACGCAGTGTCAAGCCGCCACCGAACAAACCTGTTGCATCATAGTTAAAACTATTCACCGCAGGCATCAATTCCAGCGCTTCATAGGCATTGCCTGTAGGACGCTGCTTGGCCAGTTCTTCAGCAGTGATCGTGCTGCGTGCTTTTGGCGCATTTTCTTGCACCATCAAACCCATACCAACTTTTTTGCCGGTAATAGTGACGCGATTAGCATCCGTAGGTTCAGTTGATTCTGTTTGCTGCGCGTAGGCAGAAGACATGCTCAGGCATACCAGTTGGCATGCAACTGCAACCATCGACAAACGCGATGGAAATGCGGATGATTTATTTAATTGTTTCATTGAAGCTCCCGAATCATTTTACAAATGGAAATAAAAATTAGTGCAAAACCCCGTTTATCATCTCAAGCCACCGCAACTGCCTGATGACATCTCCTTCACAGCTTCTTTTTTGCCAAAATTTTTGGCTTTTTTTTGTAACTGGTTGTAAATCCACAACAAACACCTGCGATGACATGTCACGCTGGAAATAGCGTCCATCGCCATTTTTCTGCGCAAACGATTGCTTTTTTGAAAAATAAACTAAATCAAATGACGCAATCGATTGCTATTTCCAAACAAAAAACAGACGGACTTTTTTACAGTGCGTCTATCTCCTAGTGACATCTTTAAACTTGAGCAATTTGCCAGGGCAAATGTCTGCAGATCAGATATTTTGATATGTGAAAATAGTCTAACACATAAAATTTTGAACTTGCAGAGTGTCCCATCCAATTATTAAAGGATGATGACAAAGTGGTTTCAACAACAAGATTCTGTCACAATTGCGCGACAAATTGTCATTTAAATACTATTTTTTAGTGAGTATTAAGCTCATTTTGCCGAATATCCAATGGGAGATATCCCTTTGACATTGGTTTGATAAGGTGGGAGCGAACTGATGCTGACCCCTTTGGCACGCGCATACAGCGGCATCACTTCTGGAAAATGGCGCTCAATTTCGGCAATACGGGTTTTACCTGCTGGGTGAGTGGACAGCCATTGTGGCGGTGCACCTTTGCTGATCATTCCCATTTTTTGCCATAGTGCAACACCGGCACGTGGATCGTAGCCAGCCCTGGCAGCAATATCGAGACCAACGATATCTGCTTCAGTTTCGTCTTCACGGGAAAAGGCCAGCATACCGAATTTTGCTACGCCTCCAGCAACACCGCCTGCCAGATGAGGATCATAGCCTTTGGCACCAGCCCATAATTCCACGATCTTGACGCCCACATTGGCTGCCATGGCCTTGCCGGCACGCTCGGCTCCATGCTCACGCAGGGCATGGGCAATTTCATGGCCCATGACGATAGCAACTTCATCATCGGTCAGCTTCAGGCTATCAAGGATGCCGGAATAAAAGGCGATCTTACCGCCTGGCATGCAATAGGCATTGACCTGCTTGGAGGCAATCAGATTGATTTCCCATTTCCATTGCTTTGATCGCTCATTCCATTTCAGCGCATGCGGTATCAATTTGTCAGCAATCGCACGCAAGCGTATGACTTGAGGATGGTTAGCCGGGCCCAGTGCATTCTGTTGTTCTGCCGACCGCATGGTTTGTGCATATTGCGTGGCAGCCTGGTTTTCCAGTGCACCGGTAGGTGCCAGCTTGCGCATGATGGACATACTACCTACTTGTACCCCTTCCTGCTGCTCGCGGCTATGCACATTACTGGAAACAGTAATAGCAAACAGGCTGGAAATTGCAAACGCAAGGTGGCTCAGTTTCATGGCAAATAGGTAGCGGAATAATATGCAGGATGATAAGCCGAAAATGGCGGCCCCTCGCGCTTTTTAAAGATCTCTCACTTTTTAAATTTATCTCAGTTCTTGAGTTCAGCTATCAGCACACTAATTGTGCTCACCTGTGGAGTGTCCAAATCTGTAGTGCACAGGCCAAAATCGTAAACTTAAATTAATAAAAAATAAATATTTCTTGAATTCAATACATGTATACTTGCGTATACATCTTTTACCTATCTGGAAATCGCCTACTTCATCGATTTCTCCATGTATCCCATGACCCAGCCTTTATCTGAACGTTATCAACACATCGATTTTCTTCGCGGTTTTGCAGCCTTGCTGGTGATTTACCAGCATACGGTGGACTTCGCCATGATGGCGCAGCCGAATGTCAGCTTGAATGGACTGGAATCGGGGATAGCCCATTTTTTCACCAAGCAACTTGGCCTGGGTGAAGTGGGCGTTTGCATCTTTCTCATGGTCAGCGGTTTTGTGGTTCCCTTCAGTCTGTCCAGTTATCCAGTGAGACCGGTTTCTACCTTTGTGATACACAGGTTCTTCCGCCTGTATCCAGCTTATTGGTTGTCCGCCATTCTTGGTTTGATTTTTGTCTGGTGGCGTTTTGGCAGCCAGCATGGTGGCAATGAGATTAACTGGCTGATGTTCTTTGCCAACCTCACGATGTTTCATGCCTTTTTCGGCATAGAAAACATCATAGGATCGTACTGGACGCTGACATTGGAACTCTTGTTTTACATCACTTGCATTTACCTGTTTACCCGCAACAAGCTGACATCGATAAAAAGCATCAGCCTGTTTTTTTTCAGCTTGCTGATACTGCGTGAAGTATTACGCCACGTGCCATATATTTCGGGCTATCACTGGAATGTCTACTCTTGCATGCGTTATACCGGCTATATGTTTTTTGGACTTTTATACCGGGAATGGCTGCTCAATGATGACAAGGCGGCCGGGAAAAATGCGCTCATCATTCTGGCGCTGACCTATGTATCTTTTGCTGGCAAGGACATCGTGCGGATGTGGAGCTTACAGGCCGAGTATCTGAAAACACCGATGACGCAATTCACGGCGATCGCGATCTTTGTATTGGCCACGACTATCTGCAAAATCCGCGGGAAGCTGGGCAATTTTCTGGGGAAGATCAGCTACTCCATGTATCTGTTCCACCCAGTCATTTTTTACCCGCTATACACTTATTTCTGGATAGGCTTGCCGCCCGTCATACAAGCACACCCCCACTTGTTTTTCTTGCTATCTGCAAGCTTGACGATATTGTTTTCTTACCTCAGTTATCGCTGGATAGAAAATCCAGCGATCAACTACGGCAAGCAAATCACACGACAACGCAATGCGCGCCTGTCTGCACCGCCGCATGAATTACTTCTTGCGCAGGCGGAACACGGCCAGGCTACCACGTAAATTGGGTAGCCAGGTCACTGGCTGGCCCTCGTGCAGGGCCACGCATTCCAGTACTTCCAAACCAACTTCATTGGCCAGGTCAGAAAAGTCATAGATAGTCGCGCAGCGTACATTCGGTGTGTCATACCATTCATAGGGCAATGATTTTGACACTGGCATCTTACCGCGCAATAAGGCCGCGCGGTGCGGCCAGTAACCAAAATTGGGGAAAGAGACTATCGCTTCGCGCCCTACCCTGGCGATATCACGCAGCAAGGGTTCGACATGTTTCATCATCTGCAGCGAATTTAAACACATGACGGTATCGAAGGCATTGTCTTCAAACATGCCCAGACCGTTTTCCATATCCTGTTGTATGACATTGACGGCACGAGTGGCACAGGCCAGCACCTTGTCATCGGCGATTTCTATGCCATAACCACGGCATTGTTTGTCGCTTTGCAGATAATCAAGCATGACGCCATCGCCGCAGCCGACGTCGAGTACTTGTGCCTGCGGCTTGATCCAGTGCGCAATGAAAGCCAGGTCAGGTCGCAAGACGTTTAATTCAGAAAAATTCATGCTGCGGCTCCCAATAATGCGGCTTGTAATTCTGCATCGATACGCTGATAGTAAGCGGCGATCAGGTTCAAGTAACGCGAGTCATCCAGCAAGAAAGCATCATGACCATGCGGCGCATCGATTTCCGCATAAGTGACGGTGCGTTTATTGCTGACCAGAGCTTTGACAATTTCACGGCTACGCTCAGGTGAAAAACGCCAGTCTGTGGTGAAAGAGGCGAGCAGGAACTTGGCCTTGGTCTGCGCCAGTGCCTTGGCCAGGTCACCGCCGGTATGGCGGGCCGGATCAAAATAATCGAGCGCCTTGGTGATCAGCAAATAGGTATTCGCATCAAAATAATCAGAGAACTTGTCGCCCTGGTAGCGCAGATAAGACTCGATTTCGAAATCCACGCCATAACCAAACTGGTAGTCGCCGCCTTTGAGGTCGCGGCCAAATTTTTCTGCCATGTCATCGTCGGAAAGATAAGTGATATGTCCTATCATGCGCGCGACCCGCAGGCCGCGACGCGGCACAACATTGTGGGCATAAAAATCGCCACCATGAAAATCGGGATCAGTCAAAATTGCCTGGCGCGCCACGTCATTGAAGGCAATATTCTGTGCCGAGAGTTTGGGGGTGGAGGCCACGACTACGCAATGACGCAGACGATCTGGATACAAGATACTCCAGGCCAGCGCCTGCATGCCACCGAGTGAGCCTCCCATGACGGCGGCAAATTGCGTGATACCCAGACGCTCTGCCAGTCTGGCCTGGGCATTGACCCAGTCTTCCACTGTCACTACCGGGAAATCCGCGCCATATGGCTTGCCAGTTGCAGGATTGTTGTGCATGGGGCCGGTGGAACCAAAGCAGGAACCGAGATTATTAACGCCGATGACAAAAAACTTGTTGGTATCCACTGGCTTGCCTGGTCCCACCATATTATCCCACCAGCCTACGTTCTTGGGCTGGTCTGCATACACGCCGGCCACATGGTGCGAGGCATTCAGGGCATGGCAGATCAGGACTGCATTGGATTTATCGGCATTCAGACTGCCATAGGTTTCCACCATCAGGGTGTAGCCTGCAATCGAGGTGCCGTTTTGCAGGGCCAAAGGCTCATCGAATAGAAACGCTTGTGGCGTGACGATGCCAACTGATCCAGGTAAGGATGACATACACTCTTCCATCGGGATTTAACCCGTTATCAAAAAACTCAGGAAGGCTAAAAGGTGGGCTGAATGTGGGAAGGGGAAGCTGCATTCAAGCTCGCTTTAGCCGTATTTATCATTCGGGATGTTTTCCGAACCGCGCCCGCAAGCTGATTTTCAAATCGGCGCAATAGTTGAAGGATAAACCAAGTCTGGCACCGAGGTCAAACCCCGGCGCCCATACAGTAGCAATTTTAATGTAATGTGGGCGACTGCGCCCCCATGGCCGCCAGGGTTTCGCGGATGGTCGCTGAATCATAACTGCGCAAGATTTTTTTTACATGACCTTGCAAGGCATCAAGTCGGGTATTCAAAATCTCTTGTTTAATTTCTGGCAACAACGCTGCTGGCATGGATAATTCACGAAAGCCCATGCCCGCCAGCAAGCGTGTCAGGCGTATATCACCCGCCATGCCACCGCAGATGGAAACCGGTATACCAGCCCTTTCACCCGCCGTAATAATCATTTGCAAGAGTTGCAAAATAGCCGGATGCAAATCGTCGTACAAATGGGCAACCTCATGATCTGCCCTGTCGATGGCCAGCGTGTATTGGATCAGGTCATTGGTACCAACAGAGAGGAAATCGAGTTTTTTGACAAACATGGGCAGCGACAAGGCCGCCGCCGGGATTTCTATCATGGCACCGATAGCGATCCCTGCATCAAAATCCTTACCCTCTTTGCGCAACTCGGTCTTGGCCTGTTCTATCATGGCCAGAGTCTGGTCTATCTCAAAGCCATGGGCCATCATCGGTATCAGGATCTTGACCTTGCCAAAAGCCGAAGCTCGCAAAATCGCGCGCAATTGTGTCAGAAATAATTGCGGCTCCGCCAGGCAATAGCGTATGGCCCGCAAACCCAGTGCGGGATTGAGGATATTGTGTTCTGTCGTATCCAGTGGTTTGTCGGCACCGACATCGAGTGTGCGTATCGTCACTGGCCTGCCCTTCATGCCTTGCACGGCAGTGCGGTAGGCTTCAAACTGTTCTTCTTCTGTAGGCAGCTTGTGTTGCTGGCCACTGCTTTCCATGAACAAAAATTCTGAACGGAACAAACCTACTCCGCTGGCGCCAGCTTCCAGTGCATGGGCGGCGTCTTGTGGCAATTCTATATTTGCCAGCAAAGTGATTTCGACACCATCCTGGGTAATTGCTGGTGTCTTCTTGAGTTTGTGGAGTTTTTTCCTGGCCTTGGCCAATATCACCTGACGTTCGCGATATTGTTCGAGTACCAGACTGCTAGGCGCAACGATGACGACACCAGCATCACTGTCGATAATGAGCCAGTCATCCTGCTCTATCAGGCGTGATGCATTGCCCATGCCGACCACAGCCGGTATCCCCAGGCTGCGTGAGACGATGGCAGTATGGGAATTGTGTCCCCCCTCATCTGTGACAAAACCGGTAAAAGCCACATCACGGAATTGCATCATGTCAGCCGGAGAGATATCCCTGGCGACGACGATCATATTGGCATTGCGTTCATCTATGCCTTCCGAGCGCACTGCACTACCAGCCGTACCTGTCAAGACCTTGAGTACGCGCTCAGCGACTTGCTGGATATCCGCCTTGCGTTCACGCAGGTAATCATCTTCGATTTCATCGAACTGGGCAGATAATTCATCGATCTGGCTGACCAGTGCCCATTCGGCATTGTAGTGACGGGTGCGGATGATATCGAGTGGTGCTTCCGAGATCATGGGGTCGGACAGGATCAGCACATGAACGTCGATGAAAGCGCCAAGTTCAGTTGGCGCATCAGCAGGCAAATCCGACCAGATAGCCTGTAATTCTTTATGTACCTGGGCAATGGCTAATTGCAATCTCTGCACTTCGGCTTCGATCTGCTCTTGCCCTACCAAATAATGTTGTACATCCAGCGCAGCCGGCCGCAGCAAATGGGCGCGTCCGATGGCGATACCGCGTGAAACGGGGATGCCTTGCAGTGTAAAAGATGCCATGCTGTGTCCCCCAAAATGCTTAATTTCCGGGCGCTATCATCTTGCCGCCCTGTCTTCATTCTCTTGTACAGACGTAGCGCTAAGGCTAAGACCTGATGCCGCCAGTGCATGAATATTTTGTTGCCGGATTTGTCGCAGGATTTACTGCAAATGTTTTAGCAAATCAAAGCAGCACAAGGTAACTGAATAGAGTAAAAACGACAATCAGAAAAATGTTGCCATTTGTTTCGACTATGAAATCGCCTTACAAATCATCACCAGCGAGGCTTAAAGCGAGGCTTATTCACCCTCACCAAACTTGTCATTGATCAGCGCTTGTATAGCATCGAAACAGGCTTGCTCATCTGCGCCATCAGTCTCCAATAAAACTTTGCTACCCTTGCCTGCTGCCAGCATCATGACACCCATGATGGACTTGCCATTGACGCGACGACTATTGCGGGTCAGCCATACTTCTGCCTTGAATTTACTGGCAGTCTGGGTAAATTTTGCCGATGCACGTGCATGCAAACCCAGCTTGTTGATGATTTCAATTTCTTGTTGGATCATGCTTCACTTTCTTTCTTTTTTAACCTGGTGACAGACGCACACGATTATCGAGGCGAATGGCACCATTCTGACCACCGGCCAATGCCATCTCCACCACAACATCCAGCACATCACTACGATAAGTTATCGCCCGCAATAACATGGGCAGGCTGATGCCGGCAATGATCGCCACCCGGTCAGGGTCACCCAGTTGCCTGCAGCAATTCGAAGGCGTACCGCCCATGACATCAGTGATGACCAGCACACCGGAGCCATCGTCCAGGCGCTGCACGGCTTCACGCGCCAGGCGATTGACTTCATCAATATTCTGGTCGGCGATGACATCTATCGCTTCAAAGCGCTCGGGCATGCCACGAAATACGTGGGCAGCAGCCTGCATAAAAGCCGTGCCCAGAGGTGCATGCGTCATTAAAAGTATGCCAACCATCGTTCTTTAACTCTCTTTTGGCGGCCAGCGCCGGTCGCCATCTTTCATTTATGTAATCTGCGAACGCTAAGCGTAAATTCAAGCTGCGAATTTACGCTGCAATTGCTGTTTCCAGAGCATCAATAAACATGCCAGCAACATTGAAGCCTTTTTGCTGGGTAATTTCCTGGAAGCAGGTAGGACTGGTCACGTTGACTTCAGTCAAGTTCCTGCCAATTACATCTAATCCTACCAGTAACAGGCCTCTTTGATAAAGTTCAGGAGCCAAAGTCTGCGCAATCTCAAGATCGCGGACCGACAATTCCTGCGCCACACCCAAGCCACCCGCAGCCAGATTACCTCTGACTTCGCCATTTTGCGGAATACGTGCCAGGGCAAATGGTACGACCTTGCCACCGATCAGCAATATCCTTTTGTCACCATGGACAATCTCCGGGATATAGCGCTGCACCATGATGGTACGGCTGCCATTGACCGTCAAAGTCTCAATCACAGACCCCAGGTTCATGCCATCTTCACGGATGCGGAAAATACCTGTGCCACCCATGCCATCGAGTGGCTTGAGGATGATGTCCTGATGTTCCTTGTGGAAGCCGCGTATGCGTTGCTCATCGCGCGTCACCAGGGTCGGTGCCGTAAACTGGCTGAACTGGGCGATGCTGAGCTTTTCATTATGATTGCGGATGGCGGCCGGTTTATTGAATACCCGCGCACCCTGTTGCTCGGCCAGTTCCAGCAAATAAGTCGCGTAGATATATTCCATATCAAATGGCGGGTCTTTGCGTTGCAGGACGGCATCAAAGGCACTCAGAGCCAGTGACTCAGGCTCAGACAGACGGAACCAGTCCTGACTATCTCCGGTCAGGGTGATGCGACTGATATTGGCAATCACCTTGCCACTTTCCAGCGCCATGTCTTCCGGACCGAAGGCATAGATCGCATAACCACGCTTGCCTGCCTCCACCATCATGGCGTAAGTAGAATCCTTATACGTCTTGAATTGCGTCAGCGGGTCGGTCAGGAAAGCGATTTTCATGGATGTGCTCAATATTCTTGGCTAAATAATAATCAATAAACCTCAGGATTTGGATCAGTCTTTTCCAGTTCCAGTGCCGCTGCCAGCAAAGCCAGGCGCGCCACTACACCATACATGTAAAATCGATTTGGTGCTGCCGTGCCCGGTTTTGCCTTCATGTCAGGTACGGCATGTTGCTGGGCAAAGGCCAGCGGTACGAAGTGCATACCGGGTGCATTGAGGTTTTCATCAACGCCACGGTCTTCATGCACGCGGTAGAAACCGCCGACTACATAACGGTCTATCATGTAGACCACAGGCTCGGCCACGGATTCATTGATTTGCTCGAAGGAATACACACCTTCCTGAACAATAACGTCCCTGACTTCCATGCCATCCTTGATGACAGACATCTTATTGCGTTGTTTGCGGTTGAGGTCACGCACTTCGCTGGAATCATGCACTGTCATGATGCCCATGCCATAAGTACCGGCATCGGCCTTGACGATGACAAAGGGTTTTTCCTTGATGCCGTATTCCTTATATTTCTTGCGTATCTTGGCGAGTATGGTATCCACCGCGGCCACCAGCGTATCTTCACCGCTGCGGTCATGGAAATTGACATCCTTACACTTGATAAAGAAGGGGTTCAGCATCCAGGGGTCGATATCCACCATCTTGGCGAATTTCTTGACTACTTCATCATAGGCATGGAAGTGATTGCTCTTGCGGCGCAAGGCCCAGCCAGCATGCAAGGGCGGCAGCAAAGTTTGCTCATTGAGCTCTTCCAGTATTGCTGGTATGCCTGCCGACAAATCATTGTTGAGCAAGATGGTGCAGGGGTCGAAATTCTTCAGGCCCAGGCGGCGGCCATTGGCGGAGCGCTCCAGCGGCTCCAGTATCAACTGGCTGCCATCCGGCAAATCTATCGGTGTTGGTTCAGTGATATCTGCTGACAGCGAACCCAGACGCACATTCAAGCCTGTCTGGCGGAAGATCTGCATCATGCGGGCAATGTTTTGCAAATAAAACACGTTACGCGTATGGCTCTCGGGAATGAGCAGGAGATTTTTAGCATCCGGGCAATATTTTTCTATCGCCGCCATTGCCGCTTGCACGGCCAGTGGCAGCATCTCTGATGCCAGGTTATTAAAACCGCCAGGGAATAAATTGGTATCGACAGGTGCCAGCTTGAAACCGGCATTGCGCAAATCGACAGAGCAATAAAATGGCGGGGTATGTTCCTGCCATTCAAGGCGGAACCAGCGCTCTATCGCAGGTGTCGCTTCGAGTATCTTTTTTTCAAGATCGAGCAGGGGGCCGTTGAGAGCGGTGACGAGATGCGGAACCATAAAGACCTTTTGGAGAGCAAGCTATTGCCAAAAATGAACGCCGACCTCAGCGCCACAGGCAAATCATGACTTGATAAGCTTGGGATGAAATCCCGGTAATCAAGTCGGAATTATCCCAGGCTACACAAAAAAATCAGTCCGACTTGGCTAAAAGCTCAAAATGTTCAACCACAGGGGCGCTGGCAAAATAGGGACCGACGATGGCGCGCCAATCGGCAAATGCCGCTGACTCACGAAAATCTACAGTATGGTTTTCCAGCGTTGCCCAATAAATCATGAGCAGGTAACGTTCTGGCGACTCTATCCCCTTTTGCACCTTGAAACCAAGAAAACCCTGGGCATGGCGTATCACTTCGTCAAGACCACGCTGTATGGCGATATCAAATTCGGCTTGCTTGCCGACTTGTATGCGTATATCTGCTAACTCCAAAATCATATTTAAGTCCTTGATAATAGAAAATTTATTGCGCTCTTTATTTACACCAGACCCCGGTCACTTAGTTCTTTCTTGATATAAGCATAAAACACAGGAGCGGCAACGACGCCGGGGACACCAAACAGGGTTTCCATGACCAGGATGGCAGTCAGCAACTCCCAGGCTTTGGCATTCACCTGCGCACCTATGATGCGTGCATTCAAAAAGTATTCTGCCTTATGGATCACTATCATGAATACCAGCGAGGCAATCGCCACATTCAGGGATTGTGATAAACCAACAATCACGATGACGGAATTGGAAATGATATTACCTGCCACCGGTATCAAACCCGCCAGGAAAGTAATGGCGATCATGGTCTTGGTCAGGGGTAAGTGTACTCCTGCCATAGGCAGGATGGCAGCCAGGTAAATCGCCGTAAATACAGTATTAATCAGGGAAATCTGTACTTGGGCAAAGACGATTTTATGAAAAATCTGACCCAGGTTGCTGATACGGTTCTGCATGGCTGCAGCAAAGGGCTTGTGATTACTATCGCCAGTGGCATCCCTGAGGGCGATCATACTGCCTATGATCATGCCAAGTAATAAGTGCACGATCAGGTGACCCGCCTCTGGCACTATCTGTTTCGCCTCGCCAGCATGTTCGCGCAACCAGTGCGTCATCATTTCTCTTAGTGCTTCAACATCCTCTGGCAAGTTGGTACTCACCCACTCTGGCAATTGATGACGCGAAGTTTCGATAATATCCGCCAGTTTTTGCAGCAGGCTTTGCAAGTTGCCGGTATCACTGCGCAAGAAAGCATGAATTGCCCAGCCTATGATGATAAGCCCGATAATCAGCAAAAAGGATAAAAAAACCACGGCTATCATGCGTGGTTGCTTGTGCTTGAAGCGTAGAGCAATCGCCGGTGCCAATACATGGATGATGGAAAACACCAGCAAACCGGAAAACAAGGCCACCAGCAAACCTGCTTTTAACACCAGCAACAGCGCAATGCCCATGAGAATATAAGAAGCATATACAGATGGCGTCAGTGCCTGGCTGGTAATGAGTGACTTCTCCTTCATTTCAACACCCCACTCAAGCCCACAATTGCGCCCAACATCAAGGCAATTGCTGCCAGGGAAGAGATCAAAAAGCCAGTAGACCGTTTGCTGGCATCCTTGAGATAAGCCAGGGCATAGATAATGCGCCCAAATAACCAGACCAGGCCCAGCAAGGCGGCCGGGATATCACCACTCCAGACCGCGCATAACCACAGCGCCGGGAAAAAAAAGACCATTTGCTCCACTGTATTTGCCTGCACCCTCATGGCACGCAAAAATTCAGGGGGGCCATCCATGGCAGGTGCTGGCACCTTATGCACATTACGCATGCGGCCAACTATAATTACATTCCAGATATACATGCAGAGTACGGCAAGTGTCAGCCAGGATGTCCATTGCAAGTGCATAAATTCTCCAGTAGAGATGAGGGGCTTGAAAGCCCTAAGTGAGGCTGATGATGAAAAGTACAAGAATAGAGTACCAAAAGTACACTGAAACAGACACTTACATTTTCATGTCTTCTTTTTTCCAGGCACAGGCGTTATATACACACTAATACATATAAGTGCGCATACACACACACTATCACAGGACAGATACAAAAATACTCAGAACCCAAGCGCCCGTTTTTGTCGAATGTAAACCAGAGGCCTGGGTTATGTTTATCGCATGATCCATATTGAAAGAGGTAAAAACATGAAATTGTCATTCCAAAATTTTTCCAAGGCTGCGTCCTTGCTGGCATTTGCCGCTGCAATTCCTGCTGCCTATGCGGCAGACTATGAAGATTATGCCCGCGTAGTCAGCGTCACCCCGCAAGTTGAGCAAGTGAATGTACCGCGCCAGGAATGCCGTACCGAATATGAAACCAGCCAGCGTAATTACCCGCGCCAACAGCAGGCAGAACGCAGCAATGGCGGCGCCATCATAGGTGGCCTGGCCGGTGGCTTGCTGGGTAGCCAGGTTGGTGGCGGGAATGGCCGTATTGCTGCGGCTGCTGTCGGTGCAGTCACTGGCGCGATCGTTGGTGACCGTGTAGATAACAATGGCAATAACAGCAACAATTATAATAACCAGCCTGTCTATGAAAGCCGCCCTGTACGCCAGTGCCGCAATATTGACAGTTGGGAAACCCGTAACAATGGCTATGCCGTAACTTATGAATACCACAACCGTACTTATACTTCCATCATGCCCTATGACCCAGGTTCACGCCTGCGTATTCATGTGTCATTGACGCCACGTCCTTGATATAACCAAGCTCCGTCTCCCCTGCAAATGCCGCTTCCAGCGGCATTTTTTATCTAAAAACTGAAAAAATCCCTGCGCATTACTCAAAATCCTGCCACGCTGTCTAATACATCATGCCATGCAGGTATTTTGCCAGCATATGCGAACACAAATACACGAAGAAAATCAGTAGAAACTGCGCATTGACATGTGTTTTCCGTCAAATTGACCAGAATTTGCATAGGTTTATAGTATTATCTTGCGGCAAACCTCACGCTCATGCTCCGTCTATCATTCATGCAAAAAATGTTAAAAAAATACGGTCTGCTGCTATGGCTATCCCTGATCCTGATTGCAGGGTTTATATCCACGACCGTGGCATCTTTTGTGGTTTCGCGTGATGCCATACAACAAGGTATCTCCGAGCAAACCCTGCCCATTACCGGTGACAATGTTTATTCTGAAATCCAGAAAGACATCTTGCGCCCGGTTTTTGTCTCTTCGCAGATGGCGCATGATACTTTTTTGCGTGACTGGATCATCAATGGCGAAGAAGACAAGGACCAGGTCATCAAATACCTGAAGGAAATCAAGCAAAAAAACCATGCGATTTCCAGTTTCCTGGTGTCTGATCAAAGCCACAATTATTATCATGCGGATGGTGTCCTCAAGACCATCAGCGATACCGAGCCACGTGACCAGTGGTTCTTCCGGGTGCGTGGCTTGAAAAGCGACTATGAAACCAATGTCGATGCAGACATGGCCAATCGCGACACCATGACCATCTTCATCAATTACCGCATCCTGGATTACTCAGGCAAGTTCATCGGTGTCACTGGCATAGGCCTGACCCTGGACACCATGAAAGCCCTGATAGACAGCTATCAGACCCGTTTTCACCGGAATATTTTCTTTGTCGATCAGAAAGGCAACATCGCCCTGGCTGGCAATAATATGAAAAAGGTGCGCAACAACCTCAGCAATATGCCCGGCCTGGGCAGCCTGGCACCACAAATCCTGGCTAACCGCAAGAGTGAATCCCAGCACCTCGAATACAAGAGCGAGAATGAAACCATACTCGTCAACGCACGCTTCATCCCTGAGCTGGGCTGGCATTTGCTGGTGGAACAGGAAATGGGTGGAGAGATCAAGCCCTTGCAAAATATCTTCCTCATCAATATCGCCATCAGCGCTGGCATCACTCTGGTGATATTGGCAATCCTGTTACTGACAGTCAGGCGTTATCAAAAGCGTCTGGAAAAATCAGCTTCCACCGATACTCTGACCAATTTGCTGAACCGCCAGGCCTTTGATTTTGTCTTCCAGCAAGCCCTGCTTGATAGCGAGCGTTCGCGCCAGCCCATGTGCGTGGTCTTGCTGGATATCGATTTCTTCAAGAAAGTGAATGACAAGCAGGGCCATCTGGTGGGCGACCATGTGCTCAAGGAAATCGCCCTGATCTCCAAGCGCTCACTGCGTGAAAGCGACATCATTTGTCGTTGGGGTGGCGAAGAATTTCTGATCCTGCTGAAAAACTGCACACTGGAAAAAGCCACTTCGATAGCCGAGAACCTGCGCAATACCATTGCCAATAATGATTTCTCGCGCACCACTGATCTGACCCGCACCCGTTTGTCGATTACCGTCAGCATGGGCGTTGCCGAATGCAAGGATAAGGAAAGTGAAACCAGTGTATTTGAAAGGGCAGACCTGGCGCTTTACCAGGCCAAGGAAAATGGCCGCAACAGTGTTTACTTTTCTGAGTGAGGACTAGCAATACGAGCGGCCGCCAGGTCCATAGTCGGCTGCGTGAATGCCTGATACAAGTCCCCGGCCTGCAAATCCCAGTCACTGAGCTTTTTTTGCTGTAAGGCTACGGTCTGCATGTCACCACGGGCGATAGGGCCAGTCAGGGCTGCCTGCGTACCGAGGGCGAAAACATTCTCCAGTGTCTGCCTTACCAGCGGTGCTGCCATCTTTTGTGCAATATCTGCCGGTATGCCAGCCGCCTGATAGGTGCGCAGAGCCATTTCCATCAGGGTCACCAGATAATTGCTGGCAAATACAGAACCAGCGTGATACAGCAATTTATTTTCCGCGTTAATGATGACGGTTTCAGCACCAATTAGCTGCAAGGCTGGCACTAATAATGCCAGAGCTGCCTCATCCCCTTCCAGACTGCATATCGTGCCAGCAAACTGTTCTGCCAGCAGTTCAACATTGGCGAAACTGCGCACAGGATGCACGCTGGCAACAGCCGCACCTGCCTGTCGCGCAGCCTGTAGTTCCGACGAAGCCTTGGCACCGCTGCAATGGAAAATGACACTGCCAGTCTTTAACAAACCGGCATCTGCCAATTGTCGACAAACATTGGTAATCTGATCGTCACTGGCTGTCAGCATGGTGACATCGGCGGGCTGCAATTCTGAGATAGCGGCTGTCGCCTGCCCTGCCCCCAGCCAGGCTACTGCATCGCTGGCACTGCTCAGACTGCGGTTCAAGACCTGCTGTATGACAAACTGTTGATGGCGCTGGAAATTTTTTGCCAGTACCTTGCCAACCTTACCGGCGCCTATGATATTCAGGGTCTTCATGTCTTACTCTTCCGGGAAGCGGCGCAAACCCTCGAGGTTGAGGATAGTGATGCCCCCATAATCCACACTCAGCAAGTTTTTCTTTTCCAAGAGTTGCAAGGCCTGGTTGGCACGCTGACGCGAAACGCTGGAAATATAACCTATTTCTTCCTGCGATATCTGGATTTGCATGCTGCCACCATCTTTCAGCCCCGGATTCAGGTAGGGGTGAAACATGGCTGCCAGGCAACGGGCGACACGGGTATCCGGGTCCAGCATGCGGTCATATTCGACCAGGGAGATAAAAAAACCCAAACGCTCATTCAGCTGATGCAAGAGAAAACGGTTGAACGGTATGCTATTGTCCAGCAAATAGCTAAAAGTAGTACGCGGCATATAGGCAACACGAGTATCGCGCAGGGCCACCACATCATAGCGACGCGGTTCAGTTTTCAGCAAAGAACCTTCGCCAAACCAACCACCTGCCAACATGCAACTGAAGGTCACGATCTTGCCATCAGGTGAGATACTGCTCATCTTCAAAAAGCCATCGATGACACCCATCCAATAGTCTACCGTGTCGCCCTTGCGACAGACATAGCCACCGGCAGGAATGAAACGTTCGACGACTTCATCTTCTACCTTTTGCATATGTTCTGCAGAAAGCATGCTGGCCCACAGGGACTTGGCAAACCGTTCTTTAGGGTCGCTGATTTTTTTTGTCATATTTGTGCAACGCACCACAGATAATTGGGTCAATTTTTCAGATTGTCAGTCGAATGACAACCACCTCCCCCTGAAGGGTCTACTATCGCTTCAACAAAAAGAATTACGAAGACATTGTAAGCGACTTGACCATTGCAGCGAAGACTGCAGGCAACTTCACCGGCGATTCATTGCATATTGCCACTACAATGCCTAGCGTAAAAGCCCCTGCATGCTGAAGCAGTAAGCAAGCAGTAAGGGGGCATCAGGACACTCATAATAAAGAAGCCCCAAAACAATGGCTGGTGGAGACATGAAACAAAAAGAAGCAGCGAATTCGACTTTCCCCCGTCTGTTATTGCAGCATGGGAAAACACGGCCACAACATCCCGCTTTCCGGGAAAAAGACCTGGGTATCTGGCAAACCTGGAACTGGCAGCAAGTCAATGCAGAAGTGCGTGCCCTCGCCTGCGGCCTGGCAGCACAAGGCTTTAAACGTGGCATGAACCTCGCCATCATCGGTGACAACCGCCCACGTCTGTACTGGGCCATGGCTGCGGCACAATGCCTGGGCGGCATACCTGTTCCCCTTTATCAGGATGCACCAGCTGCCGACATGGCCTTTGTGCTGGAAAATGCCGAGATTGTCTTCGCTATCGTCGAAGACCAGGAACAAGTCGACAAGCTGCTGGAAATCAAACAGCAGTATGCAGGCATACAACATATCGCCTTTGACGATGACCGCGGCATGCGTCATTATCATCAGTCTGAATTAACTTCCTACGCGTCTCTGCAAGAACTGGGGCGCGCCTACGATCTGGCGCATCCAGAATTTTTCATGACAGAAGTAGAGCTTGGCCAGCCAGATGATACGGCTGTCATGCTGTATACCTCGGGCACCACAGGCAAACCCAAGGGTGTATGCCAATCGCACCGCTCCTTCATGACGGCGGCCATGGGCGGCATGGAATTTGACGAACTCACGGCGCAAGAAGATATCCTGTCTTACCTGCCCATGGCCTGGGTAGGTGACCATTTGTTTTCCTTTGCCCAGGCCATGGCCGCCGGCTTTACCGTGAATTGTCCGGAATCCAGCGAAACCGTCATGACGGACTTACGTGAAGTCGGCCCCACCTATTATTTTGCTCCACCACGCGTGTTTGAAAACATGCTGACCACGGTCATGATACGCATGGAAGATGCGGGCACAATCAAACGCAAACTGTTTGCCCATTTCATGGATCTGGCACGCCGTGTCGGTTCTGACATACTCGATGGCAAAGCCGTCAGCGGCATGGACCGCCTGCAATATGCACTAGGAAATCTGCTGATTTATGGTCCGCTGAAAAACGTGCTGGGTTTGTCGCGTGTGCGAGTTGCCTACACTGCTGGTGCCGCTATTGGACCTGACCTGTTCCGCTTCTATCGTTCCATCGGCGTCAATCTCAAGCAGTTATATGGTTCCACTGAAACCTGCGCCTATGTCTGCCTGCAACCGGATGGAAAAATCAAGTTTGATAGCGTAGGTGCCGCCGCACCCGGTGTTGAAGTCAAGCTGGCAGCAAACGGTGAAGTGCTGGTCAGGTCAGATGCCATGCTGACGGGTTACTACAAGCGACCCGATGCAACGGCAGAAGTCATGGATGAGCAAGGTTATTTCCATACGGGTGACGCTGGCATCTTTGACCAGGATGGTCATCTGAGAATCATAGACCGCGCAGCTGATGTGGGCAAGATGAAACAGGGTGATATCTTCGCGCCCAACTACATAGAAAACAAACTCAAGTTCTTCCCCTTCATCAAGGAAGCCGTGGCCTTTGGCCATGAGCGTGATACGGTCTGTGCCTTCATTAATATCGATATGGAAGCCGTAGGTAACTGGTCAGAAAGACGCGGTATAGCCTATTCAGGCTATACCGATCTGGCGGCCAAGGCCGAGACTTATCAGTTGATATTGTCGTGCATAGAAAAAGTGAACGCTGATCTCGCCAGTGAAGACTTGATGGCAGGTACGCAGATACACCGCTTCCTGGTGCTGCACAAGGAACTCGATCCCGATGACGATGAACTGACCCGCACCCGCAAAGTCAGGCGCAAATTCATTGCCGAAAAATATGCCGTGCTGATAGATGCCCTGTATTCAGGCAAGCGTACACAATTCATAGAAACCCTGGTCAAATTCGAGGATGGTCGCCAGGGCAAGGTCAGTGCCGATTTGCATATCAGCGATGTCAAAACATTTTCTGCCCAAAAGCTGGCTGCATAAGGAAATATATAAATGGCAGACAATAGAAAAATCGGTGAAGTCATCCTGGACTTGCAAGGCATCTCTCTGGCCTTTGGCGGCGTCAAGGCCTTGACGAATATTTCCTTCAACGTCAGGGAACATGAAATACGCGCCATCATAGGCCCGAATGGTGCAGGCAAAAGCTCGATGCTGAATGTCATCAATGGCGTGTACCGTCCACAGCAAGGTGACATCACTTATCGCGGCCAGCATCGCAAAGACATGAATACCTATGCAGCAGCCAAGAGCGGCATCGCCAGGACTTTCCAAAACATTGCCTTGTTCAAAGGCATGAGCGTGCTCGACAACATCATGACAGGCCGCAACCTGAAAATGAAAAGCAATTTCCTCATGCAAGCCTTGTACTGGGGCCCCGCCCAAAAAGAAGAAATTGCCCACCGTGAAAAGGTGGAAGAAATTATCGACTTCCTGGAAATCCAGCACATACGCAAGATACCGGTAGGCCGTCTTTCCTACGGTTTGCAAAAACGCGTAGAACTGGGTCGTGCCTTGGCAGCGGAACCTGAGATTTTATTGCTGGATGAACCAATGGCGGGCATGAACGTGGAAGAAAAACAGGACATGAGCCGCTTCATCCTTGATGTCAATGACCAGCTCGGCACCACCATCGTTTTGATTGAACATGATATGGGCGTAGTCATGGATATCTCAGACCGCGTGGTCGTGCTCGACTACGGCAAGAAAATCGGTGATGGCACGCCAGCTGAGGTACTGGCGAATCAGGAAGTGATCAATGCCTATCTTGGTGTTGCACACTGAAGATGCAAAACCTTAAGACCATTAACCTCTGTGTTGAGAAGTCTTTCGTTCAAGATTCATGTTTGCTTAACGTAAGCTGAGAGCTATAAATGAATATCAGTTTTTTCTTTGAAGTGTTTATCGGTGGCTTGTTGTCCGGTGTGATGTATGCGCTGGTGGCGCTGGGCTTTGTATTGATCTACAAGGCCTCTGGCGTTTTCAATTTTGCACAGGGTGCGATGGTGTTTTTTGCCGCTCTGACCTGTGTAGGCCTGACAGAGAAGTTTGAGATGTCACTATGGCTGGCGATACCGCTGACCATGCTCGCCATGGTAGCGCTAGGACTGGCCATCGAGAGGGTAGTGTTACGCCCTCTGGTCAACCAGCCTGAGATTACCCTGTTCATGGCCACCATAGGCCTGACCTTTTTTATTGAGGGTCTGGCGCAATTATTGTGGGGTTCGCAGCCACACAAACTGACCCTGCCTATCGACGATGTGCCCATAGAATATCTGATGGAGAAATTCAATATTCTGGTATCGCAATTCGATGTGATTGCAGCACTGATTTGTGCCTTGCTGGTGACTGGCCTGGCGCTCTTGTTTTCCAAAACCAAGATAGGCCGGGCCTTGCGTGCGGTGGCAGATGACCACCAGGCAGCACTGGCAGTGGGTATCCCACTGCAACAGATCTGGGGCATAGTCTGGGCCGTCGCTGGCTTCGTCGCCCTGGTTGCTGGCTTGCTGTGGGGTGCGCGTAATGGTGTGCAGTTTGCACTGACCTTTGTCGCACTGAAAGCCTTGCCGGTATTGATACTCGGTGGCTTCACTTCTGTACCCGGCGCAATTGTTGGTGGCCTGATTATCGGTGCATCTGAGAAACTGGCAGAAGTGTATATAGGCCCGCTGGTCGGCGGTGGCATAGAGGGCTGGTTCCCGTATGTGCTGGCATTGTTGTTCCTGCTGGTCAGGCCAGAAGGTTTGTTTGGTGAAAAAATCATACGCAGGATTTAATGTCCTGCAGTTCAGCACAATAAGGACTTGCGCAAAATTGTCCCAGCAAGGCGTAGCGACGAAGACAGTACTTTAGTACGGCTAGTCGCTGCAACGCAGCTGGGGCGATTTTGCGAAAGTCCTAATAATCAAACGTCATTAGCAGAGTAGAGGAACATTATGTTCTACCGTGAAGCAGGTCAGTTTAAAACAAGCTATCAGGCAGATAACCAGATTTTCCCGATACGGCAAGACCGTATCGGCATCGCTGTCGTCTTGCTTGCGGCATTTGTCATCGTGCCTAATGTCGCAAGTAATTATGCGTTTTCAGCGATCTTCATCCCCTTCCTGATTTTCTCGCTGGCAGCACTGGGCCTGAATATCCTGACTGGCTATGCGGGGCAATTATCGCTGGGTTCAGCCGCCTTCATGGCGGTCGGTGCTTTTGCTTCTTATAATTTTGTTTTGCGCATACCCGGCATCCCGGTCTTGCTGGCTTTTGTGCTCGGTGGTTTGTCGGCCGCCATGGTGGGTATTGCCTTTGGTTTGCCATCGCTGCGCATACGTGGTTTTTATCTGGCGGCGGCGACGCTGGCCACGCAATTCTTTGTGGTCTGGTGCCTGACCAAGATACAGTGGTTTACCAACTATAGTTCTTCCGGCGTCATTACTGCACAAGAAATGGTGATACTCGGCACTGCGATCAATACCCCGGTCAAAAAATACCTGCTGACGCTGACAGTAGTTTGTGTCATGGCCATGCTGGCCAAGAATATGGTGAGATCCAACGTGGGCCGCTCATGGATGGCGGTGCGTGACATGGACGTGGCGGCAGAAGTCATCGGCTTTCGCCTCATGCGCACCAAGTTACTGGCCTTTGCAGTGTCTTCGTTTTACTGTGGCATTGCCGGTGCTCTGTACGCCTATGCTTATCTCGGTACGGTAGAGCCAGAAGCCTATAACCTGGACCTGTCTTTCCGCATTCTGTTCATGATCATCATAGGCGGTGTTGGATCGATACTGGGTTCTTTCCTGGGTTCGGCTTTCATTATCCTGCTGCCCATCGTGCTGAACCTGATAGCCCATGGCCTGTCTTTGCCGACCAACGTGGCATCAAACCTGGAACTCATGGTATTTGGCGCTTTGATTATTTTCTTCCTGATTGTAGAGCCGCATGGTCTGGCGAGGTTATGGCAGATTACCAAGGAGAAACTGCGCCTGTGGCCTTTCCCGCATTGAGTGAATACAAGTAGATTAGTACCGTTACTAAAGAGAGTTCATAATAAAGATGCTTCCGCTTTGTAAAAAATTTATACAAAGCGCTGGAAAAGCATCAGGCAATATCCATCCAAAACCATAAGGAGACACTATGAAACTGCTTAAATCCCTGCTGATGGCCTCGGCAATCCTGGGGGCCGTCAATGCAGCCCAGGCGAATGACCAATACATTCCCCTATTATCCTACCGCGTCGGTCCCTATGCGGCTGGCGGCTCGGGCTTTTACGGCGGTGCCATCGATTACTTCAATCTGGTCAATGCCAAGGGTGGCTTGAATGGTGTCAAGATTTCCTGGGAAGAATGCGAGACTGAATACAATGCCTCGCGCGGTGTTGAATGCTATGAGCGTCTTAAAAAAACCCAGGGTGGCGCCTCGCTGGTAGAGCCACTGTCTACCGGCATTGCCTATGGCATCCTGGACCGCGTTGCGGAAGACAAAATTCCTTTGACGACGCTGGGCTATGGCCGTTCTGATGCGGCCAATGGCAAGGTTTTCCCATATGTATTCCCTCTCATCACCAGTTACTGGAACCAGGCTGCAGCCATGACCAAATACCTGGGCGACAAGTCTGGCGGCATGGACAAACTCAAGGGCAAGAAAATCGTCCATCTCTACCATGATTCTGCCTTTGGTAAAGAACCTATCCCGGTACTGGAAGCACAAGCCAAGCAATATGGCTTTGAGCTCATCAAGATCCCGGTTGCCCATCCTGGCAATGAACAGCAATCGCAATGGCTGCAAATCCGTCAGGCCAATCCTGATTATGTGATCCTGTGGGGCTGGGGTGTCATGAATGCCGTGGCAATCAAGACCGCACAACGCAATGGCTATTCACGCGAAAAAATGCTGGGTGTCTGGTGGGCCGGTTCAGAAGAAGATGCAATTCCCGCTGGCGATGCAGCAAAAGGCTATACCGCCATGACTTTCAATACACCGGGCAACTACCCTGTGCTCGATGAAATCCGCAGCAAGGTGTATGCGGCTGGCAAAGGTAATCTGGGTGATAAAACTCGTGTCGGTTCTGTATATCACATGCGTGGTGTAACGGCCGCTATCTTGTGGACAGAAGCCATCCTGAAAGCGCAGGAAAAATTCGGCAAGGGCAAGCTCATGACATCCGAGCAAATCCGCTGGGGTTTTGAAAATCTGAATGTTGATGAAGCACGTCAGAAAGCTTTGGGAGCAATGGGCATGTTCCCGCCAGTCAAAACTTCTTGTGAAGATCATGAAGGTTCCGGCGCTGTCAAGGTACAGCAATGGACAGGTGATAAGTGGAAAGCCATCACGCCTAACTGGGTCACTGGTGACAAGGCTTTGACACGCGCCATGCTGGAAGAGTCTTCCAACAAATATGCGGCTGAGAAAAAAATCACGCCTGCCTGTTTGAAGTAAGCGGTAAGCAGTAAAAGCGGAGGCCAAACTGTGCCTCCGCCCCCTTTGTACAAATCATTGCAGATCAAGATCATGAGCGTTCATAGCATCACGGCAGAAACGGCAACGGCAGCAGCGACCGACATCGCCTATCTCAGCGTCAACAATATCGAAGTCATCTACGACCATGTGATCCTGGTGTTGAAAGGTATTTCCCTGCAAGTGCCACAAGGGAAAATCGTTGCCTTGCTGGGTGCCAATGGCGCGGGTAAATCAACCACGCTGAAAGCGATATCTACACTGTTGCGTAACGAGCGCGGCGATATTACCAAGGGCGATATTACTTTCCGCGGGCAGCGCGTCGATCACCTGACACCAAATGAACTGGTCAAGCGTGGCCTGTCGCAAGTCATGGAAGGTCGCCATTGCTTTGGGCACTTGACGGTAGAAGAAAACCTGCTGACCGGGGCCTACACACGCAGCCTGTCGCGCAGTGAACTCAAGGCTGAGCTGGAGAAGGTCTACCACTACTTCCCGCGCCTGCGTGAACGCCGTCATTCACAGGCTGGTTATACCTCGGGTGGTGAACAACAGATGTGTGCGATAGGTCGCGCCCTGATGGCCAAACCGTCGATGATCTTGCTCGATGAACCATCGATGGGCATAGCCCCGCAACTGGTGGAAGAGATTTTCGAGATCGTCAAAAGCCTGAATGTGCAGGAAAAAGTATCCTTCCTGCTGGCCGAACAAAACACCAATGTCGCCCTGCGCTATGCCGACTTTGGCTACATCCTGGAAAACGGCAGGGTAGTCATGGAAGGGGATGCCAAGGACCTCAGCAGCAATGAAGACGTCAAGGAATTTTATCTCGGTGTTTCAGGCGCAGGCCGCAAGAGCTTCAAGGATATGAAGTTTTACCGCAGGCGCAAACGCTGGCTCGCTTAATCCTTATGTGCAAAGCCAACGATACGATACCAAAGCAATACAAAATTTTTAAGAAACAATCAACCCACTATAGAGCATGCTCATGAGTGACTATCTGGACGCCCTGGAAACCCGCAATCCACAAAGCCGCGAACAAGCGCTGATGAACAAGCTGCCGCAATTGATAGCCCACGCCCAGACTACAGCAGGCTGGGGCAGGATATTGCAGGGTGTGGACGCACACGACATCAAGAGCCGCGGCGCACTGGCGCAATTGCCGGTGACACGTAAATCCGATCTCAAGGATTTACAAAAAGCCCTGCCGCCATTTGGTGGCTTGAATACTACGCCGGCACGCCAGATGGGACATATCTTCATGTCACCCGGCCCCATCTTTGACCCGGAAGGACGCGGCCAGGACTGGTGGCGCTTTGCCCGCCCCATGCATGCGATAGGTTTGCGGGCAGGTCATCTCCTGCAAAACTGTTTTTCCTATCATTTCACGCCTGCCGCCTTCATGGTGGAGAGTGCCGCCGCCCGCATAGGTTGCGCCGTCATCCCAGCTGGTATAGGCCAAACGGAAATGCAGGTACAGGCCATGGCCGAACTGCGACCTGATGCCTACATAGGTACGCCCAGCTTTTTGAAAATCATCCTGGAAAAAGCCCTGGACATGGGCGCTGATATTTCCAGCGTACAGCGCGCCATCGTCGGCGCCGAAGCCTTGCCACCTTCGCTGCGCAAATGGCTGCAGGAACATGGCGTGGCCCAGGTATTGCAAATCTATGCTTCTGCCGACATAGGCAATATTGCCTATGAAAGCGTGACAGATGGCCAGGTCAATCCCGGCATGATACTGGATGAAGATTTGATACTCGAAATCGTCCGCCCTGGCACAGGTGACCTGGTGGCGGAAGGTGAAGTTGGCGAAGTCGTCATCACTTCCTTTAACACCGATTACCCACTGATACGTTTTGGTACGGGTGACATGTCGGCGATATTGCCAGGTATTTCACCCTGTGGTCGCACGAACCAGCGCATCAAGGGCTGGATGGGGCGGGCTGACCAGACGACCAAGGTCAAGGGCATGTTTGTCCATCCTTCGCAAGTTGCGGAAGTAATCAAGCGCCACCCTGAAATCAGCAAGGCCAGGCTGGTCGTCACCGGTGAAATGGCCAATGATGTCATGAGTCTGCATTGTGAAACCGCGGCTGGCAACCCTATCTTGCAGGCCGCCATTGTCGACAGTTTGCGCGATATCACCAAATTGCGTGGCGAGGTGCAGTTTGTTGCTGTCGGCAGTTTGGCGAATGATGGCAAGGTGATCGACGATGCCCGCAAGTACGAGTAGAGCAACTACACTTCTCTAACTTTGTAACATTAAAAACCACGGAAAAGACAGCTTTTCCGTGGTTTTTGTTCGTCTTGCACCCAAACGCCAAAAATATTCTATAGTAGTCAAGTAAACCAAATATGGATAAGCCCGCGAGCCGGACTTGCCCATCCTGTTTTCCCCGTTTTTTCCTGTTCTGACCTGCAACCACTTCACCGGATGGAGAACCGTTCCATGACTGCACTGAATATTAATAGCAAAGAACACCAGCTAGATGCTGATCCTTCCACGCCCGTGCTATGGGCCCTGCGTGATTCACTGGGTCTGACTGGCACCAAGTTTGGCTGCGGTGCTGCCTTGTGCGGTGCCTGCACTGTGCACCTGAATGGCCAGGCGATACGCTCCTGCATCACGCCCATCTCTTCGGTCGCTGGGCAAAAAATCACCACCATAGAAGCCATGAGCCAGGACAAGGTTGGCAAGGCTGTGCAAGCAGCCTGGATCAAACATGACGTGGCCCAATGTGGGTACTGTCAAAGCGGGCAGATCATGAGCGCCACAGCATTGCTAAAAACCAACAAGAAACCCAGCGATGCCGACATCGACGGTGCCATGGCAGGCAATATCTGCCGCTGTGGTACCTATGTGCGCATCCGTGCTGCCATCCATGATGCTGCATCCACTCTGGCCTGAGGAGAATAGCCATGCATTTTGAAGCCCGCCTCGATGAGTTGCCACGCCATTTGCAATCTCTATTGCAGTCCAGCACACCAGAAACCAACTCTGCAGGCCTGAGCCGCCGCAGCTTTTTGAAGATGGCAACAGCCAGCGGCTTTGCCCTGGGTTGCTACCCCATGCTGGCAACAGCGCAAGATGCTGCCGCCAAAGCGCCTGCAGGCCTGAAGCCTACTGAACAACCAGGTGCATTCGTACAAATAGCCAAGGATGGAGCTGTCACCGTCACCTTCAATCGCCTGGAATTTGGCCAGGGTGTGCAAACCAGCCTGCCACTGATACTGGCAGAAGAACTCGATGCCGACTGGTCCAAGGTTAAAAGCGCAAATGGCAATAACGATCCTGCCTATGTAGACCCCGCATTTGACATGCATTTGACGGGCGGTTCTAACTCCATCGCCCATTCCTATACGCAATACCGAGAACTCGGTGCCCGCACTCGTGCTATGCTGGTACAGGCTGCAGCAGAACAATGGAAAGTCGACCCTGCCAGCCTGCGTACCGAAAATGGCAATGTCATTGGCCCCGGTGGCAAGAAGCTGGGCTATGGCGAACTGGCAGATGCTGCCATGAAATTGCCGGTACCAGAAAAGGTCACGCTGAAAGACCCGAAAAACTTCCGCCTCATAGGCAAACCCACAGGCCGCCTCGATGCCAAAGCCAAGTCCACGGGCACCCAGGATTTTGGTATTGATACCCATCTGCCCGGCATGCTGACTGCGGTAGTCGCACGACCACCGGTATTTGGTGCCAAGCTCAAGACTATTGATGACACTGCGGCCAAGGCCATCAAGGGTGTCAAGGCGGTACTGCGCGTGCCTACAGACCGCGGTGGCGAGGGTGTGGCAATTATCGCGACGGGTTATTGGCCAGCCAAGCAGGGGCGCGATGCCCTGAAACTGGAATGGGATACCGATAGCGTTGAAAAAGTCGATTCCACCAAGATGCTGGCGACCTATAAGGAACTGGTCAAGAAGACCGGCGCACTGAAGTTCAATGATGATATTTCCAAGATAGCGACGGCTCCGCATAAGCTGAATGCCGAATTTGTCTTTCCCTACCTTGCCCACACGCCTATGGAACCGCTGAATTGCACGGTTGCCATCAAGGACGACAAGGCAGAATTATGGATGGGTACGCAAATGCCTGGCCTGGATGGTTTTGCGGCTGCCACAACCCTGGGTTTGAAACCAGAAAATATCGCAGTGCATACCCAGTATGCAGGCGGTGGCTTTGGCCGCCGGGCGATCGCCACCAGTGATTATGTGGTGGAAGCCTGCAATGTTGCCAAGGCAGCGCAGACAGCTGGTTTGGATGCGCCGATACGCACGCTGTGGAGCCGTGAAGACGATGTCAAGGGTGGCTATTATCGCCCCATGCATGTGCACAAGGCAGAGATAGGTTTTGATGCGCAGGGCAATATCCTGGGCTGGGACCATGTCATCGTTGGCCAGTCCATCGTCGGCGGCACACCGTTTGAATCCATGATGGTCAAGGATGGCGTCGATATCACAGCAGTCGAAGGCATGAAAGAACCTTATGAAATGCCTATGCGCCTGTCTGTCCATCATCCCAAGATCAATGTGCCGGTCTTGTGGTGGCGCAGCGTGGGTTCTACCCATACTGCCTTTGTCATGGAAACCCTGCTCGATGAAATTGCCCAGACCACCAAACAAGATCCGGTGGCTTACCGCCTGAAACTCATGGGTGACAAACATCCACGGCAAAAGGCAGCCTTGCAACTGGCAGTGGAAAAATCCGGCTATGGCAAGAAAAAACTGCCAGCTGGCCGCGCCTATGGTGTGGCTGTGCATGAATCATTTTCTTCCGTCGTCGCTTATGTGGTTGAAGCCTCCATGAAAAACGGCCAGCCCAAGCTGCACAAGGTCACTGCCGGTGTACATTGCAACCTGGCCGTCAACCCTAAGAGTGTAGAAGCACAGGTGCAGGGAGCTGCGCTGATGGGCCTCTCCATGTGCCTGCCAGGTGCTGCTATCACGCTCAAGGATGGGGTGGTCGAGCAAAGCAATTTCGGTGATTTTGTGGTGCCACGTATTACCGATATGCCACAGATTGCCGTACATATCGTCCCCAGTGCCGATGCGCCTACTGGCATGGGGGAACCTGGCTTGCCAGCACTGGCACCAGCTTTTGCCAATGCCATTGCCAGGGTCAGTGGCAAGCGCTGGCGTGAGCTGCCCTACAAGCAAGCTTAATTGCTGACTTGTTGTGAGAATGCTGGTGAGAGTCGGCAAAAACTGGTAATGAGACGCAGATAGCTGTATGTTGAAAGGTATCGATTTCCGTAGTTTCTTTATTGAAATACCGGGAATTGATACACCACAATAAAGGAGACTTATCATGCGTAGCATCATTAAATTCCTGACACTGACTTTATTCAGCATTTTTGTCAGCCAAAGCGTCATGGCAGCAGACCATGGTACGGCACAAGAGGCTGAA
This sequence comes from Undibacterium sp. JH2W, assembly GCF_049340425.1. Lineage (NCBI taxonomy): Bacteria > Pseudomonadati > Pseudomonadota > Betaproteobacteria > Burkholderiales > Oxalobacteraceae > Undibacterium > Undibacterium sp. JH2W. Next base: position 112,756 of record NZ_JBMPOT010000014.1, on the reverse strand, counting down.
GCCATGGTGAAAAAAGCAATGAGCTTTATCAAGACCAAGGGCAGTGAAGCTGCTTATACTGAATTCAATAGCGTCACTGGCAGCTTCATAGACCGTGACATGTATATCTTTGTGCTGGACTTGAGCGGCAAGACACTGGCACATGGCGCGAATGCCAAACTGATAGGCAAAAATATCAGCACGCTCAGGGATATTGATAACAAAGCCTTTATCGAAGAACTGCTGGCAACCGCAAAGAGCAAGGGAAAAGGCTGGATAGACTACAAATGGCCCAATCCGACCACCAAGACAATAGAATTAAAATCCACCTACTTTGAAAAATCAGGCGATATCGTGGTTGGCTGTGGCATTTATAAGTAAATACTGTTTATGCTCATCTGATCGCGGTGAAAGCAGTTCTCCTACGAGTGCTGCTTATTAATTTTTTCCTGCGATGAACTCTACTGGCTATTCTGGCACACCACTGGCAAAGAAACTGGGTATGCAGTCTGGCAGCCATGTCTGCGCCAAGCATGCACCGGATAATTATCCTGCTCTGCTGGCAGACTTGCCAGACGGCGTGGTATTTGACAAGAAGACTACAGTTGCGACAGACATCGTCCATCTGTTCACCGGCAAGAAAGCTGTGCTCGTCAAAGAGTTACTGGCATACAAAAACAGTTTAAGAAGTGACGCCACAATCTGGGTCTCCTGGCCCAAGAAAGCCTCGAAAGTGCCTACCGATATTACTGAAGACACGATAAGAGAAGTTGCCCTGCCCATGGGTTATGTCGATATCAAGGTTTGCGCCGTCAGCGAGATATGGTCAGGTTTAAAATTGGTGGTGCGCAAGGAATTGAGGCCGGACTGGCCGGCCTCATGATAGGACAATTTTTCGTAAGCCCTACTATTACAACTTAATTAGATTCCTTAATCAAACGACCAGAGTTCTTTTGTATGGGTCGCGCATTCATGGGATACAGGCGACTGAATATTGTCAACTGATCTGGTGAAATTTCTACCGGTTCTTTCATGACCAGCCACAACACACCTTCACTGCAAGGTGGGGTCGTCAGCGAACCCATATAGGTATAGTAATCACGCTTGACGGGCAGGATGTCATTCATGTCCATGGTGGTCAAAGCCTGTACCGGTTCATTTTTTTCCAGTGGCAAATTATTCCATACATGCTGTACCAGGCTATGTGATTTGCCACGTTCCAGCAACACGGCTACCACGGCCAGTTTGCCATCAGCATCCTTGTGCACCAGATGGGCGACCATTTCAAAGCTTTTACCATTCACGCGTTCTTCTGACGGTTTATGGAAATGGAATTGCACCAGTTCATAGTTATGGCCCAACACATTGATATAGTTACCGGCACCGATATTGACTTGTATGGTGTGGCCATTGTCGACGACAGTGAAACGGCTGGGTTTGTAATCAAAGGCAATCGGGTCCAGGTCTACCTTAATGCCATCGCGGATATCAATAGGGGATTGCCGGTCACCGCTATCACATTTGGCATTGGCGGTATTGAGCTTACCCCAGTTCAAAGGGCCACCCTCTCCCTGGTAACTCCAGTGTATATCGGCATGACTGGCCGCCAGCCCACCCGCTGCCGCCCCACTATTCATGCCATGCTCACTCTTCGCTTTGGCTACTTCTGGCCTGCGTATTGGCGGTGCATAAGATGGCCGCATGACAGGCTTGGGTGCACTGCGAGCCGCAGCGTCATCCTTGTCCTTGCGGATCACGCTGAGGCGCTCGGCTATGCGCGCCGCCAGCTCATCGGCGGCCAGCGCTTCTTTGGCGCGAACAGCCGCCTCTTTGGCGGATTCCTTGCTTTCCTTACCCTCCTTGGCAGAGGGCTTGCGTTCTTCCTTGGCCGAAGCTGAAGCTGAACTAGAAGCTTCTTCTTTGGCTGATGCCGGTTTAATAGGTTTGGATGGCGGTGGATCGTTCGCCTGAGCGGACAGAGCCAACAGCATAGGTAGCAGCAAGGCGAGAGAGCGGCGCATAGTGGAGTGAATTTAGGATACAGTTTGCAGAGAGATACCTTAGTTACGGCAAGTCTCTTTGCAAACTTGAATCCTGAAGGCAATTTGTGGTTTTTTCGCCCTCAGATCACGACTATCTGAGCTTACACGCCTTCAACAATGAACAAACGGCCTATGGAATTGGCATGACGGATTTCCATGGCTTTGGCATATTCGACCGAGTCATACCAGAGTTGCGCCTGTTGCAGGCTGGGAAACTCAACCAGCACCGAACGCCAGCCTTCATTGTGTGCATCATCCCTGCCCTCTTTTTGCACCCGCGTACCACCACGCACCAGGAATTGCCCGCCATACTGGGCAACGCTGGCAGTAGCCAGTGGCCGGTAATCGGCATAAGCATCGGCATTGGTAACCTGGATTTCTGCAACGACATAAGCTTTACTCATGATATTCCTTATTTATTTCTATTATTTTTTTGCTTACAAAGACAATACGCGCGCTTTGGCAGCCGCATATTCCGATTTCAAACGTGCCACGACTTCCGCCACAGTCAATACGTCATTCATCAAGCCCACGCCCTGGCCTGCACCCCAGATATCGCGCCAGGCCTTGGCCTTGCTGCCGCTGCCAGAACCGAAATTCATATGGCTCTTGTCAGCCACCGGCAAATTATCCGGGTCCAGGCCAGCCGCAATAATGGATTTCTTGAGGTAATTCCCGTGCACACCGGTGAACAGATTGGTGTAGACGATATCTGCTGCCGCTGAATCGAGGATAGCCTGGCGATAGGCCTCATCCACATTCGACTCAACAGTCGCCAGCCAGCGCGAGCCTATATAGGCGAAGTCAGCTCCCATGGCTTGTGCAGCCAGCACTGCATCGCCGGTTGCGATAGAGCCTGACAAGGCAATCGGGCCATCAAAAAAGCGACGTACCTCACCCACCAGGGCAAACGGTGACAAGCCACCGGCATGGCCGCCAGCACCGGCAGCCACCAGGATCAGACCATCGACCCCGGCTTCCAGCGCTTTTTGTGCATGGCGTATGGAAATCACATCATGCATGACGATGCCGCCATAGCTATGGATGGCATCCAGCATTTCTGGCGGCGGTGCGCGCAGGGAAGAAATGATGATGGGTATCTGATGCTTGACGCAAACCTCGACATCATGCGCCAGCCTGTCATTCGATTGGTGGACGATCTGGTTCACCGCGATCGGGCCTATCAGTGCATCGGGATGGGCTTCCTGGTGTGCTGCTAACTCAGCCTGCAATTCTGTCAGCCAGACATCCAGCAACTCTGCCGGTCTGGCATTCAAGGCAGGGAAAGAGCCGACTATACCGGCCTTGCATTGCGCTGCCACCAGTTTGGGGCCGCTGGCAATGAACAGGGGAGAGCCAATGACGGGCAGGCTAAGGTGTTGCAAAGCCGCTGGCAGGCGTGAAGCTGAACTTGATACGGGTGAATCATGAACCATAGTCAATATCCTCTAACGGTGAACATAGAATGCTTGGTTGACGTGCATATCCAGTATGATTTTACCGTGCTAATAAAATTCCTGTGGAGACACCATGACTTATCAATGCTTTGACTTCAGTATCAGCAATAAAATCGCCCACCTGCGCCTGAATCGTCCAGCCACGCTGAACACCATGCAGCCAGTATTTTTTCGTGAACTGTCAGAGATTTTGCAGAATCTGCAAAACCAGGCGAATGCCCGCGTGCTCATCATCTCTTCTACCGGCAAGCATTTCACCGCTGGCATGGCGCTGGATGTCTTTGCCGGTGGTGGCATCACGCTGGACGATGCCAGCGGCGTTGGTCGCGCCAATATCGCCCTGGCACTGAAAGACATGCATCACGCTTTCAATCTTATCGAATCCCTGCGCATGCCAGTCATTAGCGCCATCCATGGCGGTTGCATAGGTGGCGGTGTCGACATGATCTGCGCCAGCGACATACGCCTGGCCAGCAGCGATGCTTTTTTCTGCATACAGGAAATCAACATAGGCATGACCGCCGACCTCGGCACCCTGCAGCGCCTGCCCAAACTCATCCCTGAAGGCATAGTTCACGAAATGGCCTACACCGGCCGCCGCCTGCCCGCCCAACGCGCCCTGGCAGTTGGCTTGCTCAATGAGGTATTCGACACCCAGGAAAACATGCTGGCAGCCGCCCTGCAAATGGCTACAGAAATCGCCGAAAAACCCCCAGTCGCCATCTGGGGCAGCAAACAAGCCATCCACTACGCCCGCGACCACAGCACCCACGATGCCCTGCAACAAATGGGCTGGCTGCAATCAGGTATCTGGCAAAGCAGTAACCTCATGGAGGCTTTCATGGCGAAGCAACAGGGCAGGCCTACGGAGTATGCGGATCTGGCGCCAGTGAGTTCGTTTTCTGAGGCGGAATATCGTTTGAAGTAGGTGTGTAGTTTCATCAGAATTGACTCGCAATCACGAAGCAAAGATATCCCCAAGTGATGATATAAATTTTTCTGAATATTTACGTTATTTTTAGGCACAGTGTTGGGCTGATGAATCGTAGCCTAGCGAGGCCCGGCCCAACCTACGAGTAAAGATCGCGCGGGGTTGTTTTTGACGTTTGGGGTTGCCGTTGACTTTTGCAGTTCCCATGTGTAGCCGCCGTTTGTGCTGTACAGAAAATGGATTAAGAAATGACCGTTGTCTGAGGTGTAGCAGGGGTTTCGAAGTGCATGCACTTCGCCTGCGTAACGGCAATCGCTTGCAAGCGATTGTGCGCCCTGCAAGGGAAGCGAGTTTCGGGCATTTCCCATTTTTTGTGCTGCACAAACGGGAACCCCTTTAGGGGCGGCTACGCCTGGGTCGCCTTTCTTTGAATTCTTTCTTTGGCGACGCAAAGAAAGAATTTCGGCTGCCGGGCCGAAACCCGGCTTGTGTCCACGAAGGGCAATTTTTTTGATCAAAGTACGACATTAAACAGACGATATGGCATGCTACGAACGCCGCTAGATTCCTGCCAAAAGCACGCAGGAATGACGTAATTGAGATTGCCAGTAATTCAAAAATTTGTTAGCTCGTTACATATCGTCGATACGAGCAGCAAACTCCTTACCCTACCCTAATCTCCCGTATCCCCTTCCCCAACCTCCGCCTCAACAAAGTCCGCAAAGTCACCCCATCCGCATACCCCACCAAGCCGGCAATCTGCTCCACACTTTGATTGGAAGTCTTCAACAAATGCACCGCTTTTTCTATGCGCAAATCCTGCACATACGACACTGGCGTCTTGCCCAATACCTCATGAATACGCCGCGCCAGCGTGCGCTTGCTGGTCGCCAGTGCATCGGCTGCATCATCCAGATTAAAGCCCTGCTCAAGATGGCTGCGCGCCCAGCGGTCAAAGCCTTCCACCATGGGATCAGCATGCGCCAGATGGTGAGAAATGATGTAGGCCGTTTGTGAAGGACGGCTATCAACGACCAGATAACTGGCGACCAGATTTGCCAGTTCAGGGTTACTCTGACGTATCAGCCACAGCATCATGTCCATATGGCTGAAGGCTGCACCGGCAGTCAGGAACTGGCCGGACTGGACTATCATGTGGCTGGTGTTTAAACGTACAGTTGGATAACGCTGGCGGAACAGGGGATTGAGCCACCAGGTGGTCGTCGCGTCCCGCTCGTCAAGCACACCACTTTCTGCCAGCACAAAAGTCCCTATGCAGGCCGCGGCGATACGCACACCATCATCTGCCCAGTTGCGTAGAGCTACACTCGCGTCTTTGACGTCAGGGCGAGCCAGCGCCTGCATCAGGGTATCCGGCATTTTGTAGCCCAGAGCCGGGACGATGACCAGATCAGGCACAGGTACTTCATCCGCCCGCGCTACGGTCACACTCATGCCTTGTGCAGTTTGCACACGCCGCCGCGTACCCACCAACGACACTTTAAAGGATGGTGCCGGGTTGGCCTGCAAAGACGACAATTCATTGGCCGTCGTCAGTGCATCAAGGACGATGGACAGGCCGGTATCGAAAACGCCATCAAGGGCGAGGATGTTGATGTTCATGGCAGGATCATGGCAATATTTATACCAAAGATGTCAATCGCGCCAGTATCAGGCAAGCCTGTTGATCTGTAAAGTCTCTCTTCATCGCAATCCTGCGATGCAAACAAAGACTCAAGCACATGGAGATAAATCATGATCAAGCATGCCCTGTTCGCCCGTTTTGAAGCCAAGCCCGGCAAAGCCGCCGATGTTGCCACATTTCTGGAAATGGGCCTGACCCTGGCCAACCAGGAAAGCACAACACCCATCTGGTTTGCCCTGCAATTATCTGAAAGCGTCTTCGGTGTCTTCGATGCGTTTGAGACTGAAGCAGGCCGTCAGGCCCATTTACAGGGGCCCATTGCACAAGCCCTGATGGCGAAGGCTGAAGAATTGTTTACTGTTCCACCAAGTATAGAAAAGATAGAAGTTTTGGGCCTGAAAAATCTGGCAAGATAATCAGGAGTTGCTGCAAAGTTGATCTGGCGTGGCGAGCCAGATCTGCATCACTATCCTCATGTTTATTCTGCAGCCTTGCTCACCGCTTCCATGTGATGGCCATCTGGATCAATCAGAACACTGCGTAATAGTGGGGACCATAGTCAGGACGCAAACCCGGCTTGCCATTGTCTTTTCCAGCTACTGCCAAAGCTGCCGCATGAAACTGCCCTACTGCTGCACGTGTCATTTCGGCAAAGGTGTAATTAAAAAAATGCATCAGCAAACTGCCGTCGTCAACCCAGTTCACCAAACATCCAATATTGGCTGACATCAACAAAGTCATCTTCAGTATGGTAAAACTGGATGCCGATTTCCTTCATTTTTTCTGAAAGTGGCAATTGCCATGTCTGGCTGAGGCTAGTATCGTGGATGCGCTTTGCACTGACATTTGCATCTGCTGCAGGCACTGAAATTTTGCTCTGGAAGTAAGCTTCATCCAGATAGATACAAATTTCACTGGCAAACATTTGTGGCAGGCAGATCAGGCAAGTCACGCGATAAGACCTGGCCCAGGCGGGCTTGGCCTTGATCAAGTGTTCGCAGGCTTGCAGCAACAGGCAGGCGATCTCGCGCTTCATTGCCAGTGTGCTTTGCCTGCCTTCCAGCATGGCCCAGTCAGCAGGAATTTTCCAATTCCAGTAGCGTGAATTTTCTGCCAGTTCTACCGCTGCAGGAAAATTATTCTTGAAAGAGTCAGACCATTGATGCAAGGCACGCAAGCGCCGGGGTATACCCCTGAGTTTTTTTTCTGCTGCATGTACAGGCATGGCTGCTCGCGCTTAACGAGTACTGGTCAGCACATCTGCTTCCAGCGTGGCGGCACCGGCAGTAACCAGTTCTGCAGCGATTTGCGGTATCAGGACAGCGGCACTCAAACCTAGTACCCGCGCCGAAGCAGTAAAACTGCGGGTCTGGCCTAACTGATCCAGAGCCTGGGCCAGGTTAAGTTGGCGCAATTCCAGCAAGATGAAGGCCAGCATGACTTTGATAGCATTACGGGCATTGCGTCGTGGGTCTGCCTGCAGATAAGCCAGGCGGGATTCGGCACGCGCCAAAGCGGCATCTACATCACTAAACGCGGAGCCATGGCCGGGAATGACGATGCGTGGCTGAAGTTCACGTATGACTTGCAAAATGGCGGCTTGTTCGGCAAAACCGGATTCGCCTTCCAGCTCGGGAAAAATAATGCCAAAGCCGTTTTCCCACAAGGCATCGGCAGAAATCAATATACCTTCTTGCGTACAATGCAGGATCATGGAGTGCGGATCATGGCCGGGTGCAGACAATACCTGCCAGTCCATGCCACCTAATCGTAACTCATCGCCATGCTGTATCGCGCCATCAAAACCAAAACGCTCGCAGCGCTGTCCAGTGGCGGTATAAGTCAGGGCTTCTTCATCCCAGACGGCAACGGCAGCGGTATCGGCCACCGGGATCAGGGTGCGACAGCCATACAAGCGCTGCAGGCTGGCATTGCCACCGCAATGATCGGAATGCAGATGGGTATTCACCAGCAAATCCAGTGTGCGGCCACCCAGGGCTTGCTCAATCAAAGCCATAGTCTGCGGCGCATGGCTCAGATAACCGCTATCAACCAGGGCCGTCTGCTGATCATCGATGAACAGGATGTTATTCGACGACAACCAGCCCCGTTCAAAGACTTGCATGCTGGCGGGCAGTTGCATCATGCCTTGCCCACTACTTTACGTTGCTGGCCATAAGGCATGGTCTGTGCGGCTGTCAATTCTGCCGATGTGAAAAAAGCATCGCCATGCAGATAAGCTTGCAGCATGTCCGTACCATCCAGGCCCCAGAAACAGCGGCCATCGACTACCGCAGTCGGCACACCAAATACTTGGGCGGCGATGGCCAGCTCACCATTGCGTTTTAGCGCATCCTTGACGGCGGCATCATCAAGCATGGCAGGTGTCACTTGCAATTCATCCAGCAAGGCTTGCCAGTGCTCAGTCTGCGCCGGTATATGTCCGTCACGCCAGACAAAGCGAAACAGTCTGTGCACGACAGCTTCAGTGCTGCCCAGCGCCAGACACAGGCGCAATAAAGGCAGGGGGTTGAAAGGATGCTCGGGCAACATGCGCAAAGGGATGCCATGCTTATGGGCCAGCCAGGCACAGTGTTCAAAAGTCCACTGGCGCTTGGGTGCAATTTCTGCCGGGCCTTTGTTGTCCCAGTGATTGAGCAAGCCGGCAAATAAGACTGGCCGATAATTGATTTGCTGTACGCCTTGCAAGCGCTCCAGCATTTCACTCTGCAGGTAAGCAAAAGGGGAAATAAAATCGAAATACCAATCTAATTGTTTCATTCACTATCCTTTGGTGATTACATCCTTGTTCATGGCAACATTCTTTGCTGTACCAGATCCCAGATTTCCAGCTTCTTGTGATCGTCTGCCTTGCTCCAGCAAATGATTTCATCGATGTTGCGGTAGCAGCCCGTGCACAAGCCCGTCTTGTCATCCATGCGGCAAATATTGATGCAGGGTGAAGGCACAGTCGCGCCGGGTTTCATGACAAACTGCGCGGGGTCAAATTCATACAGGATATTCATGCGCGCAAAGCCACATCTGCGACAGGTGCACCTGTCATGTTTTTCAATTGTTCGGGTGTCAGTTTAAATACCGCATGGGGGTGACCAGCCGCGGCCCAGACATGCGGGTATTGCAGCAAGTCTTCATCAATGAGCATGACGGTTTTTTGCAGATGGCCAATAGGGCAGACTCCGCCTATGGCATAGCCGATTTTTTCTTTGACGAAACGGGCATCTGCCTTACCCAAAGGCCCGACTATGGCCGCCACTTTTTTTTCATCGACACGATTGATGCCACTGGCAACAACCATGACGGCAGCATCATCAGCCAGGCGACGGAACACGATGGATTTGGCAATTTCTGCAACTTCACAGCCCAGACCGGCAGCGGCTTCGGCAGAAGTCTTGCCAGTTTCAGGTAACATGACCACGCTCTGGTCATGGCCCAGGTTTTGCAGCAATTGTGCAACGCGCTGGGCGGTTTCGGGTAAAACGGAATCTGTAGGCATGGCGCGCTAAAAATAAGGCAAATGCTGTTTATATCACAGGCAAAGTTTGCCTGCTCAGTGACTTGCTACGACTTGCTACGCGTTGCAAGAAGTGGCAAGTACCAATTTCCTGCTTAACACATCAGCCATGCCATTCTGCCAGCAAAGCCACATGCTGCGCTGGCACTTCAAAATATTTCATGGCAGCCCGGTACTCATTGCCGCTGAGTATGGAGTAAATGCAAGTCGCCTTGCACACCACTTGCGTGCGTTGCGACGCATCGCCAGGCCTGGGGACTTCCATCATCATTTGGTAAGTCTGCTTTTCTTTCAGTACGGTACTACATTGCATTTGTATACTGGCAGAAGTAAAACTGATGATCTTGGCTGGCACTATCTTACCAGGAATAACTTGAATAGCGCCGCGCCAGGTCACATTGGAGCGCGCAGAGGTTCGGGTATCATTCATACAGACAAATACATGAAAAGCAAATTCATAGGAAGGGAATGATGCAGCACGGAAATTATTATTGTACCGACTTCCGCGTTTTCTGGGAGAAACTATTTCAGCACGGCTGAGTTAGCCGTTTTTTTGATTGCCACCGTATGCAATAATGCCTGCCAGCCTGGCTTGAACCTGTCCATGATTTTACTTTGCCCGCCATTGTTAGTGCTGCAGCATGTGGCACTTGATGGCTAAGCTGCATGGCAAGCGCTCTTTGCCAATATTTGCGGTCTACGGTTTCTGCTGGTTTATCACCAGGATAAAACCAGCCCTTAATATCGATACTCAACACATCCATGTCCCGCTCTACTTTCAGCAAGAAACTTTGGCTGCTTGCCGCCTTCCTACTCCTGCCTGGCAGTGTTTTTGCGTTTCCCACTCCAGACCTGGTCGTGGGCCTGTTTGGCAGTAGCGCACAATTGCTGGGCATCTTGAGTGCCAGCGCTGGCTTGGGCTGGTTGGGGATAAACAGGCAATTGCAGCATCCACCAGCAAAGACCCCTAGCCTGTTCAATATTATCCTGGCTGTCTTGCTGTTGACATCGCTGGGTCTGAATGTCGGACAATATTTTATTCAGGCCAGCCAAAAGGCGCGCCGTTTGCAAACCAATATCCTGCGTCCTTCTCCCCCTACCCACCCTATACAAAAACAACTGGAAATTGGCCGCCCTGAATTCCAGGCATGGCTGGAACATGGAGAAAAATACCAGTTGATCGATGTGCGTGAACCTGAAGAGTTTGCCTCTGGTCATTTACCCGGAGCCTTGCACAGTCGCTATGCCGATCTCTTGAGCAGCAATAAAAATTTGTTGCGCAGTGATGTGAGCAATGTACTGGTTTGTGACTCTGGTTTTCGTAGCGGCGAAATTTGCTCCAAACTGACAGCCGCAGGCTTGCCCTGTCGTTTCCTGGAGGGTGGATACAACAAATGGGTAGCCGAGAACCGCCCCATGGAAGGCATGCAGAGCAAGTCTGAGTCGGGTTTGCAACTACTGCCACACTACAAGAATGATCAGGTGCTGCTGGAAACCGAAGAAGTAGACCGGCTCATCAAAGTACAGGGTGCCCAGTTTATTGATGTGCGTCCAGCAGAAGAATTTGCACTTGGCCACTTGCCGGGGGCGATTAATATTCCTGTACGAGAAGCCCCATCGGCATCGTTGAGCCTGGCGCTGAAAGCGCTGCCGCAGGTGCCTATCATTGCCGCTTGCTATGAAAACCGCAGTTGTTTCTACAGTAAAGTAGTCGGTTTGCGCTTGATCAATCAAGGTGCAGATTTTCGTGGTCGCTATACTTTGCCGCAAGAGTATCCCATTCCCAAGCGCCTGCAAACTTCAGCATGGCAGCGCAACTGGCAAAATGGGGCGGACAAACTATGGCATTACCTGGGTGTCGCACCACGCTCGTTACTACATGCAGGAATGAGCATCAGTATAGCCTTGGCGATAGTATTGCTCGCCCTGGTATCACGCCTGCTGACCCTGCCTTTTTCCATCTGGCAGAAAAAATCGCGACAGCGCATGCAGCAATTACAGGGCGAGCATCTGCGCCTGCAAACATGTTATGGCACGGATACTGCAGGCTTGCAACAAGCCTGGCGTCGCACACTGAAGCGTGCGGGCGTGCGTCCCTGGCTGGATTTTTTCCTGAGCTTGTTCCCGCTCTTTATCACCGCTGCCTGCCTGATCGCTGTTCACGATGTGACACAACAATATGCAGGCACAGAACATCCTTATGCATCGTGGTCAAATACCACGCCCTATCATCTCTTGCCCCTGCTTTCAGGGCTGGCAATGGGATGCTATCTTGCCGGATTCTTGCGTCGAAAATCCTGGTGGCGCTGGCCTGTGATCTTAGTCTCAGGTGCACTGCTGGTCTGGCAATTGCTGATGCTGTCAGCCGCAGTCAACTTGTATCTCCTGGTGTCACTGTTGTTGGTCGTGATACAGCAAAGCTGGCAACATGGCTGGTCTTATCTTCGAAAGAAGCGGCCAGCAGTTTTGAAGCAGCAATTCGTCCTGTCATTAGCAGACGCAGATCATTCAGGCAAACATGGTCAAAAAGCATATGCACTCAGCCGCATGCTCGATGCTGGCTTGCCAGTCCCTACTGGCTTGGTGATCGATGCCACTGCCTGGCAGTCAGACGATCCCGACATCAAAGCGCAAGTATGGGAGGAATTGTGGACGGCCTTAAGCAAGATGCGCATGGACAAAATAGAAAAATTTGCCGTCCGCAGCAGCGCCGCAGGCGAGGATGGAGACAGGCAAAGTCAGGCGGGGCGCTATCTCACACACCTGGATGTCAGCAAAAGCGAACTGCCTGCCGCCATAGATGAGGTTTGCCACTCGTATGCTGAGGCGGGTTCGCCATCCCCTTCAATCGTTGGTGCGGTGATCGTGCAAGCGATGCTGGAGCCAGAGTATGCAGGAGTGCTATTTACTGAGCACCCCCAGCATAGTGCTTGCATGCTGCTAGAAATGGCCAAGGGCAAAGCCGCCGTTGTTGCTGGCGAAGATAGACCGATAAGCTTGCGCATCAGTCGCGCCAGCGGCGAATTATGGGATGAGACCACGACCATCCTGCCGCTGCATGCGCTGTGGCAGATGGCAAGAAAGATAGAGCAGTTGGCAGGTAAGGCACAAGATATAGAGTGGGCATATATTAACGGGCAATTCCATATCTTGCAGGCACGCACGATTACCCGCCGCATTGTTGATGGCGACAGCCAGCGAGCCTTGCTGGAGATGGAAAGGGCTCGCTTGCTCAATCAAATTCCAGCCACTGCCAGCCTGGTGCAGGACGATGTGACTGCAGAATTACCCCAGGCCAGCGCCGCCAGTCTGAGCCTGTTGCAGGCGGTACATCATTCAGGTGGCTCGGTGGAACTGGCCTGGCGCAGGCTGGGTTTGGCATATGATGAAACCAGCATGCCAATATGGTTGACTGCATTTGGACAAACGCGTCGCTTGCAGGATGCAAAATCAAATCCGTCGACTCCAGGCCTGCTCAGCCAGTTGGGCCTGGCACGCAAAGCAGACTTGCTGGCCGAGGATTTTACACAGGAATTCCTGCCTGCATTCCAGCAAAAAATGCGCTTGCGCGCAGCACTGGATTTCAGCCGTTTGCAAACTGCTGAATTACAACAATTACTGGCGAGCTGGCAGCAAGAATTCGTCAAGGAAATTTATGTAGAAGCAGAAGTGATGACGACAGTCGCCAGCTTATACGATCAGTCTGCCAGAAAAACTTTGCAGAAACGAGGTCTGACACCAGCCAGCTATCTACGCTCTGAGCAGGTATTACCAGATATGCGGGCGCTGCAAATGCGTGTCGCGGTACGCAATGGTGTGAGCAGTCTGACTGATTATTTGCAGGAATTTGGACACCGCGCAGTCCATGATTTTGAATTATCTGAACCCAGGGAATATGAACTTGCGGATGATCTGTTACAGCAATTCGCCCGACTGCCAGAGTCACTGCCTGTCATTGCAACTGCGCCTGCGCTTCCTGCTGGCATGCTCGCAACTGCCGTTAAGCGTGCACGCCGCTATCTGAGTTTGAAAGAACAAGCCAAACACGAAAGCATACGTGCCCTGGCACAAATACGCCGCCTCATGCTGGAACTGGATCAGCGCTGGCAATTGCAGGGGGCGATTTTTGATTTCAGCTTTGCTGACCTTGCCAAACTCACCCTGCCTTTGTCTGCAGAACAAGAAGATTATATGCGCCGCCAAAGATTGAAGAAGCTGGCCTTTCAGGAGATCAGACTGGAACCAGCCATCACCCTCCTGGCGCTGGAGGAAATGGATTTTTCCAGCAATGCAAAACCATCGACTAGCAATGCGCATAACCATGCTGGGCATTTGTCAGGCATACGTGTCGCTGGTAACGGCCAGCTCCGTGGCAAGGCTGTCATCCTGCACAGTCCTGCCGACGTGGCACAACTTTTACCAGGACAAATCATGGTGATTGCCACCGCCAGCCCGGCCTGGGTATCCTGGTTTTCCAGGGCGGCGGGTGTGGTCTGCGAAACTGGTGGCCGCTTGTCTCACTCGGCCATCATGGCCAGGGAATTTGACTTGCCTGCGATCTTCTCTGTCAGCGGCGCCTTGTCCGTCATCAAAACGGGCGATGAGCTGGTCTTGCATGAAGATGGACGTGTCAGTGTCAACACCAGTGTTACTGCTCCCTGATCATCTTGAGCAGATTGTCTACCCACATATCTGTGCCTCTTTGCATGGCTTCATTGGAATACCAGGCGCTGTGTCCGCTTTGCAGCACACGCCCATGTTCCAGTTGCGCCATTTCCTGATCCGAAAAGACATAGTCATCGACGCCATAGCCATGCACTTGCTTGCTCAATAAGGCACGCAGCATGGCATGCTTGTCCACCATATCTGCCCTTGCGGTGTTGATGACATAGACTCCGTTTTTCATCCTGGCGATGGCCTCAGTATTCAGGACGATGGGATTTTTCCTGTCCATGCTGGCTGTCAAGACCAAAACATCTGACTGCGCCAGCAGGTCCTCCCATGCCATGACCTGGAAGCCGGGTACAACCGGAACTTGAGGATCAGTATAGCTGACCGACATACCAAATGCTGACGCCAGGCTAGCAACCCGCTGGCCTATGCGACCCATGCCTATGATGCCCAGTTTTTTACCCGCCAATTCCCAGCCACGTATGGAGACTGTTTTGGGAAGTTCATCTCTGGCAATCCTGTCACTCAAGTGTAGCCGGCGTGAAAACGTCAGTAGCATGGCGAGGGTATGCTCCGCCACTGCAGTAAGGCAGTAATCAGGAAGATAAGTGAAGCGGATAGCGCGTTCCTGCAAAGCCTCGACATCTATCCATTCACTACCGGTGGCATAAATGGACAAGCCGCGCAACTGTGGCAGTTGTTCGATCATACGACTGTCAAAGTTTTTGCTTACCCTGCGGGTCAGGGCAATATAGTGTGCAGAATTGCAATGCGCGATGAGTTCTGCTTCTGGCAAGGTGTGCAAGACGGACTGATAATTGACTTGCGCCACTGCTTCCAGGGCTGCGCAATGAGCCTGGCTCAGACTATCCCTGCCCTTGGCGGCAAAGAGGGTGACATTTGGTTTATCCATACATGAAGGGACGGGCTTATCGGGGCCTGGGCTAGTGTATTTATATTGGGGTTGAAAAAATTCCAGCCTCTTTCCACTCGCACGCAGTCGCCTGCCTGCATTGAATGGTGCCGCATTCTATCAACTTAACTATGGCAAAAGAACAAACCTTGCTTGCGCCTGCAGAAAAAACTATCCCTCCCAGATTCCTTCAAACGGGAAATAAAATAGTGTTTTCCTGTCTGTGTGATTGCTATGGCAAAATAATTTCTCTACTAAGATGCATTGCCAGGGCGAGCACTGCCCTCCAGCCATTGCACAACCCCACGCGCTGCGGTTCTGGCAGTGGCAAAACAAGCTGTCAGCAAGTAACCGCCCGTAGGCGCTTCCCAGTCCAGCATTTCGCCAGCAAAAAACAGGCCGGGGTGATGCACCGCCATCAAATTGCCATCCAATGCTTCAAAACGCAGGCCACCGGCACTGCTGATGGCTTCATCTATGGGGCGGGTGGCTGTCAGCACGACGGGCAAGGCCTTGATCGCCACTGCCAATATGCTGCTGTGTGCAAAATCGGTTTTGCTCAGGCATTCATGCAGCAAGCTGGTTTTCAGGGCATCCAGGCCCAGGCGGCTCTTCAAATGGCTGGATAAAGAACGCGCGCCTCGCGGGTGTTCCAGCTCTGCCTGCACTTTCTCAAATGGGGTATCAGGCAACAAATCCAGTTCCAGCACAGCCTTGCCCTGGCTCTGCAATTGCTGGCGCAAACTGGCGGATAGCGCATAAATCAGGCTGCCTTCCACCCCACTTTCAGTAATCACAAACTGGCCCTTGCGCATGGCTTGCCCGCTGCCGTGCACCCTGGCTGCGACTGTCAACAAGGGCTGCCCAGCAAACTTGTCTTTGAAAAAAGCTGTCCAGGATGTATAAAAGCCGCAATTGGCAGGCTGCAAGTCAGCCACATCCAGGCCGTGTTGTCGTAATAGCTGTACCCAGGCGCCGTCCGAACCCAGTCTGGCCCAGCTAGCGCCACCCAGGGCAAATACCTGGGCCAGCGCGGGCTGGCTGATTTCACCCTCGGGAGTAGCGAAGCGCAATTGCCCAGCCTCATCCCAGCCCAGCCAGCGATGCCGCATATGAAAGCGCACACCTTGCTGGCGCAAGCGATGCAGCCAGGCTCGTAGCAAGGGGGCAGCCTTCATGTCTACCGGGAAGACCCGGCCGGAACTGCCTACATAGGTGGCTATACCCAGATTGCTGGCCCAGTCGCGCAAGGCAGCGGCATCAAACTCTTCTATCATGGGTGCCAGTTGCGCTTCGCGTTCGGCATAACGTGTCATGAAAGAGACAGAATTTTCAGAATGTGTGAGATTCATCCCTCCCTTGCCAGCCATTAAAAACTTGCGTCCAACCGAGGGCATGGCATCGTATAAATCGACATCTATCCCTCTCAGGGCCAGGGTTTCGGCCACCATCAAACCTGCCGGGCCGCCACCGATGATGGCCACACTATCAGCCGGGGAATGATGAGAATTACTCGCTTTTGTTTGCATAAGTTTGCGTCATAATATGATTTTGCATGTCGTGTATATTGTGCCTGCATGTGGCATAGGCACTAAGCTCCATTGTATCTGTCTGTATTCACCAGAAGTTACAACCAGGTATTCCTATGGTCAATCTGGATCGTGCTACGCTAGATTTGGTCGTCGCTTGTATCAGCGTGATTTCCATGCTGGTCATGCTGGCGGTCTGGCATATCAACCGTGACATACCCGGCACAGGCGTGTGGGCTGCGGCCGCGTCCCTGGTCGCACCAGCATTTCTGCTGATACGTCTTATCCCTGTCATTGATATTCCCATGTCCCTGATAGTCGCCTTCAATAATTCGCTGACCCTGACCACGACCCTGCTGATGCTGGAAGGTACCCTGCGTTTTCGCGGCTACGCCTCACAACTGCGCTGGCGCTGGGGCCTGGTACTTGTCCCTGCATTTATTCTGCTGGCCTTCCTCAACCGGGACGACATGATACGCCGTTATTTATTCCATGATGTCATTGCCGCCACGCTGATGATGGTCACCGCTCTGGTGTTGATCTGGAAAACCCGCGATCTTGACTTGCTGGCCGCGGGCATAGGGGCGATATCCCTCATCATCATGGCAATAGGATTTCTCATGCGCTGGCATCTGGCTTTCATTTCAAACAACAATGCGGAGCTGGCCAGGCACCCCATGCTCAATTTCATTTACCTGATCGTCGTGCTATGCCTGCTGGGCTGGACTTATGGCGTCAGCGTCTGCTGCAATCTGAGAGCACAAAAAAGCATACTGGAAATGGCCCGTGAAGATGTGCTTACAGGCTTGCCCAACCGCCGCCATGTCGATGAAATGCTGGATAAGGCCATCGCCCAGAGCAGCCGCAACCAGCAGGGCTTTGGTTTCATCCTCATCGATTTAAATCATTTCAAGTCCGTCAATGACAGGTTTGGCCATCAGACAGGTGACTTATTGCTCAAGGAAGTTGCCCGGCGCTTAAAAAGCTTTTGCCGCCACGCCGACTTTGTAGGCCGCATAGGCGGCGATGAATTTGTCGCCCTGACCTTTGGCGTCAACCAGGAAGCCCAGCTCGACAGCACCCTGCTACGCCTGAAAAAAATACTCGAAGGCACCTGCACCATACAAGGCCATAGCATCAACATCCAGGCCGCACTGGGCAGCGCCCTCTTCCCCACCGACGGCCGCAGCGCCGACAAACTCATGCAAGTCGCCGACCAACGCATGTACATAGACAAATCCGTCCCAGACAACATCCTGACCGCAGTAACCCAAAGGGTATAAACCAAAAAAACAAAAGCCGGTCACAAACCGGCTTTTTCATCTTCAAAAACTAATGCTCGAGAAATGCTGAGTAAGCGTAGCGAGCGGCGCTAGTTTGGGTTAAGAAGCACAGTCGTACTTTAGTACGACGAGCATCGCAGGCCCAAAATCGCGTCGCGCAGTAGCTTAATCAGTATTTCTCTATTTTGTCCAGAATTTTTGATAGTGCATACGAAAGTCGTTGGTAGGCTCAAACATATTCTTTTGCCCACCATCATAAGCAATATTCTGTGCCGTCACCAGATGTGCCGCCCCCACAAAGCCACTATGTTCTGCGCCTGAAAATGCGCGATTCAATTCATCGACGATTTGCCAGGCTTGCATGGACAGGGGCTCAGGTACAGACCCGGATTGCAGGCTATTGGCACGTATGCGCTTGTATGCAGTAGGTGAACCATCACCAGCAGAAACGCCGACCAGTTTGTTATTGGCGATCAGTGCGGCAGTGGCGGGCACTTCCAGCAAATCAAAATAAAAGTCATTGACACCGATCGCATGGGTCCACTTGTTACCGAAGCGCTTGACCAGGTTTTCTACAACGCCCTTCATTTTGACATTGGCATCGGCCAGGGGTACATCTTCCAGGCTCAGCAATTTGCAACCCTCGCACTGACGTATGGTTTCCACGATGGCGCTGGATTTCGCCAGCAGATAAGGATTGGTGGAATCGGTGAACACCACGATGCCAGCCTTGTTATTCGATTCGACCACAGTATACAAGGCTGCGACTTGCGCGACCTCTTTGGGATTGGTCGTGATATTGGTAAACAAGCCGTCAGTAGGGCCATTTTTTACCGAGGCATGCCAGCCCACCACAGGGATTTTGGCCTTGGCTGCTGCTGCCATGCCCTTGCTTTGGCTACCTACATCGACGCCAGCGAGGACAATACCATCGGCCTTCATATCCAGGGCCTGGCTGATAATGGACGCCCCCTGATTACAGCGACCACGGCAATTGATGGGTAAAACTTCCCAACCTGCACTGGTACTGGCTTCGCGCACGCTATTAAATATGCTGTTAACGCCCGCATCACCCAAATCAGCTGCAATAAAGATAATTTTCTTTTTCTTTTGCAGTTGCGGTCCATCCGCCGGACCTTCCCAACGGTTCTTCAAAGACGCTGCCCTGGCCACTTTGGCGTTGGCGCGACTGAGAAACTGCATGGGGTTTTCTTGCGCAGCGGCAGCACTGATAAAACTGAACACAACAAACAATACGGTCAGGCACTTACTTTTAGTAGCAGTCATGATTCTTGGCTGGTCAGGTTGGTAGAAAATCTGTATTGACACAAACTTTAATTCGCACAAACTTTTATTCGTGATTGAAACAAATACTTACAACTGCGCAATGATTATTGCAGAAAAAACTGTCAAATAAATAGAGTTTCAGCACCAAGAGGCAAGCGCAAAACATTACACTAAAAAAACAATAAAAAAAGGAATAAAATTCTCCATAAAAAAGATTTTCTTATGGAAAATTTCATTCCTTCAAGCAACACTTACTATAACGAACCAATTAACAACAGTTTAATTTGCACCAATTTGCCCATGTTTAGGGGTAAATACAGTGAATGTTGGCTTATTTCTCTATTCCCAGCGGATGTCGCCGGATCCCATGCGTTCTACATTGCGTTTTGCCGGATTGCCGCTGACATGCACATCCCCGCTACCCATCAGTTTCAATTTAATCTCCTGGCTGGCAAACACCCTGGAGTTGGCAGAGCCTGTGGAATTCAAATTGACTTGCGCACTTTTCAAGGAAGAGGCATTCAAATCACCAGAGCCTGTCAATTTGGCATTAAAGGTTTTAGCCTGTCCTTTGATGATGCTGTCTCCAGAACCGTGGACGTTGAGTTCAAGCACATCGCTATTCGCCAGGCCCAGAGCCAGGTCACCACTGCCATGCACATTGGCAAATACTTGTTGATACTCGCCATCCAGGCTGACATTGCCTGAGCCTTGCACCAGCAATTCCAGTTTATTGCCGCGGAAACCTTTAATGCTGGCGTCGCCACTCCCTGAAGACTGCAGTTTTTCCAGATTCGGCAAACTCAGTTCTATCTTGCTTTGCTCGGTCTTGCCTACCGAGATATAGATCCCACGCGTGCCTATATACAGGGTATTGCCTTCCAGCCTGGTAGTGATTTTGGCAACCAGTTTAGGGTCGCCCTTGACCAGCAATTCTGGTGTCACTGCTTGTTTCAACGTCAAATCTATAGGCCCGCTCAGTACTATATTGACGATGGATGCATTCACGGGACGAACTTCACTGGCCGCTGAACCGGCACTGACTACAGTACTGGCGTGAGCCCGGATAAAGACCACGCTGGATGCCGTCAGCACGACAGCCAGACCCAGCATGCCTATGCCTGTGCGTATGATATTTTTCATTTTTTTCTCCTGGTACTAAACAAAAACTAAAGAGGTTTGCTGCAACTTCCTGATTGTCAAACTGCATAACCCAGCTGCAATTGTGACAAGTTCCAACGTAAATAATGTCTGAAGCCTATGAAGGTGTATTTGGTCAGGAACATACTCAACATCATCAAGGCTATCGACCCTAGCAGCAAACCCAGGCCTGACAGTAATTTGGTGCCGGAAAATTGATTACCAACCTCTATATGCAAACTCTCTGAATGATGTTCAGCTTGCATGCTTGCCGGTGTCACTGGCGTAGCAGGCGTTACTGCACTTGCTGCGGCTGGTGCAGCCGGTGCTGTCACGCTGGAGGCAGATTTTTCAGCATCCTTGGGTTTTTCACCATCTATCAGGATGCCGGTTTCTGAGACATCAACGCGTACATTATGATTTTTCATGAACTTGCCTTCACGATGGCTATGCATATGATGCTTACCGGCAGGCACATCGAAACTGAATTGCTCAACGCCAGATAAACTGGCTGCCGTGATACCTATGCCAGCGACATACATACCCAGAGCGAATATATAGGCAGAGCACAAGAGACTGAAATAAACTATGGCAGGTATCAGCATGAACAAGTTGAAGATCATCAAGCCTATCAGGGCGACCAGCAGGCCAGCGATATTCCCCAGGCTGAAATTGCTCTTTAATGCCTGATAACGTGTACTGGTTTTTTTCTGTGCAGCCACCAATTCAGGTTTCGGTAAACTGGCAGCAATGTCTTCTTCAGATTTGCCTGCCACCATGGCATCAACAAATTTGGCTTCATAAGCCCACATGGTTTCTTCTATCACTGCAGCAGGCAAGCCCTCCAGTGCCAGGCGCAGCGCGTTCATATATGCAGTCTTGTTCATAGCCATCTCCCGTTTTTTGATTTGGTATGCTCAGAATAAGCAAAGCCCAAGGAGGAGGCTACAGACTTGCGACAGTGCGCAAATTTCTGGGGATAAACTGCAAAAGCTGCGGACAGGCAGCACCACTGTCGTGATGCCAGCAACGAGCTTCGATATTAATTTATTATCTTAACTGTTCATAAAGCCATGCTGCTTCAGAGGCGATTGCCCCAGCGGGCATCATCAGCGCGAGGCGATGCTTCATGGTTGGACAAAGCGGTATCTCACTGCGTCCTACACCCAGATCTTGCCCTTGAAGCCGGCACTGATGCGTCACATAGGGATAGCCCACCGGCCGTTGCCCGCTATCGATGGCGCAACGCGCAATTTGTTACAGGTGCTGGATTTATTCAGGCAAGTAGAATAAGGCCGTGCAGCACGCCTAGGCAAGAAACTAGCAGTTTTTCTCCAGCCAGGCTTGCAGCTTGCTGGTATTTTCACCTTGTAAATGCAAGCCGAGACGGCTACGGCGCCAGAGTATGTCTT
This sequence comes from Undibacterium sp. JH2W, assembly GCF_049340425.1. Taxonomy (NCBI): domain Bacteria; kingdom Pseudomonadati; phylum Pseudomonadota; class Betaproteobacteria; order Burkholderiales; family Oxalobacteraceae; genus Undibacterium; species Undibacterium sp. JH2W. The sequence goes on along the minus strand of NZ_JBMPOT010000014.1, from coordinate 90,935 downwards.
CAACGCTGCAGGCCCATTCCTGTTTGACCAGGTAGGCGACTTCGGTCTCATACAGCCCAGGCAACAGCATCTCACCCATGTCCGCCAGCGAATGCCTGTCCTTCAGAAAAACATGGATGCGGCTACCATAGGCATGAGCATAGCGCTCCACCAGATGCGGTGACAGCCAGGCATATTGTTGCTGGCACTGCTGTATGAATAAGGGAAATCGCGTGACAGCACGGTTTTCTGGCGACTCACTAAAAATATCACCACCGGGCAGGCACGCGTGTTCAGTCCAGGCAGAATTGGCATTGTTGAGCAAGGGTGCCAGCATGGACAGGGCTTCTTCCGCCAGTTTTCGGTAAGTAGTGATCTTGCCACCAAAGACATGCAATACCGGCGCACCGGCTGTATCGAGCTCCAGGCGGTAATCACGGGTCAGGGCGGCGGCCTTTTCCTTGCCCGCCTCCACCGTTTCTTCCACCAGGGGGCGCACACCGGAGTAAGACCACAAGACATCGGCAGGACTAATGGCCTGGGTGAAATAGTGGCTTGCCAGTCCACACAGATAGGCCACTTCATCTTCGCTGATGGCGACCTCATCCAGCGAACCCTGATAATCCAGATCGGTCGTCCCTATCAGGGTAAAGTTTTGCTCATAGGGGATGGCAAAGACAATGCGGCCATCGGGATGCTGGAAAATATAGGCATAGGGATGATGGAATAAACGCTGCACGACAATATGGCTACCCTTGATCAACCGCAAGTGCTGTGCTGCGCCCTGGTGCAAGACTTGTTGCAGGGTAGTGATAGCCCAGGGGCCACTGGCATTCACCAGGCTGCGGCTTTGTACCATCAGCATGCTGCCATCAGGCTTTTGCAATTGCACCAGCCAGTGCTCATCCTGCCTTCTGGCAGAGACACAACGGGTGCGCGTCATGATGGTGGCACCTTTTTCTGCCGCCTGCATGGCATTTAGCACAACCAGCCGGGCATCATTGACCCAGCCATCGGAATAGGCAAAACCACGCTTGAAATCTGCCTGCAGGGGTTGGCCGGTAATATGTTTTTGCAAATTAAGTGATTCAGCACCTGGCAGCAATTCACGCTTGGCCAGATGATCGTACAGGAACAAGCCTGCCCGTATCATCCAGGCCGGGCGCTGGCCTTGGTCGTGCGGCATGACAAAGCGCAGGGGGCTGATGATATGCGGGGCAGACCGCATGAGTACTTCGCGTTCCTGCAAGGCTTTGCGCACCAGGCCGAATTCATAATATTCAAGATAACGCAAACCGCCGTGGATAAGTTTGGTTGAGGCCGATGAAGTATGTGAGGCCAGGTCATCTTTTTCACACAAGAGTACGCTCAGGCCACGCCCGGCCGCATCGCGGGCAATGCCAGCACCATTGATACCCCCGCCGATGACAAGTACGTCGACTTCCTGCATGGCTGGCTTGCTCGTCATTTTTTAACCAGATGATTTGGTAACCAGCCTATGCCATGCGCATGCAGACTCTGTATATACAAGCGGTCTTCGGTCTCGGTGACGCCTGTGGTTTCTGGATACAGGCCGGTAGGATCCTGCAAGTCAGCCAGTATCTTGCCGGCTTCATTGAAAGCCAGCACATGGCCATAGGCAGGCGGCACTGGCCACAGGACACGCGGCAAGCGCAGGGTAAGGCTGCGCAACCAGGGTTTTTCTGCCATATTGTCGATGGCAGCACCACGCGGCTTGGCCAGGCCCAGCCAGATACGACCATCACGGCCACGCATGAGATTGTCTGGGTAACCGGGCAAATCACGCAAGAGAATACTGGCCAGCTTTTTATCTGGCTTGTTCTTCAAATGCAGGTCCTGGGCACCGATGGCGATTTTCCAGATACGGTATTCACCAGTCTCAGCCACGATGAGGCTTTGCTCATCGGCACTGAGTGCCAGGCCATTGGCAAAGCACATGCCATCAGCAATCACACGCGTCTGCTTGCTGGTCGGGTCATATTCCAGCACCCGCCCAGTGGACGAATGTTCCAGGATATCGAGTACGCTGGCATGGAAGGTGCCACCCGACTCCCTGGCACCAAAACGTTGCGAGGCATCGGTGAAGTAAATCTTGCCGTTCCGTGCAACTACCACGGCATCAGCGTATAAAATCGGGCTATCGCCTATTTTGTCGGTCAGGACAGTGATTTGCTTGTCGGGGGAAATCGAGAGTATGCCGCGATAAGCATCGGCGGCTATCATATTGCCCGCTGCATCAAACATGAAGCCCAGTACCCGCCCGCCGGTATTCACCCAGACCTCGCGCTGGCTGCCATCTGGCTGCATGCGTAAAATGGCCCCGGATGTTACGGCGGCATACAGTTTTCCGTCCGGGCCTATGGCAATATGTTCGGGGCCGGTTTCTTCGCCTATATCTATGGTTTTCAGGGCCGCCAGTTTTTCATTGCGTGCATGCGGTGGTGAATAACCGGCAAAGGGGGTTGCCTGCCAGGCTACAGGATTGATGGGTACAGGTGCCAGCAAGAGATAGGCAGCCAGGATCGCCAGCGAGGCCAGTACCAGTAATAGCAGGCGTAAGATCCATTTCTTCAACACTCATCTCCTCGCATTTCAAGACCATAGCAACGGACACAGCTCGTGCATCCCAGGCAATTCTGTATTTTGCACTGTCCGAATGATAATTTGATATTTATTTTACGAGATGTTGCAATGAAGCAGAAAAAAAGCCGGGCCCGGCATTCAGCCATGGCAACGCACTGCATCATAGGTGCGCAACCAGGTCATTTGCAAAATCCGTGCATCATTGCTGGCGCGATGGCGGGAAATATTCAAGTCTTCCTGTACCTGGTGCTTGGTGGCATGCCATAAACCCTCTTGCTGTGGCGTGATGATTTCGCGCAAATCTGCCAGGCGAAAATTGGGTACCCTGTCAGCGGCGTCAAACAGGCGCGCCATCCAGACATAATCCTGGGTCCAGCCATCTGTATATACAGTCAGCCCCGCCAGCAAGATATTCAACTGCTCAGTCACCAGGCTGGCGGACTTGCCTCTTTCCACCAGGATCTCCCGGGGTATGCGATGGATGCGGGCAGCATGGATGTCCCAGTGCTGCCAGTCAGCCTCGGGCCGTATCAGCGTGCACCAGCCTTCGCCATGACGCCGCGAAAAGCCTACCTCGATAGGGTAGCTACCTTTGCCAAAGCCCGAGGCTTCGAAATCAATCACGATGGGCACGGTCATCATTGCATAGGCTCCAATGGCTGGGCTAGCTGAGGGTGATTGCTGCTGCGGAAACTGTCCCGATGACAGTGGGTCCTGCTTCATTTTTCTACGAATATCAGAGGCTTGCAAGTTTTTGCGGAAAATTCTCGCTATTTGCATCTGCATTTAAAGATATTTCATGAATATGTGGCGATTTATAGTGCGAGTCTATGAACAATCTGGCCTGTACCTGGTCCAACAGCCCGTCTTGCCGATACTAGCCCTGCCAGATTGAGAAAATACTGGTAAGCTCGGCAACTTGTTTTGCTTCATGTTAAAGGAACCCATGCGCCTCTTACGCTCACTACTAGTCACCCTGAGCCTGATCTCTGCTACCGCTTTTGCCGCCCCTGCCGCACCAAAAGAAGGCACTGACTTTATCAGCCTGAAAACACCGCAAGCCACGCAGGCCACAGGAAAAAAAATAGAAATCATAGAGTTTTTCATGTACCACTGCCCAGCCTGCTATGCGCTGGAAGCCACCATCAATGACTGGGTAAAAAAGCAGGGCGACAATATCGTCTTTCGTCGTATCCATCTGCCTTTGACGGGCGAAAAAGATCCTGAGGCACATTTATTCCTGACTTTGGAAGCCATGAATCTGGAAACCAGCCTGCATGCCAAAGTACTGGCGACCTGGCATGTAGAAAGAGCCCGCCTGACCAGCGATGATGACAATACTGCATGGGCAGTCAAAAATGGCCTGGACAAGGCCAAGTTCCTGAGTTTCTATAATTCCTTCACCGTCGTCAGCAAGCTGAAAAACCTGTCCAAGCTGGTGTCCACTTATCAGGTTGACAGTACACCGACCTTTGTCGTGGATGGCCGTTTCCTGACCAACCCAACCATGGTGGGAGCAGCCCATCCAAATATGTCGCGCGAGCAGTTATTCCAGGCGACTACGCAAGTACTGGAAGGCTTGATGGCGAAGAGCAAGAAATAAGTTTATTTCGCCCTCATACAAAAAAGCTCAGATTTTCAACACCTGAGCTTTTTTATTATTGCTACTCACCAGTTCCTATTTATCAATCACGGCCTTGCCTATGGGTGCCGCGGCTATCGCTGCCAGCTTCAGATGCTGAATACCAAACGGTATGCCTATGATGGTGACAAAGCAAAACAGCGCGGATAGCAAATGGGCGATGGCCAGCCAGAGACCAGCAAAGATAAACCAGATGATATTACCTATCATACCGAGTGCACCGGTACCCAGGTCTTCTTGTCCACTGATATCCGCCCGATCGACGACTTCCTTGCCAAACGGCATGAAGCTCAACTGCCCTATGACAAAGCAGGCACGTCCCCAGGGTATGCCTATGATACTGAGAAAAGCGATCAAACCCGCCAGCCACCAGGCCAGGCCAGTCAGGAAACCACCACAGATCAGCCACAGTATATTGCCTAATAAACTCATCTTTTACTTTCGCAATCAGACCGGTACGTTAAATTCATTACCGCTTTACTCATAGCGCAGGCAATCTACAGGCAAGAGACGCGAGGCACGGCGCGCCGGATAAAAACCAAAGAAAATACCGACAAAGCTGGCGAAACCGCAGGCTACCACCATGGCTTGCAAGCCGACGATCACTTCCAGTTTGCCGGTGGAGGTAATCGCCGCCGCCCCCGCCATGGCCAGCAAGATGCCCAGGATACCGCCCACCAGGCAGATGACTACTGCCTCGGTCAGGAACTGCAACAGCACATCGCGTGGCTTGGCACCGATCGCCATGCGTATACCTATTTCGCGGGTACGTTCTGTGACTGATACAAGCATGATATTCATGATGCCTATGCCACCCACTATCAATGAGATGGCACCAATCGCCCCCAGCATGGCGGCCAGGCCGGCACTGATCTTGGCGCCGGTTTCGGCAATCGAGGCCAGGTTATCGATACGGAAATCATCTTCCTGCCCGGCCTTGATATGGTGGCGATCACGCAACATGTCCTTGATATCTTCCTCTGCATCCTTCAACTGCTTGTCGCTCTTGCCCTGCACCACGACATAATGCACATTGCGCGGAAAAGGGCTGCGCATCAGGGTCGCGCGGGCAGCGGTAATCGGGATCAGCACCATTTCACCCAGGTCACCACCATCAAACATGCGGCCTTCACCCTGCAAGACGCCGACCACCTGGAAAGGCACATTGTCGATGCGCACGAACTGGCCTATGGGGTTGTCCTTGTAGAAAAACTGGTCAGCCAGTTTCTTGCCTATGATAACCATGCGTGCCGCACCGCGGATGTCGGAATCGCTGAATTCATTGCCCTGATCGACTTTCCAGTTACGCACCTTGAACATTTCTGGTGTCACACCGAGCACAGCATTATTGGAATTATCATTCCCCACCGTTAGCTGGAAAAAACCCTGCAAGGCAGGTGCAGCGCCATTCAGGCTGCTCAAGTCATTGAGTGCCATCGCATCTTCTACCGACAAAGAAGGCGCTGTGCCGGTACGCGCGCGAACGCCCTGGGTACGGTTGGCACCTGGCGAGATAATCATCAGATTACTGCCCAGAACCTCCAGCTCCTTGGCGATGAATTTCTTGGCGCTTTCACCGACGGCCAACATCATGACGACCGAGGTAATGCCTATGATAATACCCAGCATGGTCAAGGCCGTGCGCAGCCTGTTGGCATTCATGGAGCGGAATGCCTCTATAAAAACCTGGAGGAAATTCATTTGCTGCCCTCCTGCGCTTCTGAGTATTCGGCATGCGAGGCGGCCAGCTGGCGCAAGCCTTCTGCTGCCGGACCATCGTATAAAACATGGCCATCCTTGAGCCGCACCAGGCGTTTGCTGTAGGCAGCAATATCCGGCTCATGCGTGACCAGCAAAATCGTAATGCCACGGTCGGCATTCAATTGCTGTAGCGAGCGCATGATGTCTTCACTGGTCTGGGTATCGAGGTTACCGGTAGGTTCATCTGCCAGTATCAATGGAGGATCAGCCACCAAAGCGCGGGCAATCGCCACACGCTGCTGCTGGCCGCCAGACAGTTGATTAGGCAGACGTTTGGCATACTCCTTGAGCCCCACTCTCTCAAGCTCCACCAGCGCCTTCTTGTGCGCCTTGTCGCGCCCTACGCCGGCATAGATCAAGGGCAAGGCGACATTTTCTGCCACGCTCATGCGCTTGATGAGGTTAAAACTCTGGAATACAAAACCTATAGTGCGGTTGCGTATGGTCGCCAGTTCAGCACGTGACAGACTCAAGGTATCGACACCATTGAGCAAATATGATCCGCTACTGGCCTGGTCCAGGCAACCGAGTATATTCATCAGCGTCGATTTGCCGGAGCCGGACTGGCCCATCACGGCTAAAAAGTCGCCACGCGGCACCTGCACATCGATGCCATGCAAGACCTTGGTCTCTACGCCGCCAGAGAAATAGCTCTTGCTGACCTGACGTATCGCTATCAGGGTATCGCTCATCAGCGTGCTCCGGTTTTATCCAGTGCGCGGGTGATGACTTTGTCACCGGGTTTCAAATCACCGGAAATGACTTCGGTATATTTGAAATTGGACAAACCAATTTTGACATCCACAGTTTTTGCCTGGTTTTTGTCATCGAGTTTGTAGAGTTTGAAGGTGCGGGTCAGGTCTTTTTTGGTACGGAAAGCCACGTCATCATCGACATCCGGCGCTGGCAGATTGGCACTGGCAGAAGTCGAGGCTGCGGCTGATCCGCCGGCATTCTTGTCCTTGAGTGCCTTGGCTTCTTTGGCCTGCTCTTCTTCGCTGGGCTTGTAACGCAGCGCTGCGGTAGGTATGCGCACGACGTTTTCACGGCTGCCAACCACCAGACGTACTTGTGCTGTCATGCCGGGCTTCAGCAATTCATCCTTGTTATCGACATCCAGCACGACGTTATAGGTCACCACATTCTGTTGCACATTGGCCGCCAGACGGAACTGGCGCAGCTTCGCTTCAAACTCACGGTCAGGATAGGCATCAACGACGAAACGCGCAGGCAAGCCATCTTTGAGGGAACCGACATCAGCTTCCGAGACGCTGGTATCAATCTGCATCTTGGTCAGGTCACGGGCGATCTGGAACAGGTTAGGTGTCTGGAAAGAAGCAGCCACGGTCTGTCCCATGTCGATAGTGCGCTTGATGATGACACCGTCTATGGGTGAACGAATGACACTGTTATTCAAGTCAGCCCTGACGCGGTCCAGCTGCGCCCTGGCCAGTTTGATATTCGCGTCAGCCACTTCCACTTCGCGTTTGGCCTGGTCCATGGCTGTGCCAGAGATATAGTTTTGCGAAACCAGTTTCTGGTTACGTTCCAGCGTGGCCTGGGCCAGTCGCTTTGATGCTTCGGCAGATGCCAGGCTGGCGTCACTCTGCTTGATCTGGGCATTAAAGATGGTGGGGTCGAGTTTGAGCAAGACCTGGCCTTGTTTGACCCGGTCATTGAAGTCTGCCTTCAACTCCACCACGGTGCCGGATACCTGGGAGCCGACATTGATCAATGCCACAGGATTGAGCGTACCACTGGCTGTGACGGTCTGGGTGATATTGCCCTTGTCTACCACCGCAGTTTTGTATCTGGGTTCTTCTTCCTTGGCCTTGGCATTTTCTTTTTGATAGTACATGGCAGCAGCACCGCTTGCGAGTACAAGAGCAATGGCGACAAAAACGCGTTTCTTGGTGAACACAGGCATGGTAAGAGTATCCCAGCTTATCAGGTAAGCAATAGACCAATGATTAAAGATTTCGTTCAATACGGGAAAACCAGGCGATTGCCAAAGCCAGCGTGGCTGTCAACACAGGCACCAGGACCCAGGTGCCATATAACATGCCAACAACTATACAGGCAGCCCAGGAAAAACTGGTGGCCGCCTCGAGCAGATTTGCCATCATTTGCGTCTGCCCACGCTTATTGAACAGGGTACGGCTGGCTGGTTTGGATTGCCATAAATGGATCAGCGCCGAACTCAGCATAGCCGCCAGGGTACAGGCGATCACAGCCAGCCCCAGTAAAAATTGTTGCATCAGCAACCATAACAATGCCGGTGCTGTCAGTATCAATATCGGCAAGACTGCGGCCAGTAGTTTGCTGACCAGGATGACATTGCCTTTCACTGGTGCTGCCCGCAGTAAGTCAGGTGCATCTTCAGCAGCGATGATGATCCAGATCAGCGAACCGGCCAGTGAGGCTGCCATGAAGACCAGCCCGGATGCCACACCAGGCAAGAGCGCCCTGGACTTGAAAATCAAAAAGAACAAGGGGGCGATATACAATAATTGCAATAAGACCTGGGAAATCAGATTAGGGTCACGTGCAATCAGACGCCACTCCTTGAGTATGATGGTGCTGCGCAGGCTGCGGCCAAAGCGGGCGGCATGCTGGGTATTGCTCTGCCCTTGCGGCACAGCTTTGCGAACTTGTCCGACGGACTGTTGCACGCCTGAGATAAAAAACTTATGGGTGTATCGTACTGTCAACCAATAAGTCAGGGCGCTGAAGAGCAGGAAACCCACGATGGCGCTTGGTGAACCGAACAGGGCTCTGGCTGGCATCCAGACCAGGCTATCAGCATCCAGCATGCCACCTGCCTGGAACCAGGGTATCATATGCTGCAGCACAGCTTCGCGCATTTCTTTGCCCAGGTTGCCAAATAGCTGAGTGATGATGAACATGACAGCACCTGTCAATGCCCCCAGGATTTGTGCCACAGTCTTGGTTTTGCGCACTCCCAGACTTTTAACCAGGGCCAGCGTCAGTAACATGGACAAGGCTGCCGCCAGTACTGTCATGGCAAGCAAGGCAGGATAAATCCCCAGCCAGCGCCATTGGCCCAATAGCAAACCAATATTGGCAAGCGGCGTCAGCAAGGCAAAGAACCAGATGCCGACAGAAAAAATAATACCGGACAGTCTGACTACAAAGATGGTTTTAGATGAGAGTGGCGAAGATAGCAACAAGTCCAGATCACCACGTTCAAACAAGGCCCGGACACTGCGTGTCAAACCCAGTGACAGCATGAAGCTGAAGATCACCAGCATGACGATACCCGCCGCCATCAGCATGGGGGCAGGCAAATCATCTTGCAAGGGCGGCATCTTGTGCATGAACAGCCAGACACTGAAATGGGCAAAAATATACATCAGGCTGATGAGCCATCTGCCAAACAGCGACATGCCACGCGCTGCAGCATGACTGGCTTTGTTTTCACCCATATCGTAATAGGCCAGGCGACATTCGTGCGCCAGTAACCAGGCCGCACTACCTGGTTTCAATTTCTGCCAGAGTGCCATCATGCAGGTTCCGTCAATTGCAGGAAAACTTCTTCCAGTGTCCCCGCAGTCTGGCTGGTCTGGCTACGCAATTCTTCCAGCGTGCCTTCGGCGATGAGCTTGCCGTTTTGTATGATGCCTATGCGTTCGGCCAGGCGTTCGGCCACATCGAGTATATGGGTAGTCAGGATGACAGTACCACCTTGTTTGACATGGTTGAGCAAGACATCCTTGACTTGCCGTGCTGCCGCCGCATCCAGACCAGTCAGGGGTTCGTCGAGGATAATCAGCTCAGGCTGATGGATCAGGGCACCTGCCAGTGCCAGCTTTTGCTTCATGCCACGGGAAAAACCTTCGGTCAGCTCATCTGCATGCTTGAGCAAATCCAGCCATTCGAGCAATTCACGGGCCTTGGGTTCGGCAACTTCAGCAGCTATACCCCACAGGCCGGCGACAAATTCCAGATACTCAAAAGGCTTGAGCTTGTTGTACAACATGGGATCGTCAGGCAGATAGGCCAGCTTGCTCTTGGCCAGGGCAGGGTCGGCCACCAGTTCTTGCCCCAGTATGCGGATACTGCCACTGTCTGGCGAAATCAGGCCTGCCACCATGCGCAAAGTGGTGGTCTTGCCTGCACCATTCGGTCCGAGCAAGGCATATAACTCACCACGACGTACAGTGAGATTCAGGTTTTCAACGGCGGGACGACCAAAATTCTTGCAAAGCGCATGCAACTCCAGAGCAGTAGCTATCATTTTCGACAATGTTGTTTAAAAACCAGTCATTGTATGCCGAATTGGCGCTGATGCAATCAGGTCGTTTTAAAGGAGAATATTAATAGGACTTACGCAAAATTGTCCCAGCAAGGCGTAGCGACGAAGACAGTACTTTAGTACGGCTAGGCGCTGCAACGCAGCTGGGGCGGTTTTGCGTAAGTCCTAATTAATTCAAAAGGCAAGCATGCCCTCAGCGAGGACATACTTGCATGGACTCATAAATGGAGCACTAACTAAACACCGGCACATGCGGATCAACACCACCAAAGCGGATTTCAGGATGGCGATTGCTGACCAGTTGCTGGATTTCTGTAATCCGCTTGAAGGGCACATCCACCATCAACAAGACTTTGCCGTTTTCTATATCGTCCATGAAGGGCTGGAGGCTGGAACTGGGTATGGCCTTGGCCGCCTTGGCTGATGCCCAGGAGCCAAACAGGGAACCGCCTATGGCAGACACCAGCACCGCCAGTATGCGCATCTCCATACCTTCAGGCGGGAAAATCAGCCACAAACCGCCTGCCAGCAAACCCGCGATACCACCGATCAGCATGCCCACTTCAGCACCATGTATCAGATCGGTTTTTTGAAAAGAATTAGCTTCCGGCATGTCAGAGGGCAGCATGCCTTCCTTCGCACAAAAATGCATATGTCGCTCATCAATACGTGCAAGTAAAAGTTCATCCAGCATAGCCCTGGCACTACCCAGGTCAGGCAACATGAAATACAGTCTGCGTCTCATGACTATCTCCATAGAGGTAAGAAAGCACTGAGGCAGTTGCGAAGATATCGCGGTGACCACCATGGTCAGGGGACAAGACAGCAAGCATCAGCAACTCAAAGAGTTAACCGACAGGATGCGCAACTGCCTTACCTCTCTTTATAGACAATCCCGGACAAAATTCAAATGACAAATTACTCTTGGTTTTTAATGTTCATTCAGAAGTAGAAATCACGAAAATTGATAAAAATTCACTTGACCAGTTTAAGCATAGCCTGAATACTAGAATTTCTCTGGAAACACGGGCTCAGCCTTGCAGGCTTGGCAACACGGCCAAGAAATACCTACCTTTGCAGTATGGGACTGAAATGAAAAAACTCATTTGCCTGCTTGCTCTGCTATTCAGCCTGCCCAGCCAGGCCCAGCTCGCTACTGAGGGGCAAGTCAAATGGGTCACGGCAGAATTGCCGCCCTTCATGTGGCTGCAGCATAATATTCCGCAAGGCTATGCCTATGAATTGATTACGGCGATGTCCGCGCAACTGGGACGCAAACCGGACATGACTATTTACCCCTGGGCCAGAGCTGTCAAGATGACCAAGGATGGCCAGAATTATGGTGTCTTCCCTCTCGATAGAACCATGGACCGTGAAGCCAGCTTTAAATGGCTGATCCATCTGGGCAGTGCTCCCAACCGTTTTTTTGGCAAGCGATCGAACATAACTGGCAGCGTCAATATAGAAACGGCGACACTGGAACATCTGCGCGGTTTGCGCGTGGGTATAGTGCGTGGCTCTTCGCTGGAAAAAGAATTACACGCGCAAAACTTTCGTAATATCCAGTATGAAAAAGATTACCAAAGTCTGCTCAAGCTATTACAGCTGGGCGGCCTGGATGCGATTTATTCCGGCTACTCTATCATGACATCGGCAATCGAGGAATACGGTTTTCGCCTGGAAGATTTCACTACCGGACTCAGCATGGGTAGTGCAGAACTTTATATGGCAACTTCCCTGGGCTTGAATGAAGATGAAGAACGGGCCTGGCGCAAGGCATATGAGATAGTCCAAAAAGATGGCACGGTACAAAAGCTGCGCAAGAAATATTTTTCCCTGGAATAGACCCGCGCTTTATCTATATGACGCGCGGGCTTCCATATTCATTAATAGGACTTACGCAAAATTGTCCCAGCAAGGCTATCGCAGTGGGAAACATCCCTTGCGGGGGATGTTTGTTTCGTTAGCAGACAACATGTTGTCTGAAACCCCAAAACACCGTAGTGACGAAGACAGTACTTTAGTACCGAATCTTGCAAAGTACGGGCGCTGCAACGCAGCTGTGGCGGTTTTGCGTAAGTCCTAATGAAAAGAAAAATATCAGCTGCCCATAGGGGTACATAACTCCACCAGGCTGCCATCAGGACAGCGCAGATACGATACCACCTGGCCCCAGGGTTTCTCTGTTGGCGCAGCCAGTTCTTGCGCACCAGCGGCAATTGCCTGAGCGTGTTCGGCGGCCACGTCTGCCGTGGTAAATGCGACTTCCATGCCCAGCGGTTTTTCTGAACTATGCGCCGCCACATGGCCGCTAGAATAATTCATGTCGCCCATAGCATGGGCAGCAAACGCCAGTGTCGTCGCACCAGTATCAAGTTCACCATACATGCCGGACTCATGCAAAAAACGCGTGGTGAAACCAAAAGCTTTTTCAAAAAAAGCCAGCGACGCAGCGACATCGGGGACATAGATAATGGTGTAGGCAAAGTTCATGTTGGTTTCCTTCATGATGTAGTAATCTGAACCTGCCCTCATCGAGATTTCACGATGAAGGCAGCTACCCAGGCAATTATTCCTTGATGCCCCATTGCGAGAACATCCAGGCCATATTGAATGCACTTTCACGCAAGGCGTCATAGCGGCCAGAAGCGCCGCCATGTCCGGCTGCCATATTGATTTTCAACAGCAAAGTATTTTTATCGGTTTTGTAGTCGCGCAACTTGGCCACATACTTGGCCGGCTCCCAATACATGACCTGGCTGTCATTCAAACCTGTGGTCACCAACATGGCTGGATAAGCCTTGCGGGCGATATTGTCATACGGTGAATAGCTGCGCATATAATCATAGGCTGACTTTTCATTGGGATTGCCCCACTCCAGATATTCACCCGTCGTCAAAGGCAGGCTGGCATCCATCATGGTATTCATGACATCGACAAAAGGAACCCCGGCATGTACCGCATGGAATAAATCCGGACGCATGTTCACGACCGCTCCCATCAGCAAGCCACCCGCACTGGCGCCCTGGATAATCAGTTTGTCAGGACTGGTCCATTTTTGTTTGATGAGGTAGTCGGCACTATCGATGAAATCATAAAAAGTATTTTTCTTTTTCATCAGCATGCCATCCTCATGCCAATGCTCACCCATATCGCGACCGCCGCGTATATGCGCCTGTACATAAATGACACCACGGTCCAGCAGGCTCAGGCGAGCGGAAGTAAAGGTCGCTTCGGTTGAGTAACCATAGCTGCCATACGAGTACAACAGTAAAGGCGCTGAACCATCCAGTTTCACACCTTTTTTATACACTACCCACAGCGGTACTTTGACACCATCTCTTGCTGTCATCCACAGACGACGACTTTCATATTTGCTGGCGTCATAACCGCCCACTACTTCCTGCTGTTTGAGCACGTAGCGCTGACCAGTCGCCATATCCACATCCAGGGTGGTCACTGGCGTCACTGGTGACTGGTAAGACATGCGGAAGCGGGTAGCAGAAAATTCTGGCGTGCCAGCGCCGGTGGCCAAATAAACTGGGTCATCAAACTTCACCGTCTTCCATTGCTTGCTGTTGAAGTCATAGATACGGACGCGGTTCAGGGCCTGGGTCTTTTCCGTGACAACCATGTAGTCCTTGAACAGGTCAGCACCAAAGACCAGTACCTCAGGATCATGTTTGACTACTTCCTGCCAATGTTTGCTATCAGGCGTTGCCAGCGGCGCACGCACGACGCGGAAATTTTTGGCATCCTTGTTGGTGAGTATATATAAGTCACCGTTGCGGTGTTCCAAATGATAGCGATGGCCTTTTTCACGTCCCAGTACACTGAGGAATTGCCCTTGTGGCTTATCCGCGGCGAGCAGCTGGACTTCACTGGTATCCGTCGCCTCGCTATTGACCACGATAAATTGACGGTCGCGGGTAGTACTGACTTGCAGACCAAACTGTTCAACTGCCTCATGCATGATTTCAACCGGCGGTTTGCCTGTCTCCAGCCGGAACAGGCGGTCAGAGCGTTTGGTGGTGGCATCTTCCTGCACAAAGAACAGGGTCTTGTTATCTGCCGCCCAGGCCATGGAAGTCACACGCGGCTGGCTGTCACTGAGCAATTCGCCAGTACGCAAATTCTTGATATGCAATTGATACTGACGATAACCGACGGTGTCGGTGGTATAGGCCAGCAATTGTTCATCCGGGCTGATGGAACTGCCACCAACGGCAAAGAACTTTTGTCCTTTGGCCATTTCGTTCTGGTCAAGCAGGATTTCTTCAGTAGCCTTTTCATCATAAGCCATATCCGCGCCAGCACGGCGGCGGCAATACAACTGATATTGCTTGCCAGCCTCGGTGCGCGAATAATAATAGTAATTGCCACGACGCACAGGTACGGACAGATCTACCTCTTTCATCCTGCCCTTGATTTCCGCATACAGCTTGTCCGCCAGGGGTTTGATGTCTGCCGTCAGGGCTTCGGTATAGGCATTCTCAGCATTCAGGTAAGCTAACACCTCAGGATTTTCTTTTTTCTGTAACCAGCGATAATCGTCAGTGACAACTTCGCCATGGCGGGCCTCTTGCCATTTAAGCTTGGCAGCCACTGGCGGAACCGGGTCAGCGGCCAATACCAGGCCGGAAGTTGCCAGGCCAAGTACGCTGGCTGACATCAGTACAGACATTTTTTTTATGGACACTTCAATTCCTCTGGAAAGATAGGTTAATCATTCTAAATGCGATGCCAACAAAACAAGGAATCTTTTCTCGCATTGCTGCAATGCGGGATTGATTGGACTTCATGGACCTTGAAACAGGCTGGTCATGAGACTGTTATAAACTAAAAAAGTTTTCATATTTGAAATTTGAGCAAGCTCGTATGCTATTTTCATTTTTCGGCTATGCTTGCTCGATATTTTTTGCAAATCTGATTGCAAAGACAACTGAATCTGAAGGAAGACACCGTGAGCACTCTGCTAAACCGACGCCTGGCGCTATTCGACAGTGATGCAAATCGCCCTCTGCTGGGTCAGGGCTTGCGTGGCATAGAGCGTGAAACCCTGCGGGTACTGGCCGATGGTGAACTGGCTTTGACGCCACACCCGCCAGCCCTGGGCTCAGCGCTGACCAATCCGCAAATCACGACTGATTATTCAGAATCCCTGCTGGAATTCATCACACCAGCGGAGCCAGACATCGCCACCGCCCTGGAAGAGCTGGACAATATCCACAGATTTGCCTACACCGTCATGGGCAATGAAATGCTGTGGCATCAATCCATGCCCTGCAAGCTGCCGGAAGAAAAAGATATCCCTATCGCCTGGTATGGCAATTCACATATAGGCATGATCAAGCATGTCTACCGCCGCGGCCTGGCTCTGCGTTATGGCAAGAGCATGCAATGCATCGCTGGCATCCATTACAATTATTCACTTTCCGAAAATGTATGGAAGGTTTTGCAACAGGCAGAGCATACTCGTGGCAGCGCCATGCATGTGCAGTCCGAGAGTTATATCGCGCTGATACGCAATTTCCATCGTTATAGCTGGTTGCTGATGTACTTGTTCGGTGCCTCGCCTGCCTTGTCCACACCTTTCCTGCGTGGCCGCCCGCATCAGCTGGAAACCCTGTCTGAGGATACCCTGTATCTGCCCTATGCCACCAGCTTGCGCATGAGCGACCTGGGTTACCAGAACAATGCCCAGTCTGGCCTGGTGCCACCGTATAACACCTTGCTGGAATACATGCGCAGCCTGTCACTGGCAGTACGCCAGCCCTACCCGGCCTATGAAAAAATAGGTACGCAACAAAACGGTGAATGGGTACAGATCAATACCAATGTGCTGCAAATTGAAAACGAGTTTTATGCCACGATACGGCCCAAGCGCGTCATCAAGACTGGCGAGCGCCCGGTAGAAGCCCTGTGTGCACGTGGTGTGCAATACATAGAAGTACGATGCATGGATGTGAATCCCTTTGACCCGCTAGGCATCAGCCTGGAAACTTCACGTTTCCTCGATGCCTTCCTGCTGTTTTGCGCGCTGGAAGACAGTGCACAAACCAACCAGGCCGAAGGTGAAGAAAATGTAGAAAATTTTGCTCTTACCGTCAAACAAGGCCGTCGCCCCGGCCTGATGTTGTCGCGCCAGGGACAGGCCATTTCCCTGCAAGACTGGGGCAAAGAATTATTGGAAAGAATTACTCCAGTAGCAGCCCTGCTGGATGCCCAGCGCAGCGACAGCAGCCATGCGCAAACCATGCAAGTACAAACCGAAAAACTCTTGCATCCTGAGTTGACTCCATCAGCCAAGGTGCTCGATGCCATACGTGCTGCGAACAATTCTTTCCCTCAGTTTGCACTACAACAAAGCCATTTGCTGGCCCAGGAATTCCGCGCCCGTCCTCCTGCGCCCGAACAATTGACTTTGTATACCAAAATGGCGGAAAAGTCGCTGGCAGAACAGGCAGAGATGGAAAGCGCACAAAGTGGCAGCTTTGATGAATTCATTGCACATTATGGCTCACGCACATCCAGCGAAATCTGTTGCGACACTTTTGCCAGCAATATGCTAAAGCAAACTGTCGCTGTATAAGTGTAGGCTAACGAAGTTACTCATAGACAACAGAGGCATGTTAATGCCCCTGTTGTCCTCCTGTCGCAATCGGCAGCGCCTCGACAAGTCTCACTACAATTATCCATATCAGCAAACCGGCATTTGCTGCCAGCCTCCTACTTATAAAACTTCCCGGTAAAGTAGTTTGATAGGCAAGATGTAAAATACCATCCTCTGTACGCATGTCATTTTATTGAATTGCGATCTACCTACCGGCATTTTCTCAAATTTTGGACCCTGCTCATGTTGAATTGGCTTAAAAAACAATTATCTTCCGCGCCACAAGAAAAAACTGTACAAGCGGTAGAAATCAAGACGGCAGAGTCAGGACAACTGGCTGCAAATCTTAAGGCACAGGGAGATGCCTTATTAAAACAAGGCAAACCGGGGGAAGCGCAGCACTGCTACGAACAGGCGATAAGCGTCGATCCCAACGATGCAACTACCTATAATCAACTCGGCGACCTGTACTATGAACGTCGCGAATTGAAAGTAGCGGAAACATATTATCGCCAGGCAGTCACCCTTCAGCCAGGCTTTGTTAACGCCCTTTTAAACCTGGGCCTGACACTGGATGAGTCTGGTCAATTGCCTGAAGCTGAATCTTGTTATCGTCAAATTATTGTTATCAAACCGGACGAAGCATTGGCACACTACAATTTGAGTGTCACACTCACATCGCAAGCCAGAACACAAGAGGCCATCGCCTGTTGCCGCCAGGCTTTGATTCTCAAACCTAAATTCAGTCAAGCCTATTTTCAACTGGCCAGCCTGCTGGGAGCGCAGGGAGCAATGGGTGAAGCTGAAACCGCACTTCGTCAAGCCATAGAAAGTGATCCACAATTTATTCAAGCACGCTGGGCTCTGGCTAATTTGTTGCAACAACAAAATCGGCTTGATGAAGCAGCACAAAGCTATAGAGAAATAGTAGCGATTGCACCACAACTCGATCAGGCAAGAAATGCTTTATTGTCTATCCTATTTTCCAGACAGCAATATTCTGAAGCCGAATCCATTTACCAGAAAATGTGCCTGGACAAGCCTGACGATGCATACGCGCAAAATAATCTGGGGGTCGCGCTGAAAGAGCAAAACAAACTTGCCGATGCAGAAATATGTTTCAAGCTTGCCATACAACTTCGCCCTGATTTTGCTGAGGCTTACTGCAATCTTGGGATGATACAATTGCATAATAATCAATTGTCAGATGCCGCCATCAGCTATCAGAAGGCTATCGATAACAAACCTGGTTCTGTTGATACCTATCCTGCACTGGCAAAAATACTGATACGACTGAACCGCGCTGACGAAGCCAGGAATTTGCTTTTGCAAGCGCTTGAATTGGACGACAAATTTGCCAGTGCTCATTTTGAGCTGGGCTTACTATATGACGAGCAAGGCGAGTTGGCCAAGGCAGAAACAGAATTTCGGAAAACTGTGGAGTTGATGCCAGGGCATGCAATGGCACATGGCTACATGGGTGTACTATTCATGAATCAGGGTCGCTACCAGGAGGCTGAAACCAGCTTGCGACGCTGTATCAAGGAGCAACCGGATGAAGCGGTGGCTCATGATAATTTGGGAATGGTTTTTTATCTGCAAAATAGATATGCCGAGGCGATTGATCACTTTAAGCAAGCCCTGGAACTTAATCCCGCAATGCAAAATTCATGGAATAACCTGGGCAGTACTTACAATAGATTAAGTCAATGGAGCGAAGCAGAAACCTGTTACTGCAAGGCCCTGAAAATAGATCCCAAGTCTGCGCTTACACACAATAACCTTGCAAAAATTTATGTAAAGCAAAGAGAATTCTCCAAGGCGGAAGCCAGCTTGAGATCGGCACTGGAGGGCAAACCTGATGGCTTTGGGGATGCCTATACAAACCTGGGAAACATCTTGTGCGATACCGGTCGACATAAAGAGGCATTGACCAGTTATCGTACTGCGATTGCAAGAGACCCCGATTATCTGGAGGCACACTGTAATTTGTTGCTTCAACTCTGCTTTGGAGATTGCAATTCTCCGACAGAATACCGTGCTGACGTTCTGGACTATCATCACAAACTTGCTAAGCGTATCACTCCGTATACTACTTGGAAAATTTCCCCTCAACCTGGCCAGAAGCTACGGGTTGGCATGGTCTCTGCCGATCTGGGTGATCACCCGGTCGGGCATTTCCTGGAAAATGTGCTGAAGCATTTTGATTTCAAGCAAATGGAATTTGTTGCATTTTCCAATAAGAACCGCAACGACAGCGTCAATTCACGCCTGAGGCAATACTTCAGCTCCTGGCATTCCATTGAGAACATGAGTGACTCAGCCGCGGCGGAAATGATACATGAGCAAGGCATTGATATACTGATAGACCTGGCCGGACAAACTGCTGACAATCGCCTTCCGCTATTTGCCTGGAAACCTGCGCCTGTACAATGTAGCTGGCTTGGTTATTTTGGTACAACCGGCGTGCCTGGCATGGATTACGTATTAGCAGATCACATCTCTGTCCCGGAACAGCACGAGGAATATTTTTCTGAGAAAATTTGGTATTTACCCGAAACACGTTTGTGTTTCACGCCACCAGCCATGCAAGCCGGGCTGGAAGTAGCAGCCAATCCTTTACCTGCATTACGCAATACTTATATTACTTTCGCTTGCTTCCAGAGCACAGGCAAATTGAATGACTTTACTCTCGCATTGTGGGCTGAAGTAATGCAAAATCTGCCGGAAGCACGCTTACGGCTACAGTCCAGGCAACTGGAAAGTGCTGAAGCCCGCTTACTCATACTAGAGCGCCTGCGTCAATTTGGCATAGCTCCTGAGCGTGTGGAATTGCATCGTCCAAGCTCACGCGAAGCCTATCTTGCAGCCCACAAGCAAGTGGATATGATACTTGATACCTTTCCCTATGAAGGCGGTACCACTACTTGCGAAGCTTTGTGGATGGGCATACCTACACTGACTTTGACAGGTACCACCATGGCATCAAGGCAGGGGGCAAGTTTGCTCAGTTATGCAGGCCTGAATGACTGGATAGCCAAAGACAGAAGTGAATTTGTGACCCTTGCCATTGCCCATGCAAGCGACCTCGATAAGTTGGCAACACTGCGTAAAAATTTGCGCGATCAGGTGCTGGCAAGCCCTTTATTTGACGCGCCACGATTTAGCCGCAATATGCAAGATGCCCTGACGGGGATGTGGTCAGCATTTACACATAAATCGTAGATAGACTATTGCAGAAATTGGTAGTCAGGCAGACATTTTTCCAGATCTTTGCAGAGACGAAAAAGGGCAGGTAATCCAGCTTAAGTACCGTCAGCTTAAGTGCTGTCAGCCTAAATTCTGACAGCTTAGAAGTACTAAAAAGCACCAGGGCCACGCATGCTTTGCATGCGTGGCCCTGGTCTCAGGAAATTTCTTGCTTATTCGTCTTCGAACAAATTACCCAGCCCACCAAGTACTGAGCCTTGCTCACCACCTTTGCTGCCACCAACTTTCGATGCGCCAACAATACGGTTAGCCAAACGCGCCAAAGGCAGGGATTGCAACCAGACCTTGCCAGGGCCGCGCAAGTGCGCGAAGAATATGCCTTCGCCACCGAACAGGGCAGTTTTTACACCGCCGACGAACTTGATATCGAAATCCACTTCCTGGGTGAAAGCCACGACGCAGCCACTGTCGACACGCAGGGTCTGGCCAGGTTGTAAAGTCTTTTCTATAATGGCACCACCAGCATGCACAAAGGCCAGACCATCACCTTCGAGTTTTTGCAGGATAAAACCTTCGCCGCCAAAGAAACCTGCGCCCAGGCGTTTTTGAAAGGCAATACCCAGAGACACTCCCTTGGCCGCGCAGAGGAAAGCATCTTTCTGGCACAACAAGGTACCACCCAACTGGTTCAAATGCATGGGGATAATTTTGCCAGGATAGGCAGCACCAAAGGCGACCTTCTTCTTGCCCACGCCAGCATTCATGAAGACCGTGGTGAACAGGGATTCACCAGTCACCAGGCGCTTGCCTGCCCCCAGCAATTTACCAAAAATGCCAGTCTGGGCAGCCGAACCGTCACCAAAGATGGTTTCCATCTCTATATCATCTTCCATGTAAAACATGGCACCGGCCTCGCCTATGGCAGCCTCACCGGGGTCGAGTTCGACTTCGACGAATTGCATATCATCGCCAAAAATTTCGTAATCTATGACATCCATCGCCATGTTGATTTTCCCAAACAGTAAGATTGATCCGCAAACCCATGCGGCAATGCTGGGCATTCTATGAAATTTTTTGGCTTTAGGGTAGATGGTGGCAGCGGTAATATTTAAGACAAATTACCGCTGCAAATTGACGGACTTGTTTAATCCAGCAGCTCAGCAGTATTGACAATCGTGGCATACTCACCCTGCAGATTGCTGAGTGCATTGATGTGCACTTCTTCTGCCGTCTGTGGCTTGCCATGCAAATCCAGTCTGTCAAAACTGAAGCAGGCATCGGCCACTATTGTGGTGGCAAAGCCCAGATTACCGGCACTGCGGGCTGTCGCCTCGACCGACATATTGGTACTGACACCAGCGATCACCAAATCTTTGATGCCACGCACATGCAGCCAGCGCTCCAGTCCTGTATGGACGAAGGCATCAGTCACATTTTTTTCGACCACATGCTCACTGGCGAGTGGCAGCAAGTTTTCCTGAAACTCATTGCCTGGCTGACCTGGCCAAAATACTGAGGTGGGTGAACGCGACATATGCCGGACATGTGCAATCGGCCTGCCAGCCAGGCGCCATGCAAGGAGTAACTGCCGTATATGTTCTTCTGCTGCCGGGTTATTCCTGCGCCCTGCTTTGGGATCAGCCATGCCACGCTGCATGTCAATGATGATAAGAGCAGTATCTTGTTTTTTCATAGGCCTTTTTTAATTTCTTATTTGATTCATGTAACCGCTTTGCAAAGCAGTGACCCAGTCTTCACGTCCGCGTACAGCCGCCAGTTCTGCCATTTTCTGCCAGGCATAAGGGACATTGATGAGGCTGGCAGTCCAGCCATGCTGCATCTTTTCAATGATGGCATAACGCGCATCGGGTGAACCGGATTCTATCTTGTGCGGGTAGGGATAATTATCTTCATAGGCCGGGTGGCCGACACTGCCGGGATTGACGATAAGTTGTCCTTCTGCTGTACGCACGCTGCGGGCCACATGACTATGGCCGCAAGCGATAACGGCAGCAGTTTGCAGCCCCAGTCTCTCTTGCACTTCCTGCGCAGTAGCATTCCTGTCTGCCACTTGCAACAAAGTAGTTGTGTCACTTTCTGGCGTACCGTGACACAACAAGATTTCTTCATTCAAACGCAGCACTGGCTGTAAACGCGCTATCCAGTTTTTGTGTTCTTCCGTGATTTGCTGATATGCATACACATCGCCAGAACCTGAGCGTTCATTCAACTCCAGTATCTGCCGTTCATGATTACCCGCCAGATGTATCCAGCCCGCTTGCGCCATCAAAAAATCTGCCGTCTCTTTGGGCAACAAAGGGCCAGACAGGCTGTCGCCCAGGTTGACTACCTGATCCACTCCACGCAGACGCAGATCAGCGGCCACTGCGACCAGTGCGGGCAGATTGCCGTGTATATCTGAAATCACTGCAATGCGCATAATAGGCATAGAGAACATACTCGCTTAGATTTGTTTATGGAAGAACGTCGTTCCACAAAATTCACCATCAGGCATTAAAGCATAATTAGGAACCACCCCGACTTGCTGCCAACCGGCTCGCTCATACAGGCGTTCAGCATCGCCACCAGTGACGGTGTCGAGCACCAGCACAGTCTTGCCATAGTCTTTGGCGACTTTTTCAACCGAGGCCATCAAGGCTTGTGCAATGCCACGACGACGCCCTTTCCTGTGCACCAGCATCTTGGCCACATCGGCCCGGTGCGGCTGGTTATCAGGCATGGTAGTGATCAATTGTACCGTGCCCAGGATTTCTCCGTTGTCATCCCTGGCGACCAGCAAGATGCGCTCCTTGCGCGCCACGCCATCAGCTACTCCCTGCCAGAATTGCACCGCTCGTTCATGCGGCAAAGGCCACATGAAGCTGACGGATGCGCCACCAGCAACGCAGTCTGTCAGCACTTCTGCCAAAGCTTCTACACTGGCCTGCGCTGCTGCGGCGTCGAGAATCTGAATATGAACTTGTTCGGACATGATTGACTCCGTGAATGGAAAACTGAAAGAGGGCGTTACTTGCAAAGCGCCACCAGATAGCGTGCCGCGACCTTTCCAGGATTATGGAAAGTAATCGGTTTATCCAGCGCCATGGAAAGACAGTCACCAGTCTGCAAATCCCAAGTCTCTTCACCCACAGTGAGGCGCATCTGGCCCGCCAGTATCCAGACCTGTTGCTGTATATCGATATTCTGATGAAAGCCGTCATAACGCACGGTCTGCCCCACCGGAAATTCAACTTCCACCAGTTGGATAGGAGACGGCAAACCAGGGGAGAGATTACGGCGCATATAGCCAGAAGCAGGATCAGTCCAGCATATTTGCTCAGCCTTGCGCAATACGGGTGATACCACGGCAGCAGGACTGCTGTCCTCAAACAGCGAAGCCAGCGTCACCCCCAGTCCCACGGCCAGCTTGTCGAGTGCCGCTGCAGTCGGGCTGCTCTCGCCGCGCTCTATGAGTGAGATATTCGAGCGACTGACGCCGCTACGCTTGGCCAGCGCATCGAGCGACAGCTTTTGTTGATCGCGCAACTCGCGCACCCTGTGGGCAATAATCGTATTGATATCCATAATTTCCATTATATAGGATAAATAAATCCTGCAAACTGGAAATTATTTCTACTCCCTAAACGTGTCCATCAAGCTTGCGTCAATTGCCTGATAGAAGCTACCAGTTTGTCGAGATCCCCCAGGCTGGTGTACAGATGTGGTGTCACCCTGACTATGTCATGACCATCCAGATCGCGCGTGACGGTGAATATCTTATGTTCACGCATGAGGTAATCAACGATGGCATGACCAGAATTGCCAGCGATACCAAAACCGGCAATCGCGCAGGAACGCTGCGGGTCAGTTGGAGTAAATATACGTACATCGGGCAAGCCACGCACCTGATTGAGCCAGTATTGCGTCAGATAACGCAGGCGCGCTTCCTTGTTGGCAGAACCTATGGACTCGTGAAATCGCAGTGCATCCAGCACCGTCAGGACATTCGCGGGCGGTACCGTCCCCACTTGGGTGAATTTGAAAATCTCATTGTCAGCAAACTTGACATTGCCAAACAGTGGCGCAATCTCAGCCACCCGGTTCTTGCGTATATACAGCATGCCCACACCCAGCGGCACCCCCAGCCATTTATGCAAATTCACCGCCACAAAATCTGCCCCCAGCTCAGTCATGCGGTAGTCCAGATGAGCAAAGGAATGCGCAGCATCAACCATGACATCAACACCGTGACGTTTGGCCATGGCAGTGATTTTGGCGACGGGCATGATCTGCCCTGTCCTGTGCACGATATGCGTGACCAGTATCAGTTTGGTCCTCGGCGTAATCGCCTGTTCATACTGCGCCACTATGTCTTCATCGCTGACAGGGTCAAACGGCAATTGCAAATGCCGCAGTTGTATCTGCTTGCGCTGTTCCAGCATGAGCAGAGTATCGATGACAAGATCGTAATCATGGGTAGCAAGGATGACTTCATCACCAGCCTGCAAGGGATAACCCTGCAATAAAATATTCATGCCCTCGATCAGATTGCGGGTCAGCACCAGCTCACCCTCATCCACCCCACAAAAATCCTTGAGCTCCTGCATGACTTGCACAAACAGAGGCGCATAACGCACCCGCAGGAAATACGAAGTCTCGGCATTCACCTGGGCTTGATAACGCTGGAAAGCCTCAAACACAGGCTGTGCCTGCACACCGAAATAGCCATTTTCCAGGTTGATGAAATCGGGTGAGACTGTGTACAGTTCACGGATGCCTGACCAGTAGGCCTCATCATCTGCAGCGATACTTTTTAATTGACTCGACAAAAGCAACTCCTTCAATTTTTTTGATTTGTGTAAATCTTCCGCAACATTCTATATGCAGAGGCCAGTGCGCATGAAAAGTTCCTCCATATGCTCAAATCCTGTAATGTGTTGGTCATAATTGCCGAGTTTGATGTCCAAGCTGCGTGTTTCTTGCATTCTGCGTATAGCTCCTCTAGCATGGCATGGTTAACTTTTACGCATGCGCCATGTCTGCTCTGCCTGAACTGAATGAACTGGAACGCATTATCGCCCTTGGCCGCGGACAGCTGGAGGTTGAGGTCTTGTGCGAGGTCGAGGTCAGGCACAGGCAATTCCCGGTATATAAACTGGCGCTGGGCAATTCTGATACCAGCCTGCCTGCCATTGGTTTTTTTGGCGGCATACACGGGCTGGAGCGTATAGGTACGCAAGTCTTGCTGACTTTCCTGCGTGGCCTGCTGACACGGCTGTCCTGGGACAAGAGCCTGCAACATATGTTGCAGGATGTGCGTCTGGTATTTATGCCATTGGTTAATCCTGGCGGCATGTGGCAGGCGACGCGTTGCAACCCGAATGGTGTTGACCTGATGCGCAATGCGCCTGTAGATGCGGACGACAAAGTCCCTTTTCTGCTCGGTGGTCATCGCTATAGTCCGCGCCTGCCCTGGTATCGAGGTGCTGCCGGGGCGGAGATGGAAGCAGAAAATCTGGCACTATGCAGTACCGTGCAACAAGAGTTATTAGCGCGCCCATTCAGCATGGCGATAGATTGTCATTCCGGCTTTGGCTTGCGTGACCGCGTCTGGTTCCCTCATGCACATAGTGTGCACCCCATAGATCATCTGGCTGACATACTGGCGCTGGAAGAATTGTTCCAGCAAACCCACCCCAATCATTCCTACCTGTTTGAACCCCAGAGCCTGCAATACCGTACCCATGGCGATGTCTGGGATTATCTGTATTTGCAAGCTCAACAGGACAGCAGCAGGACCTTTTTACCACTGACGCTGGAAATGGGTTCATGGTTATGGGTCAAGAAAAACCCGCGCCAGTTATTCTCACGGCATGGCATGTTCAACCCGGTGGCAGAACACCGCCTGCATCGCGTCTTGCGCAGGCATAATTCCTGGCTGGATTTTCTGATGCGTGCTACCTGCGGCCATGCACAATGGCTGGCCCAGGGCCCTACCCGTTTGCGTCTGCAAGAGCGTGCCGTGGCACGCTGGTATAGACCATGACGACTTGGGTGCTATTGCGCGGCCTGATGCGCGAAAGCCGGCACTGGGGAGATTTTCCTGCGCGCTTCCAGCAAGCGGTGGGGGCTGAACGCGTGTTGTGCCTGGACTTTCCCGGCAATGGACAATTGCATGCCGGGCATAGCCTGACCACAGTAGCAGCGATGGCAGATCATTGCCACGGTCAATTACAGGTCCTGGGTGTAGCAGAACCTGTGCATGTACTGGCAGTTTCGCTAGGGGCGATGGTGGCACTGGCCTGGGCCGATCAATACCCGGATGATATGCAGCGCATGGTGCTGATCAATACCAGCGTCGCGCCGCATAATCCTTTTTTTCATAGACTGAAACCAGTAAATTATCCTGCCCTGATTACCACCATGTTATTCGGTTCGAGTATGCAGCGCGAACAATTGATACTGCGTATCACCAGCAATTTGAACACGACGGTGCAGGCCAGAGAAATCGTCGCACGCTGGGCAGCGTATGCGCAGGATAGCCCTATCAGCACCGGCAATATCCTGCGCCAGTTGCTGGCCGCCATGCGTTTTCGTGCGCCACCGTATTCGGGCAAAGTCCCACTACTCTTGCTGGCGGGTAAACATGACAGACTGGTCAATGCAGCTTGCTCACGCAAGCTGGCAGATTTATGGGCGTGCCCCCTGTATTTGCATCCCACTGCAGGTCATGATTTGCCGCTGGATGATGCGGACTGGGTGATAGAGCATGTATTGAACTGGCAGGTGAATACTAATGTTGCGCCAGTTCTGCAATCAGAAAATCAATAAATACCCTGACGCGCAAAGGCAGGTGACGGTCACGCGGGTAGAGTAATGAAAATGGCCGGGTGCGCCCTTTGAATTCCTGCAGCACCTCTACCATGCGCCCTGTCCGTAAGTCCTCTTCCACCATGAAACGTGAAGATTGCAGCAAACCTGCGCCATGTCTTGCCAGGGTGATGATGCCCAGCAAATCTTCTGAACAGGTGAGACCACCGCTGGTGGGCCAGTCTATATCCTCACCATCACGCCTGAATATCCAGACGATATTTTGCCCTGCACTGGGCAAGACAAATTGCAGACATTCATGCCTGTCCAGGTCTTCCAGCCTGGTTGGCACACCAAAGCGCTGCAAGTATTCTGGAGAGGCGCAGACCACGATCGCTGTATCTTCAAGACGGCGCGCGATCATGCCTGAGTCTGGCGGGTTACGGCCGCGTATGACCAGGTCAAAACCATCGGCAGTCAGATCAACATTGCGGTTACTGAGCTGTAAATCCAGCTTAACCAGTGGGTACATCTGGCGAAATTTTGCCAGCAAGGGCAGCACCCGGTAATGCCCATAAGGCGTAGGCATGCTGATGCGCACCAGACCTGCCGGTTGCATTTGCTGGCCAGATACTTCACGCTCGGCATCTACCAACTGATTTAGCGCCTGGCGGCATTGTACAAAATAGGCACGCCCGGCCTCCGTCAGGCGCAATTGCCGTGTGGTGCGGACAAACAGGCGCACGCCTATGCGCTCTTCCAGCCGGGCGATGGAGCGACTGACGGCTGCTGGCGTCAGCCCTGCTGCATTGGCCGCATCCTTGAAACTTTCCAGCTCAGCTGCCATGCAAAACAATTCTATGCTGCCCAGTAATACATCCGCAAATTGTCGATTCACATTACACCATGTAATTTATAAAGTAACTTTCGCCTAGTTTATCAACTATTTAGTTTGGCATAGTATGCCGTCATGCCCTGCCATCCTGACAGAGCAATTAGTCAAATTTATGGAAAAAACATGAAACTCTATTTCTCCCCAGGTGCCTGCTCCTTGTCCCCCCATATCATCCTGCGTGAGGCGGGACTGGCTTTCACGCTGAAAAAAGTCGATACCTCCACCCACAAAACCGTGGATGGACTGGATTTTTTTAGCATCAATCCCAAGGGCCAGGTGCCAACCATGGAAATGGATGACGGCCAGATATTGACCGAAGGCTCCATCATTGCCCAGTACATCGCTGAACGTGCAGAAAACCGGGAGCTGTTGCCAGCATCCGGCATGGCACGCTATCGCGTACTTGAATGGCAAAACTACATCACCTCAGAATTGCACAAATCCTTCGCTCCACTGTTTGACCCCGCCATGAATGCCGAAGGCAAGACCCTGATCGCAGGTTTGTTGCGCAAGAAATTTGCCTGGATTAACAGTCGCCTGGAAGGTCAAACCTATCTGACTGGCGATACTTTCACAGTCGCCGACGCCTATCTGTTCACCGTCAGTGGCTGGAGCAAATATGTGAATCTGGATATCAGCGATTTTGCCCACCTGCAAAACTTCCTCGCCCGCGTCAAGACCAGGCCGCATGTACAAGCTGCACTGAAAGCAGAAGGACTGCCTGCCTGACCCCTGCCCGGCAAGAAATCGTAAAACGGCAGACAATACGGTAGCTCATTGATGACGCTACCGTATTCACATTTAGAAAGGCAAAAATGGACACCGCTTACCCCGACATCATCGCCATGCTGAATCAGTATTTCGATGGCATACACCATAGTGACACCAGCATACTGTCCAAGGTATTCCACCCGGAAGCCCATTACTACTGCGCCACCGAAGGTCAGCTACTGCACCTGGACATGCAGCAATACTTCCCCGTCGTCGACAAACGCCCCTCCCCCGCCAGCAAAAATGAAAAACGCCGCGACCGCATCGTCTCCCTGGAAATGGCAGGCCCCGTCACCGCCTTCGCTCGCGTCGAATGCGCAATTGCCAATAAGTTTTTTACTGATTTTTTAACGCTGGTGAAACTGGATGGCAGGTGGCAGATTGTGAGTAAGGTGTTTCATTTTGAGTTGATGGATGCTTGAAAGAGAAAGTGAGCCGTTTTAGGGCAATATGAAACCAGGTCGCATTGACGTTGCTTTTGAATTTGGGGCTGGTTTTGACGTTGTTTTTGATTTTTTGCAGTTCCCATGTGTAGACGCCGTTTGTGCTGTACAGAAAATAGATTTAGAAGGACCGCTGTTTGAGGTGCAGCAGGGGTTTCGTGCAGCACTGCTGCGCGCCTGCGTAACGGCAGGCGCATGCTCCTAAGGGCAAGGCCGCAGGCGAGTTTCGGGCCTTCCCATTTTTTGTACTGCACAAATGGGAACCCCGCAGGGGCGGCTACGCCGGGGTCGCCTTTTTGGCATACCTTTTTGGCGAACGGCGTGTCAAGGTATGTAGCCGCCGGTCTACCACCGGCCTGCAATCTTAAATGACGTGTACATGCATTTGAAAATCAAAGACTTGCGCAATACGAATCAAACATTAGACGCTGCAACAGTATGCGACGAACGCCGCTGGATTCCAGCTAACCCCATGCTGGAGCGCCAGCCCGGTGGAATGACGTTAATCAGGGTTTCGGTAATCAAAGACTCACAACTCGATTAGCTTCTTGCAGAGTTTGGCTGAAACGTCGAATCGGTGGACTAATGTCAACAGCTCAAAGAAATCACGTTATCGAGATTATCGCCATTTGTAGGAAAACCACCCAAGAAAAGCCCACTCCAAGATTTTTCAGATAATAAGTTGTACACTATGCCACACCAGAGTCAACAAGCAGACCCATAGACAAGCTCCGCATAAAGGCGGGCTGAAAGCAAGGCCGTATTGAGTATCAAGCACAGACCAGAACAATGCTGGCCTGCCGATTGAATTTCTTAGCCCCAAAACCATGCCCGAATCCAATAGCCTGGCTAACACGGCCAACAGCGTCGCCAATGCGCGCACCACCGCACCCCACATCATCCGCGAGCTGGAAAATGGCTTACTCGCCGACGCCGCTCACACCTCACCCAAGTATTTTTATGATGCCGTAGGCTCGGTTTTGTTTGAAGCCATTTGCGTACTGCCGGAATATTATCCCACCCGCACAGAAGCAGAAATTTTCACCCAGCACATGGGCGACATGGCACGTGTCATCGGCGTAGGTGGCAGCCTGATCGACCTGGGTGCCGGCAATTGCGCCAAGGCAGCGCGGCTGTTCCCGGTATTGCATCCAGACCAGTATGTGCCGATTGATATTTCTGTCAGTCATTTGCAGGATGCAGTACGTCGCTTACAGCAACGTTTTCCGCATATAGAGATGACAGCATTGGGGCTGGATCTGGCACAGGACTGGAAACTGCCAGCGGAAGTCAGGCGCGACAAACGCTTGTTCTTTTATCCGGGTTCATCAATAGGCAATTTTGAACCGGAAGAAGCACTGGCATTCTTGTGCCATCTACGCGCTGCTTGTGACAGCGATGCAGGCATATTGATAGGTGTGGATTTAATCAAGGACAAGTCCTTGCTGGATGCGGCCTATGCCGATAGTCTGGGTGTCACTGCAGCGTTTAATCTGAATCTGTTACGCCACATCAATCATTTGCTGCATACTGATTTTGATGTACGTCAATGGCAGCATGAAGCTTTTTTCAATACCGAAAAATCCCGCATAGAAATGCATTTGCGCGCCAGGGAAAATATCCAGGTCAGCTGGCCAGGCGGGCAAAGAAATTTTATCAAGGGTGAACACATACACACAGAAAACAGCTATAAATACAGCATACAGGGCTTTAATGCCTTGCTAGCCGATGCTGGTTTTTCCCATAGCTGTCACTGGACGGACAAAAATGAATGGTTCGCCGTTATCCATGCCAAAGCTGCTTAACTCCCTGCCGAAGCAAACCATGCAAGAAGCAGGCATAGTTGAGCGCTGGCAAGAAATCCGGCTACGCTCAGTTGCTATTGCCTCCGCCTTGTCTGCCGAAGATTGCATGGCCCAGTCCATGCCAGATGCCAGCCCCATCAAATGGCATCTGGCACATACGACCTGGTTTTTCGAGACCTTCATCCTTGAGCAGTTTGAAACCGACTTCCTGGCTTTTCATACTGACTTCAGGGTACTCTTCAACTCCTATTACAACGGCGTCGGTGACAAACACCCGCGCCCGCAACGCGGCTTGCTGACGCGGCCATCGCTGGACACCGTGCTGGCTTACAGGCGCAATGTGGATGAACGCATGCTGCGCTGCCAGGACAAGCTCAGTGATGCCCGCTTTGCTTCTCTGCTGGAACTGGGCATGCAACATGAGCAGCAACATCAGGAATTGATGCTGACTGATATCAAACATTTGCTGTCATGCAATCCCATATTTCCTGCGCTATATCCTGCAAACGAGATGCGCAAACCCCTGCCGGTTTCGCAAACCCTGGGCTGGCAAAGCTACGATGCCTGCCTGTGTGAAATTGGCCACGATGGCAAGGGCTTTGCCTTTGATAATGAAGGACCAAGGCACCGGCAGTTCCTCGAGCCTTTCCAGCTTGCGACCCGCCTCATCAGCAATGCCGAATACCTGGAATTCATAGAAGATGGCGGTTACCAAAACTCTACACTGTGGCTGGCCGAAGGCTGGGACTGGGTCAGGCAACAAGACCTGAGGCATCCACTATACTGGCGCTATGACTTCCAGCAAGGTTGGCAAGAATTTGGCTTATATGGCTTGCTACCGCTGAATCCACAGCAGGCGCTTGGTCATATCTCTTATTTCGAGGCCAGCGCCTTTGCGACTTGGGCCGGGGCACGCCTGCCCACTGAAACTGAATGGGAATATGCAGCACAGCAACATGAACTGGAAGGTCAGCTCAGCCAGTTGTTCGGCCATGGCTGGCAATGGACCAGTAGCAGTTATAGCCCCTATCCCGGCTTTGTCCCGGCGGCAGGCGCAGTGGGTGAGTACAATGGCAAATTCATGGTCAACCAATATGTCTTGCGCGGCTCTTCTGCCTACACCCCGACAGGCCATAGCCGCAACACTTACCGGAATTTTTTCCCGACAAGCGCACGCTGGCAATTGACTAGCCTGCGTCTGGCCCGTTCATTAGCGCAAGAAGATTAGGAAGATATATGCCCACCGCCCACTGGAAAGGTGCCTTGTTGGCCCAGGCTAGCGCAACTGAAGTTGAAAACATCGAGGGGAATATTTATTTCCCCATGAACCGGGTCAATCAGGAATACCTGTGCGAAAGCGAAAAGCACACGCTCTGCCCATGGAAGGGCACGGCCAGTTACTACGATGTTGTCGTCAATGGCGAAGTCAATACTGATGCTGCCTGGATTTATCCCTCCCCCAAGGATGCAGCAAAACAGATCGCCGGTTTTGTCGCATTTTGGCGCGGAATTGAAGTCTTGCCTTGAAGATCAAAGCAAGATTGGTTTCCAACAAAACCAGTCTCAAGGAAAAGCTGGTATATGCGGCTCCACCCCGCCATAACGAAAGCCGGGATGCCTGCTGGCCATCATCTCTTCTGTCTGTTTTACCTTGCTCAGCGGCACATCAACGATGAGCAAAACTTGCCCATCTTCAATTTCTTTTTCAAAAGCCTTCAGGCGAGAATTGGGAATGGCCGCTGCGGCCATTCCTGATACCCAGGAGCCAAATACGGCACCACCAAATGCGGCCACCAGCAAGGCGATGGTACGCATTTCCAGCCCCTCAGGCGGGAAAATCAATAACAAACTCCCCGCCAATAAACCAGTAGCAGCTCCAACGACCATGCCTAGTTCCATGCCATGGATGAGATCAGTTTTCTGGAAAAAATTGGCTTCCGGCATGTCATTTGGCAAACTGTCTTTCGCCAGAAAATGGATATATTTTTCTTCTATGCGCGCCAGCAATAATTCATCAAGCATGGCCCTGGCAGCGGGTACATCGGGAAGCATGAAATAAAGACGACGGCGCATAATGGCCTCCTGTAAAGTTTTTCAGGAGGCCGCAATGAAACCTTAGGGTCAAAGCAAGAGCAGGATGCTAGGCCTCCTGCTTAGTTATAGCAAAGATGGGGGAAAGGTCAAAGCCTATCACCCATTTCCCCCCACTTCTCATCGCATTTTAACCGAATCAGCCCAGACGCTTGGCCGCCAAGGCATTACCAGCACGGCTGACCGCCTTACGCCCCAGATGGGCAGATATAAATTGACCTGCATCCACTACAGCATTTAAGTCTATACCAGTTTGTATGCCCAGGCCCTGCATGAGGAAAAGCACATCTTCCGTCGATACATTGCCAGTTGCACCTTTGGCATACGGGCAGCCACCGAGGCCGGCAACGGATGAATGGAAAATGGAAATGCCGACTTCCAGACTTGCATAGATATTCGCCAGCGCCTGACCATAGGTGTCGTGGAAATGGCCAGACAGAGCAGCCACAGGAAAATCTTGCGCTACCCGCTGCATGACGTTTTGCACTTGCCGGGCAGTGCCCACGCCTATGGTGTCAGCGATATCGATCTCATCGCAACCCAGGTCACGCAAACGCTGCACCACATCAGAGACGCTATCAACGGCCACCTCACCCTGATAAGGGCAGCCGAAAGCGCAGGAGATACTGCCACGCAAGCGTATCTTGTTTTCTTTCGCCGCTTCGGCCACTTCGCGGAAACGTTCTATCGACTCTGCAATCGAGCAATTGATATTCTTTTGCGCAAAGGCTTCCGAAGCTGAGCTGAAAATCACCACTTCATCGGCACCGGCTGCCAGTGCGGCCTCAAAGCCTTTCATATTTGGCGTCAATACCGAATAGATGACACCAGGCTTGCGCGTGATGCCTGCCATGACCTCGGCCGAAGTCGCCATTTGCGGCACCCATTTGGGTGAAACAAAAGAAGCCGCTTCTATGTTGGCAAAACCAGCGGCAGTCAGTTGGTTCACCAGCGCTATCTTGACGTCTGCGGGTATGCTTTCTTTCTCGTTTTGCAAGCCATCACGCGGACCGACTTCAACGATTTTAACTTGCTTGGGTAATGATGCGTTCATCTTGTTTTTCCGTGGGAGGCAATTGCATCATTTTACCCCCAAGCGGGCTAAAGCCTGAACCTCCCTCGTATTTCTACCTGAGTCGCTAGCCGATTCGTTAAATCTTTAAACAACATGCAATACCGCAACTCCCAACTTGTCAAAATGAGGATCCAGCCTGTCAGCCAGTTGTGGCAAGTTATAGCTGGGTACCTGTGGATACAAATGGTGTTCAAGATGATAAGAAAGATTGAACAGCAAGGCAGGGATGATCTTGCCCCGCAAGGTCCTGGCTTGACCCAGTATGCTGCTGTCAGGCTTAAAGTGCGGCAACCAGGCGGTGGTGACTGGATACAGGCAAGTGCCTATATACATGAATACGCAGTAAATCAGAGGCGCGGCAGTCCAGGGCAGCACAAGTAGCGCCAGCACAATACCCAGGATGGCAGCATACAGTTCGGCCAGCATCCAACGCTTTTGTACTGGATTTTTAGCCAGCCGGTAGGCATGCAACCAGTGGCGTACTATGTAGCTAGGCCCGGCTTTCAGCGCCCCCAGCAAGCTCAGATGCGCAGGGCTGCCTTCAAAATCATCATGTTCCAGACAATGGCTATGGTGATGCAGGTGAGCCTGGCGAAAGGCATGACCACTTTCCAGCAGCAAGATACTCATGGCAAACAAAACCCACTCTATGCTGCGTGGCTTGAAACCGGCAGCGCCATGCAATACATCATGTGTGAAAGTCACCGAGACCAGAAAGTGCACGACGAAAACCAGCGGCAGCAAAAGGTAAATCTGCATTGAGAAAACTGTGGCATAGACAGCCAGGGTCAGCAAGGGCAGCGCTGGCCAGATCAGGCGCTGCAGTTTACTCGCATCCAGCAAATCCAGGCCCAGGCTACTCAGATTAGGCAAACCAGCTTGACGGCGATTAAGCTGGCCGGTGGCCGTTTGCTGATGGGATGTAATTGAACTGCGGCGGGCAGCAGTGAATACTGCGTCAGTCAAAATAACACTATGGTTCATGTTACTACTCCAGATCAGGCGCGCAGCAAGTTACTAAAGAAAAAGAAGAAGTAGAAGCACACGATCAAACCTGCATCCAGATGCTTGATACCCCTGCGCTGCAAGGCATAAGCAATAGCCCTCTTCAAATGCTGCACAAAAGAAACTGGCATCCTTAGCGATGGGTAAAACATGAGTAATGTCAGCCATCCGGCACCAGGAATGAGCAGCAATAGCAACACAGAGATAGCCTGGGCCAGGCGGTAGCCAGTCAACAGGAACTCATTGCGCGGGCTTAAGGGATGCAAACGGAAACCCAGCACATGCATGGAAAACGTGAATTTTTGATTTTTGACTTTAGGGATGCCAAACAAAATCAAGGACAATATTCCATGAGCAAGTAAAAGGCCAAAGTCCACCAGCAAGGCCAGGCTCAAGTCTGCCCGTATAAAAAATTGCACTACCGGTGTGATGACCATGGCACAGGCCAGGACACGATTGAACCTGAGCCAGTTGGCCCTGGTCAGCAAAGTGGAATGGGTGAAGCTGGAGGTAGATGAGCTCATGATTTTTCGCTGTGCTTGCTTGTTTCTGTTTTTTTGAGTGGCAGGTATGAAAACTGCCTATCTCCTTATTCGCAAGCCGCGTGCCAGTCAGTAGTTTTCATAAGCCCTTGTTTTTTAAGGAAATTCAATTTATGCCTCAGCAGAACTGTAAGCTTGCTATATAGTTGACTGAAATTTGCTATCAAGATGGTTAACAGTTACCGGCCATGAATGCCTACGGACTTTATTTTTTCTCGCTCACCTTGCAGGGCATCATCAGCCCCTTGCTGGCTATCTGGCTGTGGGTCAAGGCGGGGCAACAGCCAGGCATGAAGGCGCTGGCGCTGTTTTGCGTGAGCATAGGTCTGTGGGCAACCGGGCAACTGGCCATCAATCTGGGCGATGCCAGGATCAGTGAACTGGGCAAGATACTGGTCAATACCGGCCCTGTGAATGCCGTGTTCTTCCTGCATTTTGTATTGCGCTTTTTGGGCCGCTTGCGGCCTGCACATATCATTGCCTGGTATGTAGCAGCGCTCATACTCATGCTGGGCATTGCCATCTTAGATATGGGCAGCCTCTTGCCCTGGCTGGAATTCCAGCGTTATTACGTGTTTCCAGCCTGGGGTTGGATACCCGGCATTTTTGTCAGCAGCCTGAGTACCTGGGCTTACCTGCTCTTGCTAATGGCATGGCCTGCCGCAGCACCCAAGAAGCGCGGGCAAATCCTGGCAGTTTGCCTGGCCGGGGTCTGGGGTTCAGCTTCTACGCTGATGTTTTTGAATGCCTCGTTTGGCATAGCCATCTTCCCCTACAGCGTGATCTTGCTGCCGTTTTATGCGGTCTTGCTGGTGCTCGGTATCTTGCGTTATGACATGATGGCTGTGAACCTTTGGGCCAACCGTTTCCTGGCCTGGCTGGCCCTGAGTCTGCTAACAGTAGCCATTGCAGGCCTGGTGCTGAGCCTGGTGGCGCAAACCGGCTTTAGCCCACTGGCGGCCCTGCCGCTGTGGCAGTTATGGCTTTTGGGTACAGGCATGCTGCTCACCATGCTGATACTGGAAAGACCCATGCGCAGCTTCATGGAGAAACTGATCTTCCCCGGTGCACATCTGGAAGCCAACGTCCTGAGCAACTGGCGCCTTCAACTGGAGGCAGCAGCTAGCTGGCAAGAACTGGCGGCAAGCGCCTCTGCATTACTGGAAACCCATTTGCGCCAGCCCATGCCTGTCTTGCTATTCCACGCTGGGGCCCCCGACAGCAACGCAGATGAGCAAACCTGCGTCATCTGTTACCGGCAGCAAGCACAGGCTACCCATGCAGAATGGCATTACGAATTGCGTCACTGGGAAGGCGCGACCCCCAGCGTGCAAAGAGTGGGTGCAGTATTCGGTGCCCTGCTGGCAGCAGCTGCCGGACGCCTCGATCAATTGCTGCGTTATGCCGAACAGGAAAAGCAGCGCCTGCAACAGGCACACCTGACTGAGTTGGGCGGGCTGGCCGCCACCGTCGCCCATGAATTGCGCAACCCCCTGAATATCATCAGCATGGCCGCCATCTCTTGCCCGCCAGAGGTGCGCAATGACATACGCGAGCAGATAGAAAGAGCCGATCATCTGATACAGGATTTGCTCAGTTATTCCGGTGAAGTGCGTCTGAATTGCCAGCCTGTGGATATGGCAGAACTGATTGATAACATCGTGGCGCAATTACGCCCTACTGCCATGGCGAATGGCGTACAAATCAGCAGCGACATTGAGGAAAATTTACGCGGCCATATAGACCGCATGCGCGCTGAGCAAATCCTCAACAACCTCCTCAACAACGCACTGGCGATGTTACGCGGCAGACCAGATGCCCGCATTCATATCGCAACGGCTACAGACCAGCAGATGCTGAGGTTGCGCATCTGTGATAACGGTCCCGGCATACCAGCAGAACAGAAAGCCGATTTGTTCCAGGCTTTCAAGAGCCGCCGCGCCGGTGGTACAGGCCTGGGCCTGGCGATAGTGCGCAGGCTGGTGGAGGCCCATGGCGGCAGTGTTGCGCTGATCATTTATCCCGGCTGGAATTGCTGTTTCGAACTTTATCTCCCCAAATCACCATGACACCATGAGCATGCAAACTATTTTACTGGTTGATGATGAGCCAGCCTTTCAACGTCTGTGTGGAAACTGGCTGGCCAGCCTCGGTTATATCGTCAAGGTCGCGGCCACGGCAGAACAGGTGCATGCCTTGCTGGCGGAGAACAGCTTTGATCTGGTCTTGCTGGACCTGGCCTTGCCACCTAGTTTCACACCCGATGAAGGCCTGGCCCTGCTGCCTGCGTTTGCACCTGTCCCTGTGGTCGTCATGACTGGTCATGCTGACCGCGAACTGGCGCTGCGTGCTATCAGCCTTGGAGCCTGGGATTTTTTACCCAAGCCACTTGATCCCGACATCTTGCGCGTCGTGGTAGATCGTGCGCTTAACAAAAGCCGCCTGGAACGAGAACTCGCACAATGGCGCGCCCGCGCCCTGCCAGACGATAACAGCATGGGCCTGATAGGCATCAGCGCCGAGCTGGCAGAACTGCGCTCGCTGATACGCCGCATTGCACCTACCGATGTACCAGTCATGATTACCGGCCCCAGCGGCACTGGCAAGGAGTTGGTGGCACGCGCCCTGCATGCCCAGGGCAAACGAGCAGGCAAAGCATTTATTGCAGTGCATTGCGGTGCCATACCTGCAGAATTATTCGAGAGTGAATTATTTGGTCACTGCAAAGGCAGTTTCACCGGTGCCGACCGCGACCGCAAGGGCCTGATTGCGGCGGCTGATGGCGGCACGCTATTCTTTGATGAAGTAGGTGAAATGCCCCTGCCCATGCAAGTCAAGTTATTGCGCTTTTTGCAGTCTGGCAGTTTCTTTCCTATAGGTGCACGCGCAGAGTTGCGTGTCGATGTACGCATAGTCGCGGCGACGAATCGTGATCTGGCTGTCATGGTCGAAGAAAAAAGTTTCAGGGATGATTTATATTACCGCCTCAAAGGCATACAAATGCGCACCCTGGCGCTGGCAGACAGGGCAGAAGATATTGCCTTGATAGCTCAGGCGATTGCAGCCAGATCAAGGCCGCCAAAACGCCTGACGGCTGCGGCACAGGAATGGCTGGTGTCCCATGCCTGGCCCGGTAATGTCAGGGAATTGCAGCATTGCCTGCAAACTGCGATGGCACTGGCGGGAGAGATGAATGAGATAGTAGTGGATGACCTGGCACTGGCCTGTGGCGAAGTCGCGAGCGAGACGCCTGTAGTGGATTCTGGTTTACTGGAAGAACAGGTGGCTGCGCTGGAAAAGCGCCTCATCGTCAGTGCACTCAATGACAACCAGCACAACCATACGCATGCAGCAAAACAACTGGGTATTTCACGCGTAGGCTTGCTCAACAAGATGCGCAGGTATGGTTTGCGTGAGTAAGCAACGCATGTCCACCTGTAGGAGCGGCTTCAGCCGCGAATCTTTGATCCAGAAAAAATGGCAATCACGGCACATCCTTCGCGGCTGAAGTCGCTCCTACGAAATTCAAATGCCTGGTTTCCCTGGTATTAATGCGCGGCTGCAAACAAGCGACTTAAATCCAGCACGGGTATGCTTTGCCCCTGTTGTTCAAAGCAGGAAATCGCCATGTCTTCCCAGCCTGTTTCATCAAGGCTGCTGGCCTGATTATCATCGACCAGCACACGCACTGGTGGTGCTGCCAGGTGGATGGCACCCAGGCCTGCACTATTACTGACCACATCATGAAACGCTACCAGCGCCAGGATATTGCCAGTGCAAGCCTGGCCACCCAGACGCAGAGGCAATTGCATGACAGGCACGGCACGTTTTTGCCAGAAAATCACTTCGCGCATATGGGCAGGCGCCAGCGGCACCTCAAAGCTGTCCTGGGCATCCATGATTTGTATCAGTTCACGCTGGCCTATGGCGACTTGCCTGCCGTCACCTACATCGAGCAACCACGCATTTGCACTGGACATGTCGGGCTCTCCTAATGGGCAGTATGAGTGGAAGTAACTTGTGCAAAGGCACCGTATTGCAATAAATGCCGGGCATCGCTGAGACAGGCCAGGCCATCTTCAAATGGCATGATGGCCTGTACTGGTGTATGGCCAGCGCGCATGGCAACAGGCAAGGCATAGTCAGCACCTGAGTGCTGGTTCAGCACCCGTACATCATCACAGAGCAAACCCAAAAAGCCCTTGCCAGTGGCCAGCATGACGCAGGCACGGCGGCTCGCCGGCATGGCAGCCAGCGCCTGCAACTCACCATCCAGACTCAACACTGGCCAGCTTTGCCCCAGGTAAGTGATGCGCCCTATGGCGGGTGCGATATCGTCCTGACTTTGCAAATCCACCACCGATTCGACTGCGCAGACATCGCCCTGTGGCAACATGAGCTGCAAGGCATCGATGCGCAGCAACAGGCGATTGCGTATTTCTGTACTCATACCAGGCATCTTCGCTCCCATGATCACACTCCAGTCAGGCGGTTGATATGCTGCAGCAAGGCATCTTCGCTGAAGGGTTTGACGAGGTAGGCATCCACTCCGGCTGCATCACCCTGCTGCCTGTGTTTTTGCGTAGAGCGTGAAGTGATCATGATGATAGGTATGTGTTTATCCAGCTTGCGGGCACGTACATGGCTGGTCAGTTCAAGACCGTTCATGCGTGGCATTTCCATGTCGACCAAAATCACATCAGGTGTCACATCGTCGAGGATGGCAACGGCATCCAGTCCGTCAATCGCGGTGCGTACTTCATAACCGGCATCACGCATGATTTGTGCCGTAGCACGGCGGGCTGACAGAGAGTCATCAACCACCAGTGCGGTGCGCACCTGCACAACCTGGTGATCAGCCTGTGCAGGCAGGCCAGTATAGGCATCACTCACATTGATATACTGCGGTGTTGATGAGCGCAATAATTCCGGCAAATCTATCACCGGCGCGACACTACCATCACCCAGGATGACTGCACCTATGGTGCCCTGGATTCTTGGAACATAGCGACCAAATTTCTTGACCACGACTTCACGGCCATCAACCAGTTCCTGCACTTGTATGGCACAAGTCGCCCCGGTGTCGGTGCTGACCAGCAAGACCGGGTAACCATAGCTGCGTATTTCTTTGCGCTGGTCTGGCATACCCAGCAAGCTGTCGAGCTTCAGCAATTTATGGACTGCATCACCAAAACGATACACCGGCTGGTCTGCCAGCATATCGATTTGTGCATCGGTGATGTAATGGATATCGATGATGCGACGGCTGGAGATGGCCATCATATGACCACTGACACGCGCCATCAGAGTGTGTTCAGACAAGAGGCTGGCTGGCAGGCGCAGTTCCACCATCAGACCCTGGCCTGCGACTGAGCGCAGGTTCAGTGAGCCCTTCATTTCCAGTATGCGCGCATGCACCATGTCCATGCCTATGCCACGGCCAGAAGTCTGGGTACTGCTTTCGCGGGTGGAAAAACCCGGCACCAGGATCAGCCTGGCCAATTCTTCTTCTGACAAGATTCGTTCAGCGCTGATCATCTTGCGTTTTAAGGCAGTGCGACGGATGGCGGCATAATCGAGACCTGCACCATCGTCCTTGCAACGCACGACTATGGAATTGCCTTCACGGGCAAAGCTCAGTTCTATTTGTCCCATGGTAGTTTTTTGCAAGCTCTGTCTATGCGCTACGCTTTCTATGCCATGGTCAATCGCATTCCGCAAAATATGCATGAGCGGATCGGTCAGATCATTGAGCATATTGCTATCGATATTGGTATTGGCACCCAATATGTTCAGGTTCACCTGTTTATCGAGCAAGCGGCAGGTCTGGCGCACACTGCGCTGCAGGCGCGAAACTATGGTAGTCACAGGCACCAGCCGCGTACGTATCACGGCATGCTGGTTTTCCATTTGTAGGCGACGCTGCACTTCC
This sequence comes from Undibacterium sp. JH2W, assembly GCF_049340425.1. NCBI lineage: Bacteria > Pseudomonadati > Pseudomonadota > Betaproteobacteria > Burkholderiales > Oxalobacteraceae > Undibacterium > Undibacterium sp. JH2W. Next base: position 49,481 of record NZ_JBMPOT010000014.1, on the reverse strand, counting down.
AGCAATTCTGCCAGGCCATGCAATTGTTCATCGATGTGGCTAGACATCTCGAAAGCATCGGTGCGTGCCTCTACCAATTGCGCGGTGATGGTGTGCAGCTCGCTGTAACGTTCAAATTCTAGCGGATCAAAGTCACCATCAGTAGTGCTGATGCTGGCTTTTTTCTGTGGGCTGCTCATGCCACGCACATCGACCAGGGTTTCCAGGTCGGCGATGAGTTTCTGGAACAGGATGTCTTGCTTTTGTATGGCCTTGGATTGTTTCTGGGTCTGCTTTAATTGCTCCTGGATTTGCGCATTCGAGATGACATTTTCACCTGCCAGGCGCAGCAATTCGTCAACCACTTTTGCTGGTACGCGCAGCATGGGTTCAGCCGCATGTGAGCCTGGCTCCACCAGATCGAGTACTGCTCCAGTAGACAAGGTCGCTGATGCAGTTGTACTTGCTTGACTGGCAGAAGTAATCTCAGGACGTGCAACAAACTCACCGCTGTGCATATACCTGACATAGTCACAGACTTGCTGCAAGACTTGCCGTGCCTGGGCTGGTGCAGCACCACCATCGACCACGGCTTCGGCCATGGCTTCCAGACAATCACCAGCTTCGGTCAATAATTCTGCCAGGGTCAGATCTGGCAAGCTTGCTTTATCACTGAGGGCAATCAGCAAATCTTCCAGATGATGGGTCAGATTGGCAATACCGGCGATACCCACGGTATTGGCCGCACCTTTCAGGGTATGCGCTGCACGCTTGGCTTGTTCTACATCTTGCATGCTGCCAGTGCCGCTGGAAAATTTTTCTATGGCACTGGTAAAGTTGCCTACCTGTATAGGCAGTTCCTGCAAGAGGCCGTCGAATAACTCAGTATTCAAATCATCGGGCCATAGTATGGAAACATCATTTTCTGTAATCGCGACTACGGCTTCTTCCTCACCATGATTTTCATCGATAAGCTCAATATTGATCAATTCAGAAAACAGGGATGCATGCTCTTCTGCCAGCGCAGTAGCCACCCATGCCTCATCCATCAGCAAGGCCAGCAATTCCAGCGCTGGCACCTCTTCTGTTGGAGTGTTCAGATAGGCTATCAGCCTGGCTGGCAATTCGCCCAATACATTTGCTTGCGAACTACTCAGAGTGGCTGCTTGCGCTCTCACCAGATCAGCCAATATCGATAAGAACTTATGCAGGGCTATCAGCCCTATGGATTCAGAAGTCGTCGCTATGCGCAACAAGGCTTCAACATAGTTTTGCAGGGCCAGGCTGTGCTGTTCATGGTCATCACCTGCGGCAATAACAGCCGCCAGGTCTTCTGCCAGCATCTCCGCCATCAGGCTGAATTCCCTGGCGAACAAGGCCAGCATATCGCTGCTGATTTCTTGCCTGGGTGGGTTAAATTCAGCTTCGTCGATATGCTGAAGTTCAGTATAAGTTGCTTCGGCTACAGTATCGCTGACGTTGTCAGCTTCTGTAACAAGCCCTGCAGCGGTTTCAGTCCTCGCTTCATTTTCTGTTACCGTCTCTGCGTCACTCCATACAGGATGGTAGATAACATCCAGCAAGCTTGCTGCCAGCTCAGGATTATCGGCATCAGCAATACTATCCATCAGCATCAGGGGGAAACGCTGCAAGATGCCCAGCTCTGTTTCGCTCAATGCATGGTCAGTTTCTGACCTGAGAGTAACGACATCGGCAAAGGCATGGCAGGCATCTGCCACTGCATGCATGGACAATTGCTGGGCACAGGTGGAAAACGCCTGTAATTGCGCGGCATAGCATTGCAGGGTAGCGGCATCAGTTTCGCCGCCCTGACCAAAATGTTCATCGGCTGCCAGGGTCATGACCAGGGCATCCAGGGCATCATGCAGGTCGGAAGATAAATTCTGTTCGGTAGCCTGTGGTTGCTCAACAGGCGAGGCAGCTTCAACAAATGCCGGGGTGGCTGCGGGCACCAAAAATAATGCGGGAGCGTCTTCCACTTCCTCTACCGGTGTCAGTGGATCGCTGTTCAGCAATTGTCGTAATTCACCGGAGTCAACATGGCTCAGGGGCAGGGGCCAGCTGGCGGTGGATAAATGATCTATCAGGGTTTCTATATTTTTATTGCCATGATTCAGGGCATGACTGGCCAAGAGATCTGGCCATTCGCTGAGCAGATAATATTCTGCTTCACTGAGACGTCGGTTCTGGTTATGCAGGCTGATGAGGTTGCGCTCTATCAGTGCACATACCCAGTGCAGGCCAGGCATGTCGGCGGCACTGGCTGCTGCGCGTATGCGACGCAGTTGCTCTATATAGCAGGCCAGGGCACGGGTGACTACCGCAACATCCGTTGAATGTGTGGCATCGGTTTCCAGGGCGTTGAATACCTCATCCAGGGCACCGAGGACGACATGGCTGAAATCTGTAGCATGGTTTTCTAGCTGTTCCATACTGCCTCAGATGGGTAAGTTGTAAGGTGAAAAGCCTGCGCATTTTTTTGCGCAGGCCGAAGCCGGTTGACAATCAAGCAGCCAGTTTGAACACACGCACAGTGGACAAGAGCATCCTGGCGTATTCCACCAGGTTGGTGGTTTGCGCTGATTGTTCATCGAGTTGCAAGCTGGTTTCCTGATTGGTTTTCTTGATCTGTATCGCTCTGTCCAGCAATTCCTGGCTGGCCTTGGCCTGACCATGGGATTTGATGGCAATTTGCTGTACCGATTCAACCAGCTCAGACGTGGCATTTTGCGTTGCCTGCATTTGCAGACCGGCCTGCTCTGCCAGACGGCTACCTTCTACCACCTGGGCAATTGCCGAGTTCATGGTGTTGACCGTATCTGAGGTTTCCAGCTGTATGTTATTGACCAGGCCAGAAATTTGCAACGTCGCTTGCCGCGCATTTTCTGCCAGCCTTTGCACCTCATCTGCAACCACCGCAAAACCACGACCTGCTTCACCGGCGGATGCCGCATGCATACTCGCATTCAAGGCCAGGATGTGGGTACGTTCAGCAATCGCATTAATCAGGCCGACCACGCCGGAAATTTCTTGTGAACGTTCACCCAGGCGTTTAATCCGTTTTTCTGTTTCGCGTATGATGTCGCGGGTACTGTTAATACCACCCACGGTGCTGTTGACCGTATCCATCGCCAGTTGTGTCGAGCGTATCGCATTGTCAGCAGCGCGGTTGCAGGTTTGTGCCAGGTCAGCAATATTGCGCATTTCTTCAGAAGCAGTAGACAGTGACAAAGTGGTATGTTCCACTTCCAGCCTTTCTTCTGCCGCCGCTGCCATCACATTATCAGACTGGGCTTTTACCTTCAGCGTAGCCTCGGTCACGTCGGCAGAAATATTACTTACATCACGCAGCACCTTGGCGGTTTCGCTGGTCAGCATGTTCAAGGCATCGGATACCGCACCAGTCACATCGGCAGATACCGGTACTTTGACTGTCAAATCCCTGCTCGCCAGTTGCGCCACCGCCTGCAACAGGACCAGTACGGATTCATTGAGTTTTTCATTTTCATCTTCTATGGATTTACGGCTGGCTTCACGTTCATCCACCATCTTGTCAAACTGGCGTGAGAGTTTGCCAATTTCATCCGGTTGATTGCTGCGCGCCCTGACTGTGGCATCGCCCTGTGTCAATTTCTGCATAACACCGATCAGATGCGATACCGGTTTGGTGATACTGCGCGTCATCCAGTAAGCAACACCGGCTGCCAGCAAGATGGACAAAACTGCCACCAGCGCCAAAATGTTTTTGGCATTCAGGTAAGTACTATCGGCGGCGGCACCATCCTTGTTCACCAGCTTGGTTTGGTAGTCAATCAGACTATCCATGGAGGTGAACCATTTTTCCTGGTCGGCTTGCAGATTACCCAGCAACCAGGCCGTCGCTTCCGTTTTTTTACCTTCAGTCGCCAGGCGCAGGAATTCCCTTTGTGAAGCACCGTATTTATTACGTGCCTCGGTAGCTATCTGGAAAATACTTTTTTCTTCATCGCTGACTATCAGTTTTTCAAAACCGGCGATATTGTCATCCTGGTTCTGTCTGCGTGACAAAATCAATTGCTGTTCTTTTTCAATTGCTGACTGTTCGTTCAGGAGCAGCATATTGCGCATGGAACGTGCATTGGCATTAACATTCCCCAACATCTTGTAAGCCAGCACCACCTTAGGATAGCTGCCATCCACAATACGGTGGGTACCATCATTGATGCTCTTCAAGTTGGACATCGCCAGCCAGGCCGTTACCGCCAACAGCAGCAACACCGCTGTAAATCCCAGACTGAGCCGGATACCAATATTCGGAGTACGTAATTTCATTTTGCTCTCCACAAGAAAAACATCAACAAAGACTGCTTGGTCAAATCAACAGAAGGGGATCAGCCGGATTTCGCTTAAGTTCTACACTTTAAGTTTTATGCTTTATGCGCTGCGGCTGAGTTTTTCAAAAAAACTTTCATGATTGAAGTCTAGCCAGACTTTGTCGTCCTTGACGAAGGCGCCTGGTACATGTGCTTCCAGTGTTGCCGGCAGCTGCGGCATTTGTGTGATGTTGCGCAATTCCGTCAGCGGTTGCGGATAACTGTCTATCAGCATGCCGACAGCATTTTCTGCCTTGTCCAGTATCAGGAATAATTTGGATGAGGTGACTTCTGACCTGCGACCACTGAGTACCAGGCCCAGATCAAAGATGGGGACCAGATTGCCGCGCAAATTAATCAGGCCCAGCAAGTAGGCTGCAGCACCAGGCAGTGGCGCTACGGCTTGTGGCCGTATCACTTCACTGCCAACCTCGGCCTTGATGAGCAAGTTCATCGACCCCACCCGATAGCCATAACGCTTTCTTTCAACTAGTGGTGCCACATCGCTCCACAGCAAATCAGCGGGTGGATTAAAGCGCTCCAAAGCAGCGCTGGGCGGCAGCCATTCCCTGGCCTGCCCGGCATTGCTGGACGTGAACTGACTCATGACAGCTCCCTGGCTTGGGGTGAATGAATGAAAAATCAGACTGACATTTTGAGCTGATCAATAATCTGGTCAGCGGTATAAGGTTTGGCGACATAACCTTTGGCACCTTGTAGCTGGCCCCAGATCTTGTCAGCTTTTTGCGATTTGCTACTGACAAAAACAATAGGGATACCCTTGGTGGCTGGGTCCTGGCTAAGATTGCGACAGGCTTCATAGCCATCCATCTCAGGCATGACGATGTCGAGAAAAATGATGGAGGGTTTTTCTGCCTTGGCTTTTTCCAGTGAGTCCTTGCCGCTGGACGCTGTCACCACCATATAGCCGGCATCGCTCAGTATGGCTTTGATATTGGCCAGTTCAGTAGTGGAATCGTCAACGACAAGTGCTTTTTTCATGCTCATGATGTACTCCCGGATGTGTAGGCTAAGCACCCTGATCCCCAGGGCAAAGGTAAGAATGCATGCTCCCGATAAATCAGGTACCCATGACCATATCGTGGTTCTTGTCCATGGTGAAGATAGCCTCACCTGCGGTCAGGGTCTTTTCCACCACTGCGCGAAATTTCAGATGTTCTACGGGTTTGGTTAGATAACTGCTGCAACCGGATAAAGAACCACGTATGCGATCAAAGGGCGAAGACTTGCTGGTCAACATGACCACAGGTGTACGCTTGGTTTGCGGTTGGCGGCGTATGATCTTGCAGATTTCATAGCCATCGGCACCGGGCATGACGATGTCGAGAAAGATGATGTCGTAGTTTTTTTTCTCCAGCATCTGCAAAGCCTGTTCACCGGTTTCAGCACAATCCGAAGCAATTTTCATGGAACGTAATTCCAGGTCTATCTTGATTCTCGCTGTAGGACTGTCATCGACTATCAGCGCGCGATATCCAGTCTGTAATACTGATGCAGGCGGCGCTTTTGGCAACAGAGGCTGCACTACCGTATTCTTGTCTGTGCCAGTCCTGCCAGCCACTGGTGCAGCATCTGAAGCCGCAGAAAATGCAGCAGGCAACAACCTGACCAATTCATCAGCAACCTGATCCAGCAAAGCCAGCATCTTGGTAGGAACCAGGGGGTGCAGCAAATGGTATTTACCTGGCTTGGCCTGCACTGCATTGGAGATGAACACCGTCGCTGGCTCGGGAATATTGCGCGCCTCTATCAATTCCTGCAAAGCGGCCCTGGCCTGGACATTGTCCGGATCAAGTATGACGATATCAGGATCAGCCACCTGGCTGGCATCAAACAGGGCATAAGAATGCTTGCGCCCACTCACCATGGTCAAACTGAGTACGCTGCGTACCAGACGCAATTCATAATCAGATAAACCAAAAACACCAATAAGGATTTTTTTTGTAGCGCCGGGAAGCGCGGTGGAATTGCTGTTCATGAGCGACCTACCTCTTGACGAAAAACCGCTAATGCGGATTACGGTACCTGGCTGCCCTGCTAAGTGTCTGTTACAAAATCCATAGCCCTAAACGTCACATTTCCAGCGACACATGGTCATCTTGATTTTTGTATCAACCTTTGAGCGAGGGCCCTATAGTTTTGCGTCCCATACTTTCATATGGTTTGCCTTTAAACACTACTGACATTACCCTGGCAATACTGACAGCATGACAGGGAGAGAACATCAGCAACAGCGCCTCATGCGAAGCACCGTTACCCCAATGTAGTTCAAGAAATTGCAGGCCACAAGGAAAAAGTTAACATTTTTTTGCTTTTAGTTTTTCTTTATCAAAGACACAAAAATTAGTACGACTGACAGATTTTTGCGTATTTACCTAGTACTTCAGACATGCCTGACTCTATGCATTCCACCACCACGGCATGGCCTATGGAAACTTCCAGGATGCCAGGTATGGTCAGGAATTTTTCCAGATTATCCAGATTCAGGTCATGACCGGCATTGACACCCAGGCCAGCATCCTGGGCGCGTTTGGCTGCAGCCACAAAGCCCTGGAAAATGTCTTCCCCATGTGCGGTACCAAAGTGCTCGGCATAGGGTTCGGTATATAACTCTACCCGGTCAGCACCCAGTTCTTTGGCAATATGCATGTCCTGGTTGTCGTAATCGATAAACAGGCTGCTGCGTATGCCCAGCGCCTTCAGCTCAGCCAGTACCGGGCGCAAGAAATCAGCATCCTTGCGCAAGTCCCAGCCATGGTCCGAGGTCAGCTGGTCCGGAGCATCCGGCACCAGGGTGCATTGCGCTGGACGATTGCGTTTAACGACTTCCAGGAAGTCTGGCGCCGGGTAACCTTCCACATTCAACTCCACGCCGCGTGACTGACACAAAGCCCCCAGGCTTTCCACATCGCTATAACGCGCATGCCTTTGGTCTTGCCTTGGATGCAAGGTAATACCACGCGCACCCAGATCCAGGCAGCGGGCGGCAAAGGCCAGAACATCAGGATAATTACGGCCACGTGAATTACGTAATAAGGCGATTTTATTGATATTGATGGAGAGTACGGTCATGGTGATTCCAAAGTCTGGGCAAGGTAATGAAAAATCATGGTTGCAGATTTTTCTTGATCAAGTATTCATCATGGACTTGCTTGCAAGTTTGTACAAGTAACACAGCGGTGTGATTTGCTGGTGTATCTGTTTTTTATAACTAACATTCACCTGATGAAATGTGTTTAAAACTCCCTCCCCTTCAAGGAGAAGTCATCAGGGTTTCACAAAGCTTGCTTTGTGCCGACAAAATCCAAGCCGCTTGCAAGCGGTGCGTCGGACAGGTTGGGGTGGGGATGGGTTTCAACTAATGAAACACTTAATTAATTTACAAAAAAAACCCATCCCCGCCTTCTCCTTGAAGGGGAAGGCGTGTATTCATATTTTTTCCTCCGTAAAAAAAACCAGCACATCAGTGCTGGCTTTGCAGTCCAAAACTTAACAGCTAGAAGTGGTCACTGCTGGAAAGCCAGTAACTGCGCCCCCTCAGTCACCTGGTCACCAATCGCATACAAGACTTCGTCAATGACGCCGTCATGCGGTGCCGAAATCGTATGTTCCATCTTCATAGCCTCCATGATCAACAGGGCATCGCCCTTCTTCACTTCCTGCGCTTTGTTAACCAACACGGCGACGATCTTGCCTGGCATGGGTGCAGTCAGACGGCCAGTTTCCGCCTCGGCTTCACCGGCATGCGCCAGCGCATCTATGTAATGCAGGTCAGTATGTTTACCCTGACTGAAGACATGGAAATGTTCACCGTCGCGCACTACCGTGGCAGCCACGGTCTGGTCTGCTATCTTGATGACGATATCATTTTCATGCGCCAATGCCAGTTTGACTTGTGCTGTCGATGCACCTGCCTGCACTTGCCAGCCATCTGCCAGGTAAGTCACTTGCACATTATGCGTCTGTTCTTCTTCCGTGAATTGCAGGCTGCGTTGCATGAGGCTGTTCATGCGCCAGCCGTGGCTGGATTGCCATGGTTCGCTGCTACCCTTTGCTGATTTTTCTGAATTCAACAGGGACACAACCGCAAGTGCCAGCGTAGTCAGGTTCGCGGCTACCGGTGTCGGGAACAGTTCTGCCTGATTGCGTTCTATGAGGCCAGTATCCAGGTCAGCGCCAGAAAAAGCTGTACTGGTCACCAGACGTGACAAGAAGGCGATATTGCTGTTCAAGCCGACAATCTGGTATTGCGCCAGCGCTTGCGCCATGCGGGCCAGTGCTTCTTTCCTGTCCTTGCCCCAGACTATCATCTTGGCGATCATGGGGTCATAGAAAGGTGAAATCGTATCGCCTTCACGCACACCGCTATCAATACGGAAAGCCGCCGGATCAGCCGCGCCACCAAGTTCAAAATTCACAGCAACAGGGGTACGTGCATGACGCAAAGTACCTATCGATGGCAGGAAACCCTTTTCAGGATTTTCTGCATACACGCGTGCTTCAATCGCATGACCATGGATCTGTAATTCGCTTTGTTGCAGCGGCAGTTTTTCACCAGCAGCAACACGCAATTGCCATTCAACCAGGTCAGTACCAGTGATCATTTCTGTCACCGGATGTTCAACCTGCAGACGGGTATTCATTTCCATGAAGTAGAAAGAGCCATCCTGGTTGGCGATGAATTCCACCGTACCGGCGCCGACATAGCCAACTGCTTTTGCCGCTGCCACAGCAGCATCGCCCATGGCAGTGCGGCGCTCTGCCGTCATGCCGGGTGCAGGTGCTTCTTCCAGTACTTTTTGATGGCGGCGCTGCACCGAGCAATCGCGCTCGAACAGATAGACGCAATTGCCGTGGGTATCAGCAAACACCTGGATTTCTATGTGACGTGGTCTTTGCAGGTATTTTTCTGCCAGCACTTTGTCGTCACCAAAAGAGTTGATGGCTTCACGTTTGCAGGATGCCAGCGCATCCTTGAAGTCAGCCGATTTCTCAATGACACGCATGCCTTTACCACCACCACCGGCACTGGCTTTGAGCAAGACCGGGTAACCGATGCGGTCAGCCTCGGTATGCAAAAAATCAGCATCCTGGTTATCGCCATGGTAGCCCGGCACCAGCGGTACATGGGCTTTTTCCATCAGAGATTTGGCGGCAGATTTGCTGCCCATGGCTTCTATCGCCGATGCTGGCGGGCCTATGAAGGCGATGCCATTTTTGGCGCAGGCTTCAGCAAACTCGCTGTTCTCTGACAGAAAGCCATAACCCGGATGTATCGCCTGCGCGCCAGTCGCCAATGCGACTTCTATGATCTTGTCGGCACGCAGATAACTTTCCTTGGCGGCCGCCGGGCCTATCAATACTGCCTCATCACAAACCGCGACATGCTTGGCATAGGCATCGGCTTCGGAATACACAGCGACAGTCTTGATGCCCATGCGGCGTGCGGTAGCAGCAACACGGCAAGCAATTTCGCCACGGTTGGCGATAAGGATTTTGGTAAACATGTCTCTAACCTTTTGGGTGGATGTATCAGTTGCGATAATTTTTCTTTACTCAGTCATCAGAAAAAGGCATTGCCTTTCTCTGTGCCTCCATTTTTCCTCTGTGCACTCTGTGCTGAAGGTTTACGGTTTTAATCAGGAGCAACTACCCGCTTTAGCCTCGACCTTGCCCCTAGTTTTCAAGCCCAGTTTATCGAGCAAGACGCGATCATCCTGCGCTTCAGGATTAGCCGTAGTCAGCAATTTATCGCCGTAGAAAATCGAATTCGCGCCAGCCAGGAAACACATGGCTTGCACTGCCTCACCCATCTGGCGACGGCCAGCAGACAGGCGCACACGCGCCTTGGGCATGGTGATGCGGGCGACGGCGATAGTGCGTACAAATTCCAGCGGATCAAGTGGGTCCAGGCCATGCAAAGGCGTGCCTTCTACCTGCACCAGGTGATTGACAGGTACGGATTCTGGATAGGGATTCAGGTTCGCCAGTTGCGCAATCAGGCCAGCACGCTGGCGGCGTGATTCACCCATGCCGACGATGCCGCCGCAACAGACTTTGAGACCAGCGCTACGTACATGACCAAGAGTATCGAGCCTGTCCTGGTAATCGCGGGTGGAAATCACATTGCTGTAAAACTCAGGTGCAGTATCGAGATTATGGTTGTAGTAATCCAGACCTGCATCTTTCAAACGCTGCGCCTGTTCTTCCTTGAGCATGCCCAGGGTCGCGCAAGTTTCCAGGCCCATGGCCTTGACTTCGCGCACCATGGTCTCTACTTTTTCCATGTCGCGGTCTTTGGGTGAACGCCAGGCAGCACCCATGCAAAAACGGGTTGCACCGTTTTCGCGGGCAGCTTTGGCAGCGTCCAGCACTTCGCGCACATCCAGCAATTTCTTGGCTTCTACGCCAGTGTCATAACGTGCCGCTTGCGGGCAATAGCCACAGTCTTCTTCGCAGCCACCGGTCTTGATGGACAAGAGTGTCGCCAGCTCTACATCACCATCAGGGAAGTTGGCGCGGTGTGCAGTTTGCGCCCTGAACATCAAGTCATTGAAGGGCAAATCAAACAGGGCCAGTACTTCATCCACGGGCCAGGTTTCGGCTTCTATCTTCTTGACCGGTGGCTGGAATTGCATGGCTTGCAAAGTCGTATCAGTAGCTTGCATCTTTGTTTCCTTTTACTTCAATTGACTCAAATCCAGATACGAAGCAGCAGTTTTTGCCTTCTCGTGATCAGGAACATTCAAACGGGGAATATGCCCCAGCATGGGTGCTGCTATGCGCTCACGCAGGGCGGCAATATTTTCTTGCGGGTATAGCATGCTGGCATCAACGGTATTGGCAACCCAGCCTGCCAGCTTCAGGCCTCGCGCGGCGATGGCTTCGACCGTCAGCAATGCATGATTGATGCAGCCCAGGCGCATGCCAACTACCAATATCACGGGCAAATCCAAAGCTTGCGCCATGTCCGCGGTAGTCACTTGCACATTCAGGGGTACGCAAAACCCGCCTACGCCCTCCACTATCACTGCATCTGCCTGTTCAAGCAATTGCTGATAGCTGTTGACGATATGCGGAAGTTCTATCTTCACCTGTTCCAGCTCAGCCACGATATGCGGTGCTGCCGGTGTCTGCATCAGGTAAGGACATACCAGGGCCAGCTCTGCCTTGACGCTGGATGCTGCCACCAGCATATCCACATCTTCATTATGCAAGACGCCATCACGCATTTCCGCCCCAGCCGCTATCGGCTTCATGCCCACTGCCTGCAAACCTTGTGCCTGCATTGCATGCAGTATCGCAGCGCTGACCAGGGTCTTGCCGATCTCGGTATCAGTGCCAGTCACAAAAAAATCATGCTGCCGTTTTTGCATCAGGCCACCTCGGCAAAACACTGGGCCACATAACTCATCTGATCCAGACGGTTAATCGCCTGCACCAGTTGCAGTACCTGGATTTCTGTATGTGCAGCGGACAGAGTCACACGCAAGCGTGCCGTACCGACAGGCACGGTAGGTGGGCGTATCGCGCCTACCCACAAACCCTGGTCCATGAGATTGCCAGCTACCCTCAGCATGGCAGCATTGTCACCGATGAGTACGGGTTGTATGGCCGTGTCCGATGGCATGCCCTGCCAGACCTGCAGATGCAGACCATCGCTGAACAGGCCTATCAGTTTTTGCAGATGCGCACGCCTTTGCTGGCCTTCTTCACCAGCAATGATATCGATGCTGGTCAGCAGTGCATGCGCCAGTGCTGGTGCGGCGGCAGTCGTGTAAATATAAGCACGGGCACGTTGTACCAGCCACTCAATCACGGTTGCATCTGCCGCGACAAAAGCACCACCGACACCGGCGGCCTTGCCCAGGGTACCCATGTAAACCAGATTCGGCGACTTGATATTCAGATGCTCCAGCACACCACGGCCATGCTGGCCCAGCACGCCAAAGCCATGGGCATCATCGACGATGAGCCAGGCATCATAACGCTCGCAAATTGCCAGCAGGGCACCCAGTTCTGCAATATTGCCATCCATGCTGAAGACGCTGTCGGTGACGACCACCCTGTGCTTGGTCTTGCATTGTTGCAGCATGCGTTCCAGCGCTGTGTAATCGCGGTGCGGGAATACCTGTACGGTAGCTCGCGAGAGGCGCGCACCATCGATGAGGGATGCATGGTTCAGGGCTTCAGAAAATACCGTCGTGTCTTTATTGATAGCCAGTGCCGTGATGACAGCCAGGTTGGCCATATAGCCTGTGCAGAAATACAGAGCGCGGGCGTTATCGATATGCGGTGAGACAAACTCGGCCAAGCGCTCTTCCAGCACCGCATGCGCGCGACTATGGCCGCTGATGAGGTGTGATGCACCGCTGCCTACACCGTATAGCGCGGCACCTTCCTGCATGGCCTCTGCCAGTTTGGGATGGGCTGCCAGACCGAGATAATCATTGCTGCAAAATGCCAGCAAGTCACGACCATCGACTTTCATGTTTGGTGCTGACGGTGTTTCCACCGTGCGCCTTTGGCGCAATAAATGTTTTTGATCCAACACGGCCAGCTCTTGCTGCAAACCCTGTATCAGGGATTTGCGCTGCGTGGCGATTCTTATGCCAGGATTATTTATTCCGGGATTGTTTTTACCAGCATCTGTCATGCCATTACCTCTTCAAATACCAGTCTGGTTTTATGTGCCAGCAAGCTCATTTCATCCTGCTCCAAGATGTAGGGCGGCATCATATAGACTGTGCGGCCTATGGGCCGCATTAATAATTCCTGCTTCAGTGCCGCAGCAAAAAAGCGGCGTGAAAATGTCGCTGCGCGTTCTGCGTCATCGACTACCGCATCAAAGGCGAGGATCATGCCTTGCTGGCGGAAGTGGCGCACGCGCGCATCATTTTTCAAATCGGCAAAAGCAGTGTTCAAGAATTCTGCCTTGACACGGTTGTTTTGCAAGACCTTGTCATCTTCAAATATCGCCAGTGTCGCCAAGGCCGCGCGGCATGCCAGCGGGTTACCGGTGTAGGAATGCGAATGCAAAAAGCCGCGTCTTACATCGGCATCATAAAATGCCTGGTAGACAGCATCTGTGGTCATCACCAGTGACAATGGTAAATAGCCGCCACTGATGCCTTTAGACAGACATAAAAAGTCTGGCCAGATGCTCGCAGATTCACAGGCAAAGAAAGTGCCAGTGCGGCCACAGCCTACGGCGATTTCATCAGCAATCAGATGCACCTGATACTGGTCACACAATTCGCGCAAACGCTTCAGATACACAGGGTCATGCATGGCCATGCCAGTAGCACATTGCACCAGTGGTTCTATGATGACTGCAGCAATCTTGCCTGTACGTTCCTGCAATTTTGCTTCCAGTGCCGCGGCTGCGCGCAAGGCCACATCGGCAGCAGTTTCGCCAGCCTCTGCCAGACGCGCATCCGGTGAAGCAACAACATGCGCACGCTGCAACATGGGGCCATAGGCTTCACGGAACAGGCTGACATCGGTCACTGCCAGTGCCCCCACGGTTTCACCATGATAGCTGCCCTGTATGCAAATAAACTCTTGTTTTTCAGTCTGGCCACCATTGCGCCAGGCATGAAAGCTCATCTTCAGGGCAATCTCGACTGCGGATGCACCGTCAGACGCATAGAAGCAATGGCCGAGTGCGTGATTAGTCAGGGCCGCCAGTTTTTCTGATAATTCGACCACAGGCGCATGGGTGAAACCGGCCAGCATCGCATGCTCAAGCTTGTCGAGCTGGTCTTTCAACTCTGCATTGATGCGTGGATTGGCATGACCAAACAGATTGACCCACCAGGAGCTGATGGCGTCAAGATAACGCTTGCCTTCCATATCAAACAGCCATGCACCGCGGCCATGGCTGACGGGTATCAGCGGCACGGTTTCATGATGCTGCATCTGGGTACACGGATGCCATACATGTTGCAGGCTGCGTGTTACCCAGTCATTTTCTTGATTCAAATTCATTCCAGACAAATTAACGATCAAAGTTCATTCCAGTTCCAGATTCATGCCATGGATTGTGTAGATTGAATGAGCTTCAAATGATTCTGTATATGCATGACATGGGCTTTGGCAAATTCCGCCTTGCTCAAACTGCCATAAGCAAAATGCGGCTTGATGTCACCCGCATGGTTTTCAAACTTCTGTAATGCGGCAATCAGCATATCGATGCCGGCATTGACATCGCCACTTTCGGCAATCACAGGTGCACCTGGTATGGGTTCAGTCAGATTATGCGTCATCGCACCGGCGACTGAAAAAGCATAAAAGGCTGCACTACCAGCCGTGTGCTGGAAGGCTGCGGATTTCATTTCCGGATAACCCGTCATCGAATACTCTATGCTCTGCGCCAGGTGCACAAAGACTTTATAGGGCTGCCAGCCGGTTAGGCTGGCCAGTTTATTCAATTTCAGACTGACAAGTTTTGCCTGCATATCTGCAATTGTAGTGATGACTACTGTGGACTTGCGATAAGTCACAGCGCCCGCTGCGGCCAGCAAAGAGACGCCCAGGCCAGTCAATACCAGTCTACGCTTTGTCATCTTTTCCAACCCCTTCTCATTCTATTCTTGCTATCCGCTTAATATTTAAGCTGGATTCAACTTAACCAGTTTGGTTTACGTTTTTCCAGGAAAGAACGTACCCCTTCACGGCCTTCATCCGATGCCCGTATCTGCGCTATACCTTCTACCGTTGCTGCTATCAGCGCTGGCGTCAATTCACGGCTGGCAACAGCCTGTACCAGGCGCTTGGCCTGCTTCACTGCATTTGGGCTATTGCTGCTCAGCGCCTTGACGATCTCTGCCACTTTGGCATCCAGTGCCTCTGCCGTCACTACTTCATGGACAAAGCCCGTGCGCTGCGCCTCTGCCGCCGTGAAACGCTCGGCAGTGATGAAATAACGACGCGCTGCGCTTTCACCCATGGCCTTGATGACATAGGGCGAAATCGTCGCCGGTATCAGGCCCAGCTTGACTTCACTGAGGCAGAAATTGGCTGTATCCACACTGACGGCAATATCACAGGCAGCCACCAGGCCCATGCCACCGGCATAGCAATCACCTTGCACTTTGGCAACTACCGGCTTGCTACAGCTATAGATGGCATGCAGCATTTCTGCCAGTTGACCTGCATCCGCGAGGTTTTCCTCATGAGTGTAGTCTGCCATCTTTTTCATCCAGTTCAGGTCTGCGCCAGCACAAAAAGCAGGACCATTCGCGGCCAGCACAATAGCACGAATGCTGTCATTCGTATCCAAATCACAGAAAGCACTGGTGATTTCAGCTATGCTTGTTTCATTAAAGGCATTGCGTACATCGGGGCGATTTAATGTCACAGTTGCCACGAAATCCTGAAAACTCAGCTCGATATTTTCCATTTTAATAATTCCACATAATTCGTATTTTGATCTTACTTTGCTTTGGGGAAGCCATTCGCATCAAGAAACTCGCTAACCACCGGCTCCCAGATCTTGCTGCCCCCGGTAAACAGGGTATGGCCATCCTTGGCAAATGGCGGCAGCAATTTGAATTCTGCCTTACCGCCTGCTTTTACAAAAGCCGCATGCCACTCCTGAGAATATTTGGGCGCAAAGTATTGATCGTTTTCTGTATATATCCACAACATGGGTACTTTGCTGCCCGCGCCAAATTCAGCATACATCTTTTCCAGCTTATAGGGCTGGCAAGGCTCGCCGGGACGGTCAGCCGGGTTACCGCCAGAGCCACCAGCGAAATTGATGGCAGCAACAAGACCTGAAGGATTTTTTGCCGCCACCGCTACCGTGCTATAACCGCCTACAGATTGCCCCACGACCAGTACACGGCTGGCATCAATATATTTTTGTGTTTTGGCATGTTCGAGTACCGCCAGAATTTCTTTGCTGGCGGCCTCTGCCATAGGCGCGTAATTTTTGTTATTGCAGCTGCCACTTTCTTCAGGGTCAGGTGTCGTTCCCTTTTCACCATAGCCTATGCGGGTAGGTACAAATACGGCAAAACCGCGCTTCACAAAATACCTGGCCTGCGGGGTGTATCTGAATCTGGGAGTCGCCGCACGATTCGTAGCGCTACGGCCATGATTCAGGATCAGGATGGGGAAAGGGCCATCACCATCAGGTTTGAACTGCGTAATGACCACTTCACCCTTGCTCTCCCGCCCGAACATATCCTTGACGACCACATTGATCGCCGTCACCGATTCATGCAAGTCGGTAGCCAGTTTGACCGGGCCAGCTATTGCCTGTTCTTCTGCAGTTTTTTCTTCCTGCGGTACACGGGCATGAACAGTCAGACTGAACAAGGCCAATAGAACAAGCACAGGCATGCGGATAGCTGAAGCGGGATTTACCATGATAGGGTCCTACATCCTGAACACGCCAAACTTCACATCCGGTATCGGTGCATTCAAGGCTGCCGACAAACCCAGGCCGAGTACCATACGGGTATCTGCCGGGTCGATGACACCGTCATCCCACAGACGTGCTGATGCATAATAAGGATGGCCCTGGTGTTCGTACTGATCCTTGATAGGTTGTTTGAAAGCCGCTTCTTCTTCGGCTGACCAGCTACCGCCCTTGCCTTCTATGCCATCACGTTTTACTGTCGCCAATACGCTGGCGGCCTGCTCGCCACCCATGACACTGATGCGGGCATTTGGCCACATCCACATGAAGCGCGGCGAGTAAGCGCGGCCGCACATACCATAGTTGCCCGCACCAAAACTACCGCCTATGATGACGGTGAACTTCGGTACATTCGCCGTCGCTACTGCGGTCACCATCTTGGCACCATTACGGGCTATGCCTTCGTTTTCATATTTGCGGCCTACCATGAAGCCGGTGATGTTTTGCAGGAACACCAGAGGTATCTTGCGCTGGCAGCACAGTTCTATGAAATGCGCGCCCTTCAGTGCCGATTCAGAAAACAGGATGCCGTTGTTGGCAATAATGCCGACTGGCATGCCGTGGATATGGGCAAAACCGCAGACCAGGGTCGTTCCATAGCGTGCCTTGAATTCATCGAAATGGCTGCCATCGACGATGCGGGCAATCACTTCTCGCACATCAAAAGGCTTGCGGGTATCGACCGGTATCACGCCATACAATTCAGAAGCCGGGAACTTGGGTTCTTCAACTTCTTTCATGACCACGGTTTGTGGCTTCTGGCGGTTCAGATGCGAAACAATCGTGCGTGCCAAAGACAGCGCATGCGTATCATTTTGTGCGAGGTGATCAACCACGCCAGACAAACGAGTATGCACATCACCACCACCGAGGTCTTCGGCACTGACGACTTCACCAGTAGCGGCCTTCACCAGCGGTGGGCCACCGAGGAAAATCGTGCCCTGGTTCTTGACGATGATGGATTCATCACTCATCGCTGGCACATAGGCACCACCGGCAGTACAGGAACCCATGACAACCGCAATTTGCGGTATGCCCTTGGCCGACATATTGGCCTGATTGTAGAAGATGCGGCCAAAATGATCGCGGTCAGGGAAGACATCATCCTGGTTAGGCAAGTTCGCACCACCGCTATCGACGAGGTAAATGCAGGGCAGATTGTTTTGCTCGGCAATTTCTTGTGCGCGCAAATGCTTCTTGACGGTTAGTGGGTAGTAAGTGCCGCCTTTGACCGTAGCGTCATTACAGACAATGATACATTCCTGCCCGGCCACGCGGCCTATGCCAGTGATGACACCGGCAGATGGGGCAGCATCGGCGCCGCTTTTTTCTTTATACATGTCGTAGGCAGCGAGTTGCGAGAACTCAAGGAAAGGCGTGCCTGCATCGAGCAGCATTTGTACACGGTCACGCGGCAAGAGTTTGCCACGCGCCAGATGTTTCTTGCGCGCTTCATCGCCACCACCAAGTGCAATCCTTGCGATCTTTTCTTTAAGGTCATCCACCACGGCTTGCATGGCCGCTGCATTGGCTTTGAATTCTTCAGAGCGGGGATTGAGTTTGGAATCTAAAGTTGTCATTATCTTTTTCACTTTTCTGGAAAACTGCCATCCACGTAAAACCACTTGCCTTCATAGCGCACAAAACGACTGAGCTCATGCAGCCTGTGTGCCTTGCCACCTATTTTGTAACGGGCCACAAATTCGACGGTGGCATTGTCACCATCGGCCTTGAATTGCTTGACTTCCAGCCCCAGCCACTTGGTTGGGTCATCATGCGTGATACGTTCTTTGGGACAAGTCCGCTCATCCCATGTCGCACGTAAATACGCTTCGTCATTCAGCGTATAAGCGGTATAACGCGAACGCATCAAGGCTTCTGCCGTAGGTGCTACCGCTGCGCCACTGATGTACTGGCCGCAACACTGTTCAACATTTTTATTCAAGCCACAGGGGCATGCTTTGCTACTCATTATTACTTCTTGCTTTCCTTGATGGCGACTGGCGCACCGGAGGCTTTCCAGGCAGTAAAACCGCCATCGATATGCGCAACATTTTCCAGGCCCATGTCTTGCACGGTCTTGGTAGTCAATGCACTGCGCCAGCCAACTGCACAAAACAATATGAATTCTTTTTTCTCGCCGAACACAGGTTTGAAATAAGGCGAATCAGGATCAACCCAAAACTCTATCATGCCGCGTGGAGCATGATAGGCACCAGGGACGATACCTTCACGTTCCAGCTCGCGGATATCACGGACATCAATAAACTGCACATTGGCGTCTGCGAGTTTGGCCTGGGCCTCTGTCACGCTATAGGTTTTGATTTCGGCATTGGCTTCATCGACCAGTTGCTTGTAACCTTTTTTCATGCTGTCTCCGTTATTATTTCAAGAACCGAAATCACTCAGCCAGCCAGCGCACGCCCAATCAAAATTTTTTGTATATCGGAAGTACCTTCGTAAATCTGGCAAACCCGCACATCACGGTAAATGCGTTCTACCGGGAAGTCGCTGACATAGCCATAGCCGCCGTGTATCTGTATTGCATCTGAGCAGACTTTTTCTGCCATTTCTGAAGCAAACAATTTTGCCATTGCTGCTTCTTTCAAACAGGGCTTGCCTGCATCTTTCATACTGGCGGCGTGCCAGATCAGTTGGCGAGCGGCTTCTATCTGCGTCGCCATATCTGCCAGTTTGAATTGTACAGACTGGTGCTCGAAGATAGCTTTGCCAAAACTGGTCCTGTCCTTGGCATAGGCGAGTGCTGCTTCAAAGGCGGCTCTTGCCATACCGACTGATTGTGAGGCTATGCCTATGCGACCGCCTTCCAGGCCAGACAGGGCGATCTTGTAGCCCATGCCTTCTTCACCTATCAGGTTCTCTGCCGGGATGCGGCAATTCTCGAACAGGATTTGTGCAGTGTCGGACGAATGCTGGCCCATCTTTTGTTCAAGGCTGGCGACGATATAGCCAGGCGCACTGGTGGGCACCCAGAAGGCGCTGATGCCCTTCTTGCCTGCTTCTTTATCGGTAACTGCCATGACGATTGCCACATCGGCGTATTTGCCGCTGGTGATGAATTGCTTGACGCCGTTGATGACGTAATGATCGCCATCACGTTTTGCGGTTGTGCGTAGTTCCGATGCATCGCTGCCTGCATGCGGTTCAGTCAGGCAAAAAGCGCCGAGCATCTCGCCTTGTGCCAAAGGCGTCAGCCATTGTTTTTTCTGTGCATCATTGGCATACATCATGGCGATGCTGCAGACCGGGCAATTATTGACAGATACCACGGTGGAGGTACCACCATCACCGGCAGCGATTTCTTCCAGCACCAGGGCCAGCGATAAATAATCCATACCAGCGCCACCAAACTCTTCTGGCACGGCCACGCCATAGGCACCCATTTGCGCCAGTTCCTTTAATTCTTCTGCGGGGAAGTGATGTTCCTTGTCCCAGCGTGCCGCATTAGGCACCAGGCGGTCCTGGGCAAAGACGCGCACGGCGTCGCGTATCATTTCGTGTTCTGGAGTGAGTAACATAGTGATTTCTACCTAAGTTCTTATATTTGTTCGCGGAGCCGTCTGAGGATTACCAACTCAGGCTGCTACCGTCGTAATTCAAAAACCTGCCGTTGTCGGCATGCGTCAAAGACGCCAGCGTATTGCGTATGCCTTTGACGCTTTCACTGACGGTGATATCAGCACCAGCACCACCCATGTCGGTCTGTACCCAGCCAGGATGAAAGCTCACGCACGCCGATTTTTCCGCTTCCAGGGATACATCTTTCAATATCGAATTCAATGCAGCCTTGCTGGCACGGTATAACCAGCCAGAAGAATTTTGCCGCATATTGATTGATCCCATGGCCGAAGAAATCACTGCCAGTTTACCTGCAGCATTTTCTACCAATGGCAAAACCAAGGGCAGTATGCGCATTGCAGCAAGGACATTGGTCTGCATGACCGCATCAAACTCGGATTGTGGCGGTGCAGTCAAGGCTTCTGTGCGGGTGCCAAAAACACCGGCGTTCAGGATGGCTACGTCAATCTTTTCATCATGAAGCCGCTCACCAAGACCGGTGCAATCATTGAGCCTGGTTACATCCAGTTGCAGCGCTTCACAGCCCGTTGATTGCAAAGCTGCCAGATGTTCTTCCTTGCGCGCAGTGGCAATAACACGCCAGCCTGCAAGCTTGTATTGCGTGGCCAGCTCGTGACCTATACCGCGTGATGCGCCGATAATTAAAGCGACTGGCATGGTTTTTCCAATGGGTGAAGATTTTCAAATCCCCTTCCCTTGAAGGGGAAGGAGCTTAAAACAAGGCTTATACCATTTCAATTGCCAAAGCCGTACCCTCACCACCACCAATACAAAGCGAAGCCACACCACGCTTTTTACCCTGCTTCTTCAAGGCACCCATCAGCGTAATGATGATACGCGCACCAGATGCGCCGATAGGATGACCCAGCGCACAAGCACCACCATGCACATTGACCTTGTCATGCGGGATGTCCAGTTCTTTCATCGCTGCCATAGGCACAGTAGCGAAAGCTTCGTTGATTTCAAACAGGTCAACATCATCCGTCGTCCAGCCCAGTTTTTTGTACAGTTTCTGGATAGCGCCAACTGGTGCTGTGGTGAACCAGCCTGGTTCCTGCGCATTGCTGGCGTGGCCAAGGATTTTTGCGATTGGTGTCAAGCCCAGTTCTTTGGCTTTGGATTCACGCATCAAGACCAGTGCCGCAGCGCCGTCATTGATGGAAGAAGAAGAGGCAGCAGTGATCGTGCCATCTTTTTTAAAGGCTGGTTTCAGTGCAGGGATTTTGTCGAGCTTGGCTTTCAGCGGGCCTTCATCCTTGTCGATGACGACATCACCACCGCGGCCTGATACTGTCACGGGGGCGATTTCCCATGCGAAAGAACCGTCGGCAGTTGCAGCCTGTGCACGCTTGACGGAGGCAATCGCAAATGCATCCTGCTCTTCGCGGCTGAAATTGTATTTGGCTGAACAGTCTTCAGCAAAGGTACCCATGGAACGGCCCTTGTCGTAGGCATCTTCGAGACCGTCAAGCATCATGTGGTCATACATCATGCCGTGACCGATACGGTAGCCGCCACGTGCCTTGGGGATCAGGTAAGGGGCATTGGTCATGGATTCCATGCCGCCAGAAACGATGACTTCATTGCTGCCGGCATTGATGGAATCAAATGCCATCATGGTGGCCTTCATGGCAGAACCACACATCTTGGACAAAGTCACAGCACCAGTGGAAACTGGCAAACCAGCAGCCAGCAAAGCCTGGCGTGCCGGGGCCTGGCCCTGGCCTGCCATCAGGCAGTTACCGAACAAGACTTCTTCTACCAGCTCTGGCTTGACACCGGCGCGCTCGACTGCGGCCTTGATGGCAACTGCACCGAGCTGACTGGCTGTCAGGGAAGAAAAATCGCCCTGAAAAGCACCCATAGGGGTACGGGCGGCACCAACGATTACGATAGGATCATTCATCTTGTTCTCCAAAAATAAAAGCAGATTGACTGCCTGACTAATGAGGGTAGTCTCGCCATGAAACGGGCAAGCACTTGTTTTCTAAATTGGTTCTACCTTGTGCTACTAGCCTGATTGCAAAAGCGGATTTCCTGCGGATAGGGAAACACGTCATCCACCTTGCCATCGACTATGCGCTTCTTGCGTGCCTGCCAGTATTCGGCGGTCAGCAAGTCAGCGTGGTGCTTCATAAAATATTCTTTGACGTTTTTATTCCCCAGCAGGAAAGTGCCAAACTGTTCTGGGAAAACATCATTTTTTGCAATCGGATACCAGGGCTCGGCAGACATTTCATCTTCTTCATTGCGCGGCAAAGGTATCTTGCGGAAATTGCAGTCAGTGATATATTCGATTTCATCATAGTCATAAAAGACGACACGACCATGGCGGGTGACACCGAAGTTTTTATACAGCATATCACCGGGGAAGATGTTGGCTGCCACCAGGTCCTTGATGGCGCTGCCATATTCTTTCAGGCCATGTTCCATCGCAGCCATATCACCACCGCGCTCGGCTTCGGTCAGCCAGATATTCAGCGGTGTCATGCGGCGTTCTATATACAGATGCTTGATGACGACCTCATCATCATTCACTTCCAATAATGAAGGCGCATATTGTTTGATCTCGGCCAGCAATTCTTCAGAAAAACGTGAGCGCGGGAATGCCACATCAGAGTATTCCAGCGTATCAGCCATGCGGCCTACGCGGTCATGGTTTTTCACTAGCAGGTATTTTTCCTTGATCAGGGCCTTGGTGGTTTCCTTGGGAGGCGGGAAACTGTCCTTGATGAGTTTGAATACATACGGGAAAGACGGTAGCGCAAACACCAGCATCACCAGGCCGCGTATGCCGGGTGCGGCTTCTATGCGGTCAGATGAATATTTAAGGTGATGCAAAAAGTCGCGGTAAAACAAATTCTTGCCATGTTTTTGCAGGCCTATCATGGTGTAGATTTCACTACGCGGCTTTTTGGGCAGGATGCTGCGTATGAATTGCACATAGGCCGATGGCACTTCCATATCAACCATGAAATAGGCGCGCGTAAAAGAGAACAAAACCGTAATGAGCATGGTGTCAAAAATCACCGTGTCGAGTACCAGCTCACCCTTGCGCTTATGCATGACGGGAATGACAAAGGGATATTCCTTATTGCCATTGATGCCCTTGCCTATGATGTAGGCTGATTTGTTGCGATAGAACAGGCTGGCCAATACCTGTATCTGGTGATTCGGCTCCAGCTTGGCCGGGCCGAAATTTTCGCGCAGGCGTGCTTCCACCAGGGCCACATCACGGTCCAGGTCTTCAAACTTGGCGTTCAGCTGAAAATTCGTGACGATGCGCTTGATGGTGAAATTCAAGCCATCGGTTGCTGGGTAATACACGCGGTAACTCGGTGGCGTGTCTTCGCTTTCCAGATACTCAGTCGAGGTTGCCGGGCGCACGAAGATGAAATCATTGTGATAATAATTCCTGTGCAAGAGCTTGGTACAGACAGTGTTGAAAAATGTCTCGGCCAGCTCAGGACGCAGATGGTCTATCAGCATGCCCATATAATGCAGTTTGACTTCGCGCCAGACTTCATCACTGAGATCTTCTTCTGCGTATTCATCTTCCAGTGCCTGCACGCATTCGCGCACGCGGGTATCGTAATACCCTATGCGTTCGCGTGCGGCAATTTGTGCGGCCTTCCAGTCACCAGTTTCAAACTGCTGCTTTGCCCTTTGGCTGCTGGCCCTGAACAAGTGGTAATGCTTGTCGAAGCCATCGAGTATCGTCCTGGCGATATCAAAGGCGATTTGTGAAGACAGCAATTTGGGGAAATGGGTGTGGGGCATGGTTGGCGCTCACTCAGTTTTAACTGCGGTCTGGAACTGGTTTTTCCAAGCCTGTAGTTTAGCCAAATCCACGGCGATGCCGCCACAAACCACGATCAGTGGTTTTTTATACTCAGCCAGCACTGGCAAGTTCTGGTAAGCAACTGCCAAAGCTGCGCCACAAGCTGGTTCCACCAGAGTGCGTATATCGTCAGCAAAAGCCAGGCAAGCCTGCACAGCCTGGGCATCGCTGACGGTGACGGTGTGGACAGTACGCTTGCGTGTCCAGTCAAATGCCTGTTGCGCCACCTTGCGCGCACCCAGGGTGCTGGCGATGGAGGTGATCGCTGGCAGGGTCACCAGTTCACCGGCCTGCACGGCTGCATGCAGGGATGCTGCACCTTCAGTCTCTGAGGCGATGATGGGGATATGGCCCAGGCCATTGCGTTCCAGCCCGAGGGCGATGCCACTGAGCAAGCCACCACCGCCGACGGAGCAAATCACGACATCAAAATCGAGCTTGCCCGCCACTTCATCAATCATCGTCGCATTGCCATCCCAGATATCGGCATGGTCAAATGGCGGGATATACACTGCACCCGGCTGCTCGCACAAACGCAAGGCAGCCTGATTAGTTTCATCCCAGACACTACCTTCTACGATGACAGTGGCACCAATAGCACGTATAGCTGCCCGCACGCTTTCATGCGTGGTTTGCGGCACCAATATAGTGGTTTGCACATCCAGCGCCACACCTGCCACTGCTGCTGCAAACCCGGCATTGCCGCCAGAGGGGCAGACAAAGTGCCTGGCCCCGTTGGCAGCCGCACGCTGGCACATCAAGCCTATGCCGCGCAGCTTGAACGAGCCTGAAGGCTGGGTGTTTTCCATCTTCAGCCAGACTGATCTGGACAGGCTGGCTGACAGACGCCTGTGTTCAAGCAGGGGCGTAGAAGTATGCAGTTGAGTCATAAGTCGACCAGTGTAGCGCAAATGGCTTATTTGGTTTCTGCAAACAATTCACGGCCTATCAGCATGCGGCGTATCTCGCTGGTGCCCGCGCCTATCTCATACAGCTTGGCATCGCGCCACAGGCGGCCTACCGGGTATTCATTGATATAGCCGTTGCCGCCCAAAGTCTGGATGGCTTCGCCCGCCATCCATGTGGCTTTTTCTGCTGAATACAAAATCGCACCGGCCGCATCCTTGCGCAGGGCACGCACTGCCTCTGGTGTCTTGGCGCGGTCACAAGCCTGGCCAACTGCATAGACATAGGCCTTGCAAGCCATCATGGTGGAATACATGTCTGCCAGCTTGCCCTGCATGAGCTGGAATTCACCGATAGGCTGGCCAAATTGCTTGCGGTCATGCACATAAGGAACCACGGCATCCATACAAGCTTGCATGATGCCCAGAGGGCCGCCGGACAAGACAGTACGCTCAAAATCCAGGCCAGACATCAGCACATTCACGCCCTTGCCCAAGCCACCGAGCACGTTTTCTGCCGGGACTTCGCAATCCTGGAATACCAGCTCGCCAGTGTGGGAGCCGCGCATGCCGAGTTTGTCGAGCTTTTGCGCAATGCTGAAGCCTTTGAAACCTTTTTCTATAAGGAAAGCTGTCATGCCGCGTGGGCCAGCTTCCAGGTCATTTTTGGCATACACCACCAGAGTGTCAGCATCAGGGCCATTGGTTATCCACATCTTGGTGCCGTTCAAGACCCAGCGGTCACCCTTCCAGTCGGCGCGCAGCTTCATGCTGACCACGTCGGAACCGGCATTTGGCTCGGACATGGCGAGTGCGCCTATGTGTTCACCGCTGATCAGCTTGGGCAGGTATTTGGCTTTTTGTTCTTCCGTACCATTGCGCTTGATCTGGTTGACGCACAGATTAGAGTGAGCGCCGTAGGACAAGCCGACGGAGGCAGAAGCGCGGGAAATTTCTTCCATGGCAATGATATGGGCCAGGTAACCCATGTTTGCACCACCGTATTCTTCACTAACTGTCACACCCAGGATACCGAGATCACCCATCTTGCGCCACAAGTCCATGGGGAACTGGTCGCTACGGTCTATCTCAGCGGCGCGCGGGGCGATTTCTGCCTGGGCAAATTGCTGCACGGCTTCGCGCAAAGCGGCGATGTCTTCGCCGTGATCAAAAGTCAAACCTGGTAAATGGAGCATGTCGTCCTCACACTTTTATAAAATTAAAATTCGCTGGCTTATGTTGATTTATGATCAAGCTCGCCAGCCATAGTACTACCTACACCTGAGATTCTGCCTTGGGTATCACAAACAAAGTCTGTTGCATGATGGCACAAAGTTTTTCCTGACCTTCATGCACTACAAACACTTCTGCACTGGATACCACCAAAGTTTTTCCTGCCTTTAATACTTTGCCACGGGCGATTAAAGTATCGCCTTTGCCGGGTGCGACGATATTGATCTTGTATTCTGCAGTTAAGCACTCACTCACCGGCATCAATTGTGTATTCGCTGCATAGCCACCTGCTGCATCGGCTATCGTGCCTATCACGCCACCGTGGAAATAGCCATGCTGCTGGCTGACTACCTCACTGAAAGGCAGGCTGATTTCACATGCACCGGGTGTGATGCTGGTCAGTCGGGCATCCCAGGCCATCAGGGCGCCCTGAGCGTTGAAGCTTTCCAGCAAACTCAGGGCCAGTTTATGATCCAGTGCCGCTGTGGTTTGTTGCATTGCCTGATTACTCATAAAACCCCCAATAGCCAAGGAAAAACCATCTCAGGCAAAAATAATACGTCTAATTGACGTTTACGTAAACGTCAATTCAATGATTTGATGCTTTTCGACTGCAAGCCCGGCATGAGCATTATCAAACTGTTCATCCAATCCATGACATTCTTATTCATCTTATTAATTTTACTAAGCAGGACTTATTTTTCTGCATGATCCAGTTGACCCAGCAAGCTGCGGCTTTTTTCTTCATGTGCGCTGATTTCTGCCAGCATGATTTCTATATCTTCACGCTGTTGCTCCAGCGCTGCCCTGTGCCTGGCCAGCACCACCAGGAAACTCTGCAACTGTACTTCTGTATCCTTGGGAGAGCGATACATATCGACCAGGCTCTTGATATCGGACAGACTCAAGCCTAGACGTTTGCCGCGCAGGGTCAGCTTCAGATGGGTGCGCTCCCGCGTCGTGTAGACACGATTGCGGCCGCCCGGCCCTTCACGCATGGGGCTCAGCAAACCCTGGTCTTCATAGAATCGTATCGCCCTCGGGGTAATATCAAATTCGCGGGCAAGTTCGGTAATGGTATAGGTGGCCATAGTCAACATCTGGTGAAAAACACAGAAAAGCTTTTCTGATTACAATGTACAGTTAACGTTAACGTCAAATAGTTTTAAATCGCATTGTAGGCTATTCCAGCGCTTCTGGAGTCATCCATAATGAGAAAACAGGCAGCAGATATAAAGCCGCCACAATAACCAGAGACAGCCATGAATTTGCTAGAACAACAACTCCATTACCCTTTTGGCGAGACCTTGCCCGACACAGCCAAGACCATGGAAATCGCGCCGGGCGTGCTGTGGATACGCATGGGCCTGCCCTTTGCGCTGAACCATATCAATCTGTGGCTGCTGGAAGATGAGCTGGAAACCAGCCAGGGCAAGGTCTGTGGCTGGACAGTGGTGGATTGCGGCATCGCCAGCGACGCCACCCGTGATGCCTGGGAAATCTTGTTCGGCGACCTGAACAACCATTTACGCGGCCTACCCATCATTCGCGTCCTCGCCACCCACTGCCACCCCGACCATATAGGCCTGGCTGACTGGCTGTGCAGCCGCTGGAACGTGCAACTGTGGATGACGGCAGGCGAATATGCCTTTGCCCGCATGATGTCGGCCAGCCTGCCAGGTGCGGATGGCACAGCCATGTTTCCGCACTTTCGCAAGCATGGCCTGGTCGATAGCAGCATGCAGGAACAGATACAGGAGAGAAAAACCCATTACACCAGGCTGGTGCCTACTGTGCCAACAGCCTACCACCGCATGCAAGAAGGCCTGGATGTCGTCATCAACCAACGTCACTGGCAAGTCATCACCGGTTTTGGCCATTCACCTGAACATGCATCCCTGTATTGCGCCGAGCTGAATATCCTGATCTCTGGCGATATGCTGTTGCCGCGCATTTCTACCAATGTCTCGGTGTTTGCGATAGAACCGGAAGCCAATCCTGTGCAACAGTATATGGATTCATTGCAAAAATACCTGCCCTTACCAGAAGATGTGCTGATCCTGCCTTCACATGGCAAACCCTTCAAGGGCTTGCATACCCGCGTACAGCAATTGCAAGACCATCATGCCGAACGGCTGGAAGAAGTGAAGACCGCCTGTGCCATTCCACAATCAGCGATGGACATCGTCCCTCTCATGTTCCGTCGCCCACTCGATTCTCACCAGCTGACTTTCGCCATAGGCGAGGCGCTGGCGCATTTGCACAAGCTTTGGTATGACGGTGTCTTGCACCGTCGATTCGACGCGGATGGAGTAATACGCTTTGTCGTGAAATAAGTGCAAAAGGATATAGCCCCGTGCGATGACGGGGCTATATATTTTATTGCTGAGGTATTTTACTGATCTGTACGCTGGCTATCTGCCATTTGCCATCACGTTGCACATAGATATCAATATAACGGTAATGCGATACAAAGGGCTTACCCTCATAACGCCCAGTCATATTGGTGCGGCCACTGAGCAAGGCGACATTGCCGTACAGACGCACTTCAAAATCCTCGACCTTGTAGGGATCAATTTCCAGTTTATCCGACATCAACCCATTGACGAAACTGGTCTTGGTTTCGAGATCACCATCGCCATCTATCTGACGAAAATCTTCCGCCATATTAGCTTCTATGGCTGCCTTGTCCTTGCGGACGATGGCGATGTCCCAATCGTCAGACAGCTTGGTCAGTTGGCTGACCAGCGCTGCGCTTTTTTCGTCTCTTGAGTCTGCTGCCTGGGCAGACAGCAAACCCAGGCAGAAGATCGCCATGAATAAAGCTGCCTTGCCCAGGTGTTTTTTCAGCATCCTCATCCTTCTATCAACTTTTATAAAGCGCGGCCATCATAGTGATGCACGGGTATGCTATCGAGATCTATATCTTCCAGACAGCGCAAATTGATGGCAGCCACTTTGTTGCCTTTGGGGTCTACACCTTCAGCATAGGGATGCATGCCGCAAGCCGGGCAAAATTTATGCTGTATCACATGCTTATTGAAGAGGTAGCTACTGGCAGCGTCTTCCGGCGTCAGCAAGCGCAGATTCGCGAATGGCACAAACCAGAGCAGCGAACCCTTGCGCTGGCAGATGGAACAATTACAGGCCAGCCCGCTATCTATCTCCCCCTCTACTTCAAATGCGATTTTGCCGCAATGGCAGCTGCCTTTATGCATGAGTAAACTCCTTTAATGGGTGATGGACAGTTCAGTCTTTCGCGTCCTGCCAGTATTCACCTGGCCGGTAGTTACCGAAATACCAGAGATGGCCTTCGGGATCAAGCACCATATAACCCCTGGCACCATAATCCTCAGTTTGCAATGGACGCACCAGCTTGGCACCGGCGGCCATGGCACGTTCATAATGGATATCTGGATCATCCACATAGACGCTGAGTGCCTGCGAAATACCGGTCAATGATTTGGGGCTGACATGATGGGTTTCGGCCTTGGGCGAAGCGATCATGATGACGCCTGTGCCCAGGCTCAGCTCTGAATGTTCTACGCGATTACCTTCACCAGGCACCACAAAGCGGGAAGTAAAACCAAAGGCCTTGACCAGCCAGTCTATGGCGGCAGGTGCATCATCATAAATCAGGCTGGGATGGATATCAGACGGGGTACGGTAAGGCTCAGACATGACGCTTTCCTTTCAGGAGGGGAAGACAGTGCAGGCAAGACCTACTTTATATACAAAAAAGCAAGCATATACAAGCGTTCACTCGTCTTCCGGCAAATCCCTTTCGCGACAACTCAGATAGGCATAATCGGCCACAGGCAATTGATGCTTGATGAGATAATCCTTGAACCTGGCCTTGAGATCAAAATGGGGAGTAAGGGTGCAAGCGTTCTCAAGCGCGAACTTTTCCATGGCATCCGTATTTGAGCTGACTTGCACAGCCAGCCCCATGCCAGGACTGACACAGCAGCCTACCCAGGTATCCATATATTCTTCTTCCAGCAAGACCAGTTTTTGCCCCATGAAACTGGCTGGCTTGTCGACTATGTAAAAGTCCATGTAATCGATGCGCCTGTTACGACTGCGCTTCAATATGCCCGCCTGCTGATAAGCCAGGATCACAGGTCTGGACCTGGCTTGCCGGTCAAGACCATTTTTTTTAATTTTCAGGGCTTTGATGAGGCGGTTTTCCAGTTCGCCATCAGCCGCCATGCTGGTAGATGACAGCACGCTCATGAAGCAGGCTGCCAGCAGCAGATATAGAAACTTCCTCATCACCCGTTCAGCGTTTGATCAAACGAATTTCAAATAGCTTGGGCCATAATTTTCCGGTCACAAACAACCTGTCTTTGGCAGCATCATAGGCAATGCCATTGAGTACATCGGGGTGAGCCAGGATACGATCGCCCATGGGCAAGAGACCATTCAAATTGATCCAGCCTGTGACCTTGCCTGTCTTGGGGTCAATGCGGGCTATGGTGTCGGTTTGCCAGATATTCGACAATATCTCGCCTTTGACCCATTCGAGTTCATTTAACTGATCGACAGGTTTCCCATCTGCCGTCACCTTGATGCGACGGGTTTCATGCAGGGTTTCAGGATCGAGAAAGCGCAACTCGGCGGTGCCATCGCTCATGATGATTTCTTTATCATTGCGTGTCAGGCCCCAGCCCTCGCCTTTGTAGGCAAATTCTTTTTGAAAGGCAAAGCTATCGAGGTCCAGCACATAACCCGCTTGCGAGGTCCAGGTAATGCCTATCAGGCGCTTGCCCCACCAAGTGATGCCTTCACCAAAAATTTGCCCGGGCAAATCGATTTTTTGCAATACCTCGCCAGTTTCCAGCCGGACTTTGCGCACCGATGAGCGGCCCTGCAAACCCGTGCTTTCATACAAGATACCATCCTTGAAGAACAGGCCCTGGGTAAAGGCATTCGGATCATGCGGATAGCTGTGCACCACTTCATAGCCATAAGTGGGGATCGCCGCCGTAGCGGCCACCGCGCTGCTGGCAGGAACAAATGCCAGACAACCGCAGACAAAAGCCGTTAAAAAACTAGCCTGGCAAACTGTAGACTTCCAATTACGCATGCATATATCCCATCCTGAACAGGCAACCAACCCGGCTGCCTTTCGATTTTGCCGCATGCTGTCAACAAAGACAGCAGCAGCATCAAAGGGGGAAAGAATAGATATTTTCTGACTAACTGTCACCTGAATTTACTTAGCGTGACAAATCTCCGTTACAGAAGTAAAAGCAGCTCAGGATACTTTTATCAGCCCGGTGCCTTGTTTGGATCAGCCTTATAAGCCAGATAATAAGGGTCAGTGAGCGCAGCCTGATTGACCCCTTGTGTACCCACAAATGCCGCATACGGTGAAGCCAGCAGCGTCTGGTTACGGATTGTTATGTTTTTTTGGTTCCAGTCGTTATTATCTTTGCTGAGTTTTTCATAAGCGACTTCATAGTTTTTCAATTGCGTACCCCACTCCGCCGAGCCAATTTCTGCGGTGGGTCGTTTTAAAGAGCGGACAGAATCTGGCCGCGGGTCAGGATTGAATACCAGGTCCGCGGCCAGCAGATTGGGGCCACCACCGGGATTATTTGCTTCCGCAAATGCGGCGGGATTACTTGGGTCATACACTCTGTAAGCTGGGTGAGTCGTATTGATCGCAGCTATCGTGCTGGTAGGGGCAGCAGCTGGCTGGCTGGCCGCAGCAGGCGCCGCCAGCACACTCGCGACTGGAGCAAGGGTCGCCTTGCTACTGGCCGCGTCAGCGACACTGACAGGTGTGTTGATGATGCTGCTCGCCGCTGCCACTGCCGTACTATCTACAGGTGCTACTGCAGCGACTGTGGCGGCAGGAACCGGCGCAGGTGCTAGCTGTGGCGCTTGTAACTGCTGGCCGAGGGCCGCCAGGCTGGCTTGAATTTGCGATACCAGATCTGCTGCAAAGCCATTGTCATGCAGAGCCGTCGTGGCTTTCTCTTTGATGGCACTGACCAACTCTGCCTTGGTGTCTGGCTGTACCGCATTTTGCAGGGCCAGTTTGAATTTGGCTGCATTCTCTTCCACCTCAGCCAGACTGGACTTGAGCTTGCCTTGAAGAGCCTGCATATCGCCGCTAAATACGGATTTTAAATTTGAAATATCTTGCATATATCCTCCCGGGATGCGAGCCGCTCCTTCAGCGCGACTTCAACAATACTGGCTGAACTCTGACAGCCTGAATTACCAGACTACAAAATATCAAATTATGCGCATGATTGAAGCTCAAAAAAGAGGCAAAATCCTGCCCCAGTTCCTGCTTTGAACACCTCCCCCGATTTCACATCCTCGCATTGCATGTAATAAAAATACATACACCTTCTCAAAATACCATAAAAATTTTACCGAATAATTTGAAATTACTGATTTAATGTAGTTTAAATACAAAATAAAAATAGACAATCAACAGGAGAGACAATGAAAATCACGAGCGTCTTACGTCTGGCCATCAGCTTGGCTGCCTTGCTTCCTGTACTGGTCCAGGCACAGCCAGCCATAGAGCATGTGGAACCCGGTTTTTGGTGGGTAGGAATGAAGAGTGACAAACTGCAGATCATGTTGCATGGGAAGCAAATTGCCAGCTATACCCCGCATATCAATTATCCCGGTGTGCACATCAGTGGCACGCATAGATTGAGCAATCCGAATTATCTGTTTCTGGATCTGCAAATATCGACAGCTACGCGCCCGGGCAAATTCAATATCAGCATGCAACAGGGGATGCAGCAATTTGCCATCCCCTATGAATTCAAGACACGTGAAAAAACTGCTGCCCAGCGACGTGGTTTTGGCCCGGCAGACGTCATCCTCAATCTCATGCCTGACCGTTTTGCCAACGGTGATGCCAGCAACGACAGTTTGCCCGGCTTTACCGACAAGCTGGACCGGGCCGATGCCAGCGCTGGCCGCCATGGTGGCGACCTGAAAGGCATACGCGATCACCTGGACTATATCGCCAGCATGGGTTACACCATGCTGTGGCCGACGCCGGTAGTGGAGAATAATCAGCAGACCTATTCCTACCATGGCTATGCGACGACCGACTATTACAAGGTCGATGCCCGCCTGGGCAGCAACGAAGAATATCTTCAACTGATAGCCGAAGCCAAAAAGAGGGGCATAGGCGTGATCCAGGACATCGTGCTGAATCATATCGGTGATGGTCACTGGTGGATGAAAGACTTACCCAGTAAAGACTGGCTCAGTTATAACAGCGAATTTGTTCCGACTTACCATGCGCGTACCACGGTCAGTGATCCTTACGCTTCGGCCATCGATAAAAAGAATTACACCCAAGGCTGGTTTGAAGTCCATATGCCAGACATGAACCAGCGCAACCCGCTGGTGGCGAATTACCAGATACAAAATACCATCTGGTGGATAGAGTATGCCGGGCTGGCAGGTATACGGGCGGATACTTATGGCTATTCCGACCCGGCCTTTTTAACAGAGTGGTCGCGCCGCGTCATGCAGGAATATCCCCACCTGACACTGGTAGGCGAAGAATGGTCAGATAATCCCAACCTGGTAGCGCATTGGCTGCGCGGGCACAAGAATGCCAATGGCTATGTCTCGCATATGCCCAGCATGATGGATTATCCCTTGCACGACACGCTGC
This sequence comes from Undibacterium sp. JH2W, assembly GCF_049340425.1. Lineage (NCBI taxonomy): Bacteria > Pseudomonadati > Pseudomonadota > Betaproteobacteria > Burkholderiales > Oxalobacteraceae > Undibacterium > Undibacterium sp. JH2W. The sequence goes on along the minus strand of NZ_JBMPOT010000014.1, from coordinate 15,433 downwards.
GCAAGGCCCTGGTTGCGCCAGAGAACCTGCATTCCGGTTTTGCCACCTTGTATGAAGCCCTGATTAATGACCAGCTTTATCCGCAACCATCGGCTATGGTGCTGTTTGAGGGCAATCATGATGTCAGCCGACTGTACAGCGCTCTCGATGAAGACCTGGACTTGTTCAAGATGGCGATCACCTATGTCGCCACCATGCCGCGCACGCCACAGTTTTACTATGGTACCGAGATTTTGATGGCCAGCACCAAGCATAGGGATGATGGCGCGTTCAGACAAGACTTCCCGGGTGGCTGGGCGAGTGATGCAGTGAATGCCTTCACTGGCGCTGGCCTCAATGCAAAACAACTGGAAGCACAGGCCTTTGTCAGAAAGCTGCTGAACTGGCGCAAGACCCAGAGCGCCATACATAGTGGCAAACTGATGCACTTTGCGCCTCAGGATGGCATCTATGTGTATTTTCGCTACGACCAGAAACGCAAGTTCATGGTCGTGATGAATAAAAATACGGCTGTCACAGAGTTGGCAATGGCACGCTTTGTCGAAATACTACCGGCCAGGGCCAAGGCCATGGATGTGCTTAGCGGACAGGCATTTGAGTTGACGCAAAAAATAAGTGTAGCTGCCCGCAGTGTCTTGCTATTGGAAGTACATTAACTCACGAAAAACAGGAGCATGATTTTGGTGTAGGCTAACAAGCTTTTGCATAGCCTGGATCATCGTGAACAAAGCGCCCGTCTCCACTTATCTGAAACTCGTCTGTGTCGCCCTGTTCTGGGGTGGCACTTTCATCGCCGGGCGCCTGGTCGCCAAGGAAATACCGCATATGATTGCGGCCTTTATCCGTTTTGCTGTTGCCAGCGTCTTATTGTTCTTAATGGCATGGCGGCTGGAAGGTGGCTTGCCCAAACTCAGCAAGCAGCAAATGCATGCGACCTTTGCGCTGGGAGCAACCGGCATCTTTTTGTATAACCTGTGCTTCTTTGCCGCTCTGGAAAATATGCCAGCCGGGCGCACTGCCCTGTTCGTGGCCCTCAACCCTATCGTGACTGCACTGGCACTGGCGATGTTGTTTGGAGAAAGGCTCAGCAAGATACGCTGGCTGGGCATTATGGTGGCTTTTGGTGGTGCAGCCGTGGTGATTACCCGCGGCGATTTAATAGGTGCCATGCATGATTTATCGCAATCGCTGGGCAAGGGTGAACTCTTCATGCTGACTGCCATTTGCGGCTGGGCTGCCTATACCATCATAGGCAGGCATGCCCTGAAAGGCTTGTCACCTATCGCTGCCACCACTTATGCCTCCTTATGGGGCTTGCTCTTGCTGGGCCTGGGCGCAGTACTGGAACTGCCACGTTTTGAACCTGCCCGCATGAGCTGGCAAGTGCTGGCATCATTGGTCTATCTGGGTGCTTTTGGTACAGTAATAGGCTTTGTCTGGTATTACGAGGGGGTAAAGAGCATAGGCCCGGCGCGAACTGCTGTCTTCAATAACCTGGTGCCGGTCTTTGGTATCAGCCTGGGAGCACTGATCCTGGGTGAACCTATTTTGCCATCGATGATAGTTGGCGGCTTGCTGGTCATTGCCGGGGTGACATTGACCAACAAGACCTGATCATACATTCACGACAGATTTTTTCAATTTCATGATGCCAGTGGCAATTTGCCTTGATACGCCTGTGTAGACAGGCCCGTTCAACATACTTTCTGCGGCAACATATTGACCAATATTGATCAGGCTGGCTACTTTGGCGGCAGCAACATGAAATTGCTTGTGTGCGTCTATCAGATGAGCAAATTCTGGCAAGTGAGCATTTTGCTGTTTGCCTTCATGGTCCAGCCAGCAACCGATTTCACATTGATGGATATTGGATATGAGGCCAATATCCATTTGTGATTTCTTGCCTATGGCGGCACGAAATTTAACTTTCCATTCGGCATGCTTGCTGATCGCTGATTCCAGATCCATGATTTACTCCATCTGATTGAATGCTGCAAGACTAACGAGGAGCTTGCTCCTCGTCAGCACTGACTTGGCTTGCGATGAATTAACGTGGATTTACCTTAGGAAAATCCACATCCGTGTGAGCCACGTTATTGACATAGTTGGTCAATACATTCAATGCCACATTCAAGACGATTTCTATGACGGCAGCTTCATCAAAGCCTGCTGCACGCAAATTGGCCAGCTCAGTATCGCTGACACGGCCGCGCTGCTCTGCGACCTGGCGGGCAAATTGCAGGGCTGCATGGGTTTTGGTATCGGCAGCCTGGGCAGCACGTGCTGCATCAATATCAGCATCGCTGAGTTTTGCCAGGTTTTTACCGAGGTAGGCATGGGCTGCCAGGCAATAATCGCAGCCATTGTATTCTGCAATAGTCAGGGCAATGCGTTCACGCAATTGTGCACTCAGAGTGCCTTTGGCGAGCGCGCCACTGAGCGAGAGATAGCCTTCCAGGGCAGCCGGGCTATTACCAACCAGTTTCATCAGATTAGGCACCATACCCAATTGTTGATTCACGGCGGCCAGCAAAGGCTGGGAAGCTGCAGGGGATGTTTCTACGCCAGGGATAGATATACGGGACATGTGAGACTCCATTCAAATCGGTTTAAGGGATTCGCGTTTTATATCTGCGCCGCGAATGGTGTAACTTTGCCTTATTCCGATAAAGAAAAGAATACTCGTAATTTGAAATTCATTGTTCCACAATTTGGAATTATATGAGATCTAAGCCGGCAAAAAAAACGGCCTGGCATTTGCATGCAGGGCTTTTTTTTCCTGCGCAGGGGTCATGCCCCTGCGGAAGACAAATTAAAACTTTTTCCAGAGTTTGACGAAGTAAGATGCACCGCCCAGGCCAAACTGTACGCTGTCATAGTAAAAACCATTGTCGGTTTCATTTGGGTCTTGACGGGTAGGCTTGACGTTGAAAATGTTATTGCCGCCTACAGTCAGCTTGGTAGTGTCATTGAAGGCATAGGTCAAAGACAGGTCAGCCGAGGTTTTAGGCTCGTAATAGGCATTTGGTACCCCCGCTGCCGTACCTGAGAAAGTGCCCAGGGTTTGTGAACCATAGTGTATTACCTTGAATTCACTGGACCATGGACCCTGGTCATAATTGAAGGCCAGGGTGGCTTTCATTCTTGGGCCACCTTGCTCTATGAACAGGCGCTCACGCTCGGACAGCAATACATCTTCATAACCTTTCAGGGATGCAGGGGCCTGTACCTTGGTGACTTCTGTTTTGCTGTAGTTCAAACCCAGGTAGGTAGACAATTTGCCCGCACCCAGATTGGTTTTATGGGATGCCGTCAAATCCAGACCCTGGGTCTTGGTATTGATGGAATTCACAAAGAACTGTGCCTGGCCTACACCGAGTGCAGACAAGGTTGCGCCGAGGGCTGGGTAATTGTTTGCATCAAAACGACCGGACAAGACGATACGGTCGGCGATATCAATGCGATACAAATCAGCCGTCATGGCGAAAGCACTATTGGGTTTATAGGTCAGGCCCAGGGTATAGTTTTTCGAGGTTTCATCCTTGAGCTTGGGTATGCCTGCAGCATTCGCCACGGCGCCACCGTTTGGAGCCAGTACCACATCCATGGGCTTGCCACTGATGAAGTCAGTAAAGGTCGAAGAGAAATACACTTGCTGCAGCGATGGCGCACGGAAGCCTGTGCTGAGCGAGCCGCGCACCAGGACATCATCAGACACTTTGTAACTGCCCGCCAGCTTGCCCGTCAGGGTAGAGCCAAAGTCACTATAACGTTCGCCACGGACTGCCGTTTGTACCTTGAAGCGATTGCTCACATCTGTTTCTATATCGACGTAGGCAGCGACGCTGTTCCTGTTTTTATCAGTGCGGTCACCAGGCTGGAAGCCGGGGAAGCCCTGGCTACCTGCATTGCCGCCAAAGCCCAGGCCATCGACGTCATTGTAAGAGCCAGGCTCACCGGGAGTAATCTTGTAGTTTTCACGGCGGTATTCTCCACCGAAAGCAACGTTGACCCCATTCATGAAACCGTCAAAGAAGCGGCTAAAATCCAGATTGGTGGTCGCTTGTGAGAAAGAGAAACCACCTGCATCAAAGCGACTGGGGCTGATACCCTTGCCACCAGCCAGCAAGTCTTTATTGGCTATCGAGGCATTCAAGGTATTGCTGATGTTGTACTTGAGTTCGTTGTAGCCATAAGTTTGCGACAGGTCGGCACGCCATTCACCAATATCCCATTTATAGCCTACCGTGCCGTAGATATCATTGATGTCACCATTGATGTAAGGCACAAAGCCATTGGGATACATGGCAGCAGAGTTACGTGATGGAATATCGTCAGAACCTATGCCACCGCGTGCCCAGGCAGCAGATGATGCCTTGCGCTGTTGCGTGCCCAGGGTGAAATACAGTTTATCATTGCCGCCGTTGGGCACTTCACCGTTCAGGTAGACAGTCGGCCCGGTCATCTTGGTGTCGCCGATGGTACGTGGATTGCCTGGATCAGCACGATTCGAGCGGCCGCGGTCAGTATATTCTACCGTAATGCCCAGCACGCCTTTTTCACCCAGGGCGATGCCGCAATAGGCAGATGGCAGGTAGTTTTTACCATCACCGGCAGAATACTGGCTATAGCCAAAGCTGGCTTCGCAGCCCAGGTTTTTCTTGAGTGTGATGTCCATGACACCGGCAATCGCGTCTGAACCGTACTGGGCAGCAGCACCATCGCGCAAGACTTGCACATTGCTGATCGCCATGACAGGGATGGCATTCAAATCAGTACCGGTATTACCGCGGTTGCGGGCACCGAACAAATTCACCAGTGCTACCGTATGACGGCGTTTGCCATTCACCAGCACCAGGGTCTGGTCTGAGCCCAGACCGCGCAGGGCGGCAGAATCAATCAGATCAGCGCCATCAGCACCGGTCTGGCGAGTGGAGTTGAAAGAGGGCGAAATATTCGCCAGGGTCTGGGCCAGGTCAAACTGACCGCCCTGCTCTGCCTGTTTTGCGACGGAAATAAAATCGACTGGCAAAGGTGTATTGGTTGCGCTGGTATTGGCGCGGCGTGAACCAACGATGGTCATGGTTTGTATGCCGGCTTCGGGGGCTTTTTCTGCTGCCGGAGCAGTTTGCGCATAGCCTATTACGGGACTGAAAACTGTTGCTGCACTTGCACCATACAGGGCAAGTAAAATCGCTTTGCGCATCTTACTCATAACTAACTTCTCCAAGAATATATAGAAAACCTCAACTGGTATGCCCAGAAGTATGGTTGTCGGCATATTAGAGTGTCAATTATTGTGCTCTGCAGTGTGGCATTTTTGTGTAAATTGTATAGACGTATTTCGAATTTGGGTTTAATACTGAAAATTACATAACCTTATTACTTGGCCAGTTGTTGTAGATATTGCAGGCCAGCAATCGCCCGACTGCCATACCAGGACAACATTTCACCATCGACCAGTTGCACGGGCAGGCCCAATTGTTTCTCAAGGGCATCGACATGAGCCTCAGTAAAACGATAGGGTTCAGTCGATAACAAAACCCTGTCTATGGGATGCTGCATGGCACTACTCCACTGGAAACCAGGATAACGCAGGATACTATTCGGAGGGGACCAGGTTTGCCAGCCTATCAGGGCCAGCATGGCAGCGATATAGGTGTCACGGCTGACGGTCATCCAGGGGTCTTGCCAGATGCAGTAGACGACTTGTTGCTGACTGCCAGATGACGGGGCCAAAGCAGCATAGGCTGTTTCAAACCGCGCACACAATTCCAGGGCTTTTTCTTGCGCTGCAAAAATCCCGCCCAACAATTGATACAGGGCCAGATTATCGCTCGGTACCAGGGGATGGGTAACGATCACATGGGGGATGAATTGCGCCAAAGCCTCTACTGTGGGCTTTTCATTTTCATCGATATTGACGATCAGATGAGTAGGGGCCAGCTTGCGGATTTTTTCTATATTCACATCCTTGGTGCCGCCTATCTTGGGGATAGCCTGCACCGTTTGCCTGGGATGTATGCAAAAGCCGGTACGCCCTACCAAACTGTGTCCCAGCCCAAGTTCACAGATCAACTCTGTAATGGAGGGCACCAGGCTGACAATGCGCGCTGGTGCCGTAATTGGCGCGTGGACAGTACCTATGGCATCCGTCCATGCAATTGATGGAGAAATCACTTTTGCGGCTGGCTCTTGCATGATGCGGTCACGGTTCAGTCTGTCGATGCCCTTGGTTTACGGCGTGCCCTGGCAAACACTGCGTCATATAGACAGTTGGGCAAGCTGCGCAGTAATTTGGCGACCACTCCCATTTGCCAGGGGATGACACGATAGCTGTCAGCCCTGTCTATGGATTTCAGGGCAGCCCGGCAAAATGCCTGCACAGGCATTAAAAATGGCATGGGATAGGGATTGTCCCTGGTCATCGGTGTATCGATATAACCAGGGGCAATGGTCACCACCCGTATGCCACTGTCGCGTAATTCCACCCGCAAGGATTCGCAATAATTGATGACCGCAGCCTTGGACGCACAATAGGCTCCCGCCCCCGGCAAACCACGTATGCCAGCCACACTGCCTATGCCAACCAGACGGCAGTCGCTGCTTTGTGCATAGGCTTTCATGCCGTTGATGAAAGGAGAAAAAGTCGCCACCGTGGCCATCAGGTTGGTTTGCAATATGCTGTCAAACACCTTGATGTCATCCGCATATTCACTGAGTGTGCCGACCGAGATACCGGCATTGGCAATCACGATATTCACCTGGCCTACTGCCTGCATGAAGTCCTGCGCCGCCCTGGTCAAAGCAGCATGGTCAGTCACATCCACTGCATAGATATGATGTTGAGAGGCATTCGGCAAACTCAGCCGCAATTCTTCCAGCACTTCCTGGCGACGGGCCAGCAAGCCCAGGGTGGCTCCTTGTTCGGCATAAGCCCGCGCAAGTGCAGCGCCTATGCCTGAAGATGCACCGGTGATAAAAACAGTTTTCATGATTTCCAATGAAAAAATCCGCCAGGATGGCGGACTAGGGCGTGCTGTACTTATTTCTTTTTGGCTGGCGCTTTTGCCGATGCAGCACTGGCGGTGGCAGGCGTTGCAGCAGGTGCCGCTGGTGCGTTTCTTTCCTTTTGTATCTTGGCGATCATGAAGTCCAGGACCTGTATCGCTGCACGATTTTGCATATCTTCTGTGACGCGAGACATGCTTGCAACCGCCATCACTGGTGAAGTTACATAACGGCCATCGATGGCAATTGAGGGAACGCCGTCAATCTGATAGGCATTCGACAGTTGTGCCGCACGGCTAAGCTTGCTGGTAGTAATAGTAAAGGAATTATAGACCTCACTAAATTTATGCTTATCCAGCCCAGACTTGCTGACGAACTCCATGACCTCGGCATCGGTCTGCAAGCGATTATGGTCGACGTGAAAAGCTTGAAATGCCTTGATATGATATTCATCGGCCTTGCCCATGGCTTCCAAAGTGAAGTAGAGTTTTTGCTGCGGCACCAGATCATGGAAATTGACGTGGATGCGTTTGAAGGAAATATTATCGCCCTGCTTTTTCACCCACTCAGCCAGCAAAGGCTCGAGCGCATAGCAATGCGGGCAAAAATAGCCAAAGAATTCTATGACTTCAATTTTCTTGCCTGCGTCTACCGGTTGTGGACGCTTTAGCACCTGGTATTCGACACTGGCCTGGGGAGCAGCAGGTGTGGCACCAACCGCCACCGCCACCAGGGACAAACCAGCCAGCATGAACATACGACGTTTGATGTGACTAAAGAATTGCATCACGATTCCTTTATTTCCTGATTACCTAAGAATAACTAAGAATGACTCAAGATTTATTTGACAGTACGGACAACCGCAACATCAACGCTATTTTCTGACAATCTGGAACGGGTACGGTTCATGGTTTCCAGTTGTGAATAAGGCCCCAAACGTACATGGTACATGGTGCCTGAATCGGAAGTTTTTTCCACGATACGGGCTTCAAAACCGATCAATGCCAGCTTGGCACGGCTGTTTTCTGCTGCTGCCTGTTCCTTAAACGCACCAACCTGCAAAAAGTAAATATATTTTTCGTCGGTATTGTCGTTCTTGGCAGCTTCGGCAGCGCGCTCGGCTTTTTCAGCAGCCTTTTCTGCGGCTGTTTTCTCTGGTGGTTTTTCTGGCTTGACTTCAGGCTTAGGCGGTACAACCGTTTCAGCAGGCTTGCTGGCCGTCAACTCCTTGTTGGCTTCCTTGACGGCATCTTTGTTGCCGTACAAAGGCTTGTTTGGATCCTGTAACTGCGTCAAGGGGATATCAGCTTTATCCGACTTGCCATTTTTATTGGTGAAGGGTGTCGATGATTTGGTAATCACCATCGCCACACCCACCGCAATAGCCAGCCCAACTACCAGGCCAATAATGATGCCAGTCAAGGTACTGCCGCGCTGGCTATTCTTTGATTTTGGGGCGTTCTGTTGAGCTTTCATGCGTCTCCGACGTGTTTCGTTAGCTTAAATTCTGAGCGTATTTTCTTAGCTAGAGTCTGCTGGGTTACATCTTGTTAGGCGCAGAAACGCCTATCAGGGCCAGACCATTGCGCAAGACCTGGCGGGTTGCCAGCATCAGGGCCAGTCTTGCCAGCTTGGTTGCTTCATCATCCACCAAGACCCGTTCGGCATTGTAATAGCTATGCAATTCACCTGCCAGATCGCGCAGATAGAAGGCAATCTGATGCGGGCCCAGTTCATCCAGGGCTTTTTCCAAAGCTTCTGGATATTCTGCCAGCTTGGCCAGCAAACTGGCTTCACGGGGTGCAGTCAATGGGGACAGATCGACATTGGCCAGCGGTGCAAAGGCGGCTTCATCGGTCGCATATTGCGCCAGTACAGAACAGATACGGGCATGCGCGTACTGTACGTAATACACCGGATTTTCATCCGAACGCGCCAGGGCTACGTCGACATCAAACACAAATTCAGTGTCGGCCTTGCGGGAAATCAGGAAGAAGCGCACCGCATCACGGCCACGCTGCTCATCACCGCCCGCCGACCATTCGATGAGGTCGCGCACTGTGACATAAGAGCCAGCACGTTTGGAAATCTTGACCTCGGCACCGTCTTTCATGACGGTGACCATTTTGTGCAGGATATAGTCTGGGTAACCCTGAGGTATACCTACATTCAGGGCCTGCAAGCCGCCACGTACCCGGGCAGTGGTGCCGTGATGGTCACTACCCATGATATTGATGGCTTTGCGGAAACCACGCTCCCATTTGGTGACATGGTAAGCCACGTCGGGGACGAAGTAAGTATAAGTGCCATCCGACTTTTTCATGACGCGGTCTTTGTCGTCACCATAGTCGGTGCTACGCAGCCACAGGGCACCATCTTGTTCATAAGTCTTGCCAACCGCCTTCAGGGCAGCCACTGTCGTCTCTACCTTGTTTTCTTTGTAGAGCGAAGTTTCAAGATAGTAATTATCGAATTTCACACCAAAAGCCAGCAAATCAGCATCTTGCTCACGACGCAGGTAAGTCACGCTGAAATGGCGTATGGATTCAATATCATCGGCATCGCCACTGGCTGTGACAGGTGCACAGTCACCGGCAGAGACGGTTTGTTTCGCAAGGAAATCCTTGGCGATATCGGCGATATAGTCGCCGTTATAGGCAGACTCCGGCCAGCCTGCATCACCAGGCGCAAAGCCTTTGGCGCGGGCCTGTACTGACAAAGCCAGGTTATTGATCTGTACACCAGCGTCGTTATAGTAAAACTCACGGCTGACGGCGTAACCCTGCGCATCCAGCAAGGCAGACAGGGCATCGCCCAATGCACCCTGGCGACCATGGCCTACATGCAAGGGACCAGTAGGGTTGGCAGAGACAAATTCCACGATGACTTTTTCACCGGCACCGCGCTGGCTTTTACCGAACTCAGCACCCTTTTGCAACACTGTCGCGACCACAGCCTGCTTGGTAGCAGCAGCAAGACGGATATTGATAAAACCAGGACCGGCGATTTCCACGCTGGCAACCAGCGGGCTATTTTGTGCTTCTACTGCTGCAACGATTGCCTGTGCCAGTTCGCGCGGATTTTTGCGCAGCGGCTTGGCGATCTGCATGGCAATATTACAAGCGGCATCACCGTGAGAAGGATCGCGTGGACGCTCCAGCGCTATCACGGGCTTAAGCTCGGAACCGACCAACAGAGGTTCTACCGCATTCTGGAATAATTTCAGTAATTCTTGTTTTTGTTCAGCTAGCATGGCACACAATTTTTATTGTATTTTGACAATAAATAAAATAAGGACAGGGGACATTATACTGTCTACCCTGTCCCCTGTCTGAGATGCTGCAAGCTAATCTTGCATCTTCTTGTTACCAATTACTACCCATCCTCTTTCTTTAGCCAGTCTGCCGCGTTTTACACTGCTGCCGAGCTGGCAAATACTGCGTTGGATGACATTGCTTGTTTGTACATCAGCAAGACATGCAACATTTTGCCCAGGAACAAACCGTTGAACAAACCGAACAAGGCAGTGCTAATGACAGCGAACAGCATATTGGTGTGCAAAGCCGGACTCACATGCAAAGCCACATTGACAACATACTTCATGACAAAGATAGACATCATCATGACCAGCGGACCCCAGCTACCACGATAGAACACTGTACCCCTGTCTGCCAGGATACGTACGTTCTTGTCGCTGACCATATTCCATGACACCGTAGCACCTGCAGCTATCGCAGCAACCCAGGTAGCGATCACCAGAGGCTCAGTACCGAAACCTGACAAGATACCGTGTGCCGACAAGCCCAGCATGACCAGGGGAATAATGACCACGGCCCTGACTGTCAATTCGCGGTCTACGCTGGCTTTGATGCCGCGAAATGCCAGAAAGCCCAGAATTACCCATACATACATTGGTGTGCCGCTGATGATTTGGTTCAACATGATGATCTCCTTAAGTGTTGTTGGTGTAGTTTCGGTTTGTTTGTTCTGCTGCGATGGAAGAAGTATTACAAAGTCCATCCAGCCTGTATGCCAGAAAGCGACGAAGCCTCACTTCTCGCCGCGAAAGAGGTATTTTTGGTCGTGAGTGGTCCAGCTCAGACGTGTAGAATGCTAGGTTTTCTTCGTCTGGATACGCTATGTGGTTCAAGAATCTACAAGTTTTTCGTCTGACAACTCCCTGGAAAATCACTGCCGAGGAGTTGCATGCCCAATTGTCACGTATTGCCTTTTCACAATGTGCCTCGAATGAGATGCAAAGCCAGGGCTGGGCATCACCACGCAATAATGACCAACTGGTACATAGCGTCAATCAGCAATTCCTGATTTCTCTGGCAACAGAAAAGAAATTGCTGCCTTCCAGTGTCATCAACCAGGTAACAAAGGCACGTGCGCTGGAAATAGAAGAAGAGCAAGGTTTCGCCCCTGGCCGCAAAGCCATGAAAGACTTGAAAGAGCGCATCACCGAAGAATTGTTGCCGCGCGCCTTTGCCGTCAAGCGCAATACCAATATCTGGATAGATCCGGTGAACCGCTGGCTGGTCATTGACGCTTCCAGCCCATCCAAGGCCGACGAAGTCATCAAACTCTTACTGAAATGCTGCGACAAGCTGCCACTGGAAGGCTTGCGTACCAAGACTTCCCCACAAGCGGCCATGACAGGCTGGCTGGCTGGTAATGAAGCGCCCAAAGGCTTCACCATAGACCAGGATACCGAGCTCAAGTCTTCAACGGAAGACAAGGCGACAGTGCGCTATGTGCGCTACACCCTGGAACCAGATGACATCCAGAAACATATCACTGCTGGCAAACAATGCACCAAGCTGGCTCTGACCTGGGATGACAAGGTCAGCTTTGTCCTGACCGATACCTTGACGATCAAGCGCATCAAGCCGCTGGATGTGCTCGATGAAAGCAAGGACAAGGGGAGCAATGAAGAAGAGCGCTTTGATGCTGACTTCGTACTCATGACTGCAGAGCTGGCCAGCTTACTCAGCGATGTGGTGTTTGCACTGGATGGTGAGATGGACAGCGCACAGGCTGCGTGATGAACTGATACGGTAACGGCTATGTATTTGCCGGTGAGCTCAGACACATATTTCAGTCAAAGTTTGAAGCCTGTAGAAAGACGAACGAAAAAAGACAAGCGACGCTTGTCTTTTTTTATGTATGTACAGTTGGTATCGTTATCTACAGCACCTATGAAAATGTATTTGAGAAAAAACGACACCTAATTCACTGAGAATTTGAATCCGCCCTTTCTTGCAGAGCAGATTCCACTTTGATGGTTTTTTACCTACTTTCTTTCGCGCTTTAATTGTATGATGTTTTTACCATTTAAATATAAATTACGCTTTTAACAAACGTAACCTGTATAGCAAATGCACATCATTACTTTAAAAAAGTAATCGAGTCCGGTTAAAACTGGGAAATTATTTAAGAAGACAATTAAACGTTCAAATCATTGAAGGAACAAACTATGCAGTGTACTAAATGCAACTCGGAAAATACTCAACGATTAGAAGTAGTGTATGACAGCGGCACTCAAAATATATCTACAACCAGTCACTCTGCTGGCGCCGGCATAGGTGGGTCATTCGGTGTAGGGGGAGTAAGAACATCAACAAGTGGCACATCGCAATCCACTCTTGCAGGTAAAGCAGCACCACCAGCAAAGCAAAGTTTTCTCTGGTCAATAATTATGGCTATTGTTGGTTTTTTTGTGCTGATGGGTGATGGTATAGGAATGAAATTATTTGGTGTTTTACTTATTGGTGCAGGCGCTTATTTTACATATACAGCAATACAATTTAATTCTCAAAAATGGCCTGGTCTTTATCAGTATTGGAAAGATTCTTGGTTTTGTAATAAATGCGGCACTATTTATCACCAGCCTTAATTTGCGCTATTTATAAATAATTGCACCTATCAATGTCCAGTTAAGACTTGGTGAATATCAAATCGGAGCTGGAATTGACGACGAGACCAACGAAAGTTGGTCTTTGTTTATGTGTGTCAGTTATGGGAAGATACTCGGATGAAAATACCGCTGTAAGCGCATCACAACGAATGACGCGAATGGCATATAACAGCTTTTTGGGGTCAAAGGCTGAAAGAGAGAAGGAGCCAGAAACCCGCATGTCAATGGACAGTATCCCTCGTTAAAAGAACGCACTGCGGCAGGTGGTAGGGAACATATAGAAACGCTTGAAGACAAGTAAAGGGGAGTCCAATATTACCGCAAGCTGTAGCTATATCTGACAGGTAGATTTTTCTGCCTTCGAAAAGGAAAAAGGCATATAACTCAATGAATTATATGCCTTTTCTCATACTGGCGGAGCGGACGGGGCTCGAACCCGCGACCCCCGGCGTGACAGGCCGGTATTCTAACCAACTGAACTACCACTCCGAAACTACTTAACCGTTCTTGCTGTTTATCTGTGGTGGGTGCTGAGAGGCTCGAACTCCCGACCTACGCCTTGTAAGGGCGCCGCTCTACCAACTGAGCTAAGCACCCATATATTGCCTAGTCAGATAAACCAACGTTGTGTCACCAACGCAAGAGAAGCATTATTATAGAGGGCGACATGCCTTCTGTCTAGTCCCTTTCTTGTTTTTTCTGATTTTAATGATTTAGCTAATTTTAATTGTTTTTTTCTAACAACCCGGAACCGCTCATTTCAAAGGTGGGGAGGCTGCTTGCTCTTCCCTTATCAAGTCTGCCAAACAGTGCTCACTAAACTGTTTGTACCCTTATCCCTTAATGAATTTGTCCATAAAGACATGATCAGCGAACCAGAGCTATTCCAGTTTCTTAGCTGACCAGGAGGTTCAGTCCGGTGTTGCAGCCATATCAGCAGTCAAGATCCAGCCGCTCGTTAGCTCCTGGGTTTTAGGATGGGTGTACAGTATCTTGGTGAAATCCTTATATTGATGCTGAGGCTTGAATTGATCCCCTTGAACTAAAAATGCCTGGGTAGATTTACAACTTGGATGCGGCGCTGAGTGAAAATAACTACGCCCGCTCTTAACGATGCGATTAAGTCCTGGGGCAGGATCTTTAATCTCTTCAGCAATCGCATATGCCTGGTATTCGAGCACATCGCAATCCGTCAAAAGTTTAAAGCCCGCTTCTGCCGGCTCATAAACTTCTATATCGGTTCCCTGCTTGGCTACCCGATAACGAGCCCGAATTGGTGCCACGCCTGGGTCCCCAGGACAGTTTTGGGCCGCATCGTGCAGCTCACGCACAGCAATATCAATTGCTTTCGGGTCGTCTTCCTCAAGAAAAAATGACAGGCAGTTTTTTCTGGCAGCGCTGTCATACAAACCACGTTGTGCCAATTTTTGTAAGGCCTGGTCTACTAAAACTTGCTCTTGATCACTGCTTGAGTCTGTCGTTTGAGGCTGCCCCGTTGTGCTATTAGTTGCGCCCGTCTTGGCTGGAATTTCCGTGCTGGGTTGCGGCCAATAACGATAAGAAAGTAGCGCAATAGCACAGACAACGATGAAAGCTCCTGCTAGTTTTTTCCTTGCCTGCATATTCGATCACCTTAATTAATTTGGGAGGCAATCTAACATTTGTCTGCCATCAAAACAATGTTTACTGTTTTATGCTCAACAAAAATCTGCAAGTAAAATTACTTCCGTACAAGTAAAGAAGAAGCATCAGATTTTTTTAATTGCCTATAACAACCTGAGAATTTGCTTTTGCCCCCTCGTCAAATCCAGCATCTCTGTTGATCAGCAAACGCCGCTAGAGCACCAGCCCGCTAGGCTCCTGCCTGCGCAGGGGCAGCGATTGAGAGGTTTCGCGTTGGAATACGCGCATCTGGACGCAAAGATTTGAACGCAACATCGCCGATCGTACTGTCAATGCTGGCAGCCAGCCGCCCTGGTGATAAGAGAGTTAGCCTCACAAGCGTCGCTCCAGCGCAGGCTGGAGCCCAGCGTCGTTGCTTGATCGTCCGTGTTGTGTGATCGAGACCGCGCTTGATCGATGAAACAGCGGTGCGCGCAGCGCACCTTACTTTGCTGAATTGAAGGCTAGCGCCTTAAAGAGCCATGTCCAGGATTGAAATCAAAAGCCCAAGCCCCAGAGTCAAAGCAGAGATTTCTCATGTTTTTTGCTGTTCTTTTGTTTTTCTTATTTTTCTCAGTGCGACTCTGTGTCTCTGTGCCTCTGTGTTGAGAGGTCTTGGGGTTAGTTTTTGATTCTTTTGATGTCTGTTACGGCTAATGGCGTGAAGTATTTTCCGTTTGCGCAAAAGCAAAACCCCCACTCAATTGCTTGAATGGGGGTATGCGGAATAAAAGCCTGACGATAACCTACTTTCACACTGGTTGCAGCACTATCATTGGCGCGTAATCGTTTCACGGTCCTGTTCGGGATGGGAAGGGGTGGTACCGATTAGCTATGGTC
>NZ_JBMPOT010000013.1:0-220219 GCF_049340425.1 Undibacterium sp. JH2W | reverse complement strand
TATCATGATCATCGCACGTAAAATATTGCGAGTTGCTTTTAGCCTGTTCAAGAACGGCGTTGATTTTAATTCTGATCTCATCTCGATAAAAACTTGACGGGAACCATAGAATCTAATCGTACCTACGCGGTATTCCCAAATTTTCGACCATCAATGTCACCCATGCTTTAAGAAAGAAATACGCTGCCTTCAAAAATATTTTTGCAGATCAGCGATATTCAATCTCGTCGCCATTTTTTTCCGGTCTGCCTTCAATTCTGCCAATGCTGATTTCAGCTCGCTTTCTGTCGGCCTCAAGGGTTTCAAGTTGGGGCCGAGGACAGGGATGATGCGGCGCTTGACATAGCGGCTGCCGGCAGTGAGTATTTGCCAGCCTATCACCAGCAAGGCGATGAGGGCGCAGGCGAGAAAGATGAGTGCTTCATCAAAAGGCAGGATTTTCGTTAACAATACACGGACGATGGTAATGAGAAAAAACGAAGCCACCAGCGCCAGGCCAATGCCCATGTCTATGCGAGTCTGCCCTATGCGCATTTCTACCAGAGGTGATAAGAGATGAAAAGGTGTCGTGATCATGATGTCGCGCTCTTGCGGCGTCAGCAGGGTCGGGGTTTTTGTGACTTTTTCTTCGAGCTCCATCCTGTCTTTATACACTTCCGGCAAGCTTGGGAAAGTCGTCTTCATCAGCTCAGCAAGCGATTGTTTTTTCTTGGACAGTGTCAGATACCCATCAGGATTGGCATTGAGCAGCGTCTTGCATTGCTGGCATTCGCGCTCATGGCTGACCAGCTCTCCTTCACCGGAGGTAATGTAATACACATGGCTGGCCAGACCGATGCGAACCAGCTTGAATACCTGCGGCCCGCGACAGATCGGGCAAAAATCGGCAGCATAGCCAATATTTTTGCGTACATGTATTTTCCCCCAGATAATGAGCACGGTTTCCCCTTCTTTATTTTGTTTTGATTTTTTGTCTTGTTTGGTATCAGCGCCATGCCTGCATGGCGAGTGCAGGTATTATATCCATGATTTAATATTCAACAGCCGGAAATAATTGCAAAAATATAAAAAAATGGAGCCTTGTATTCATGCATCTCACTATTGCGAAATGCATGAATGTGAGGCCCAAGAACAATCTACCGATTGGACGTAGCGATACTACTGAATTATTTCGGCATCAAGCTGCATGCTTGAGGTCTTTTCTCTTTTTCGGTGCACGGCTGTGTACGATTACTCTACGCTAATCGTACCTACGCTGACTTGCTATTTCTTCTCTACAAAATCCAGCGATATTTCGCTCAGATAAGGCTGTGCCTGGATTACTGCAGGCAGGCTGGATTTTATTTTTTGTTCACCCAGTATCGCCTTGGGCGCATTTTTATCAGTACGTAGCTGGAAGCGGAAATGCGGGGAGCAATCGCCGGATGGTTTTGAAAAAGCACCCTCATTGAAACTGGTGACGTGGCCGCCGTAATCCCAGCCAAAGCCATACAGGGTGAATGGTTTGCCATTCTGTTTTTCTACGGCCTGGACGGAATCGAGTAGCTTCAGGCCCTGATAAGTCCACTGGCTTTTTTCGCTATTGATATTGACGGAAACAAGGCGGGTCATTGCATCATCATCGAAGTACACTTCTACCCTGTAGGGTTTCATCGTATTTTGCGGATAAAGCACCAGTACTTTTTGGGTACTCCCTTCTGCGCCTTCGGTTTCTTGCACCGCGGTGTTTCCCGGATAGCGTTTCTTCAGGCTTTGCGCAGTGTCGCCTTTCTTTACCGGGTTTTGGCAGGAAAGCGCCAGATCAGGCGGGGCAGCAGGTTTATCGGCTGCGTAAGCACAGGATGAACTGGCAAGCGCGATGGCTGCACATAAAAAGACAGCTGGTTTCAATGAAGAATTCATGGTGCTCATTTCTCGAAAAGTGGTCACATGATACGGTCAGCCTGCGCTTCATTAGCATTAAGCAAGCGTTTCCTGGCATGGCGATCTGGCAAGCAACTGCTTAAACGCCATCCTGGCCATGATCGTTGACACGAGCAAGATACTGGATGATAAGCCTGTTTCGTGTTTATGTGAATCAGGCTGCAATTTAGCTCGCTGGCTTCATATTGCTGGGCATGCATGAAAGAAATCGCCGAGTTGCAAACCGTGTCGTAGGCTGCGTTTTAACGCACCGTTTTGATCGACGAAAGGTATAAGACCTGAAAGCTCACCACAGAGACACAGAGTCACAGAGAAGTGCTGGAGGGTTCAAGTTTATTCCTGCCTCGGCGGTGAAATTCTCGGCGCAGGGTGCGCATGGCGCCCCCTACCAGATGCAGACTATCGGTCATCACGAGAAATTCAATCCCCCGCATCCAGATATCCAAACACCGCCCTCCTCACTCGCTTGCGCAAATTGGCTGCACTGGCAGGGGAGTCTGAACCAGCACGCGCACCTGCTGCATCGACCATGCCCTTGATGATGCCCATCAGATCGGCCATGACTTCTGCATCGTTTGCGCCTTCTGGCATATCTGCCTGAGAGAGTATGTCGTGCACGGTTTTGCGCAGGCGGGTGGACTGGCGTTTCAGGTCTGCGGCTACTGGCAGACGCAGTTCTTCTGCGTCGAGTATTTTTGCCAGCGCCGGTCTTTTTAGCTGGTGGGTGATGGCGACATCGATCAAGTCTTCCAGTGCCTTGCGGCCGCCCTGCTGCAGGTCTATTTTCTCGGCATCTTCGACGAGTGCTGTGGTTTGTTCCAGTATCAGCGCCCTGCTGATGGCGTCTTTTGAGGGGAAGTACTGGTAGAGCGAGCCTATGCTGACGCCAGCCTTTCTTGCTACGGCATTGGTGGAGCAGGCAGTGAGGCCTTCAGTTTCGAGAATGTGAGCAGCTGCTTGCAATATGGCTTCTACGGTGGCGACAGAGCGGGCTTGCGTGGGGTTTTTACGAGGGGCCAGCGGGGTGGTGGCCTGCTTGATTATCTTTGGCATGAATGCGAGTTTCAAATATGAGCGATAGCTCATATTATATCCCTACTTTATCTCTTCTAGCGAAAGCAAATAATCATGCAAACACAATATGAAAACGACCAGCAGTTATTAAACGCCACCGTAATCGCCGTGCGCCAGGCAGCTGACTTGCTGCTCCAGCGCTTCAAACCAGATGCGCGTCCTGCCGACCTGCCGCAACTGCTGACGATGATAGAAGACAATGACAATGCCGTGACTGCACAATTGCGTACATCTTTACTGGCCCTGCGCCCAGGTGCGCAATGGCTGGACGATGAAAAATCCAGCGGGCCCCTGCCTGCTGGCGAATGGTGGGTGGCTGATCCGGCAGAAGGCAATGTCAACCATATCCACGGTACGACAGAATGGGCAGTGACGGCAACGCTGGTGCGTGACAATGTGCCTGTCCTGACGGTGGCTGCTGAGCCGCTGGCAGCAAAACTCTATACAGCGGTGCGCGGTGGTGGCGCCTTGCTGAACGGCCAGCCCCTGCAAGTATCGCAAAAACCCAGCCTGGCGGCAGCCCTGGTCAGCACTGGCCAGGCGACGCCGGGCGAAGGCAAGCTGGCTTACAGCAAGATAGGCCAGTCTGTCACCGCCATGCTGGAACATGCCCTGCTGGTACGCATGGCTGTGCCTGCCACCATGCAACTGGTGCAGGTCGCCAGCGGGCAACTCGATGCATTCTGGCAGCACGGCAATGTCTTGTCTGGCCTGGTCAGCGGTGCCTTGCTGGTGACGGAAGCAGGCGGCCAGGTGACAGACTGGACAGGCCAGCCCTGGACTTTATCCAGCCCCAATTTTATTGCCAGCGCGCCTGCCTTGAACAGCCAGTTGGTCGACGTTTTGAAAAGCATATAAACAAGAATAAACAAAAGAAAAGAGAATGAATATGAAAGAATACGCAGTAGTCGGTGCCAGCAGCGGCACAGGTTTAGCCATTACCCATTTGCTGGCCAGCCAGGGTCATACAGTGCGCGCCATTGCACGCAAGCCGCCCGCAGCAACAGAATTTATCAAGCCCGTCATTGCCGACATAGGCAAACCGGAAACCATAGCCGCGGCACTGGCAGGTGAGCTGGAGGCAGTATTTTTTACGGTGGATATCCACAAGGCATTTGCATCGAGACAGTTGATACGCTCAGTGATGTTTGATGGCTTCGTGAATGTGCTGGGTGCTGCAAAACAAAATACCAGGCTGCCACGCATTATCCTGCTCTCGGTCATGGGGCCAGGAAAATCATCACTGACCTGGCATTTGCTGAACCTGGCAAAACGTGGCATGCAAAAGAATATCGTGGACAGGGAACAGGTGCTCATGGAGAGCGGCCTGCCGTATATGATACTGCGTGCGCCGCGCCTGGTTGATGTATTAGAAAATGGAATCGAAACGACCCGGCCAGCAACGGCCGCCATGTTATCTGCCCATGCCAATCATCGCCTCGACATGAAACGCACGATAGCAAGGCCTGATCTGGCTATCGCCATGCTTGCTGCTGCCACATCAGCGCCCACGGACAGTGTGTGGGATGTGTATGGTAGTGATGCGGGGCCAGTGCCTGCGTGGCTTAAATGATGGATAGGCTTGTTGAGACCGAGTGTTGGGCTGATGAAACGTAGCCCAACCTACAAGCCCGGCCCAACCTACGAGTCGACTCAAACTACGCAATCCGTAGGTTGGGCTACGGTTTACCAGCCCAACACTGGGCCTCTGCTCAACGAGTACGTGATTTGTAAGCCGAGTGTTGGGCTGATGAGTCGTAGCCCAACCTACAGCCTGGCCCAACCTACGATATGTAGCCTAGCAAGGCCCGGACCAATCTACGAACTTCAAGACCACTCAACACAGAGGCACCGAGGCACAGAGTCAGTCTCGTAGGTTGGGCTACGGGGTATCAGCCCAACACTGGGCCTTAACAAACGTATACGTTATTTAAACGTCGAGTGTTGGGCTGATGAGACGTAGCCCAACCTACGATACGTAGCCTAGCGAGGCCCGGACCAAGCTACATAGGCATTCCAACTCATCAATACACCGCTTCTGCCACATTCTGGTGTTCCAGCATGGCGCGCAGGGTGTTGCCCATGGTGGCTTGTTCTGGTTTGGCGAAATTGCATTCTCCCGTGCCATTCAGGAACTCAGCATCGCGGCCGCTGAACAGGGGGCAGCGTGGGAAGAGTTCTGCCACCCAGTCGACAAAGGCGCGTACCTTGGGTGAGAGATGGCGGTTGGCCAGGTAGACCACTGAGATGGGCATGGCAGCAGGTGCCCATTGTGGCAAAACTTCACGCAAGGCGCCCGATTGCAGATGCGGCATGAGCATGAAGCGCGGTGCCTGTATCAGGCCAAAGCCCTTGAGGGCGCAAGCCAGGTAAGCTTCTGAATCATTCACCGAGATTTTGCCATCCACGGTCAGGGCAATGTTCTTGCCATCGACGATGAAATCCCAGTCGCGGTTACGCCCCGTGCGGCTGGAAAAATAATGCACGGCCTGATGGTGCTGCAAGTCTTCCAGGGTTTGCGGTTCGCCATGCAAATCCAGATAGGCGGGCGCGGCGCAGGTGATGCTCTGGAAAGTGCCTATGCGCCTGGCCACCATGCTGGAATCCTGCAACTCACCTACCCGTATCACGCAGTCAACTGCCTCTTGCACCATGTCCACCATGCGGTCACCCATGCCCATGACCAGTTTGATATCCGGGTAGCGATCATAAAACTCGCAGACTTGCGGCAGCAAGACCAGGCGGCCTATCGAGGCTGGCACATCGATGCGCAACTGGCCCTTGGGGCCGCGTGCCACGTTCTGGAATGAGGACTCAGTCTCATCGACGTCCGCCAAAATACGCACGCAGCGCTCATAGTAGGCCGCACCGTCTGGCGTCAGGCTCAGGCGGCGGGTGGTGCGGTTCAGCAAGCGCACCTGTAACAGGCTTTCCAGGTTCTGGATGATGGTCGTGACCGTGGTACGCGGCAGGCCGAGATTGTCGGCGGCGCGGGTAAAACTGTTGGAATCCACCACGCGGGTGAAAACTTGCATTGCCTGGAAGCGGTCCATCGCGGTACTCCTGAATAACTGGTTGGCATAGTCAAGGACTATTCGTCTGAACGAAGTATAAACCTAATTTGATGATTGATTAGTCGGGCTGACGGAATAGTCATGTTGGATTATTAGCGTTTATCTAAGGGCTCATCGCCCCTACTATTCGTTCCATTCACTAAGCTAGGACGCGAATCGCGACAAGATGATGGACGAAACAGCAACAATTCTCAGTAAACTCAGCAATCCGGCCAGGAAAAGAAAAAAAACCACGAAGACGGCTGAGCTCTCTTTGCAGATAGACAATTTCCTCATCCCCGGCCCGCTGGGGGGCATTCCTCTGCGCCTGTATCGTCCTCAGGGCAATGCAGTTTTGCCGGTGGTGCTGTATTTCCACGGTGGTGGATTTATCAGCGGCTCCTTGAATGATGCGGAGGTACCGGCGCGTTTCATTGCGCGTAATAGCAATGTCATCGTCTTGTCCGTGGGTTATTCACTGGCACCGGCCAAGCCTTTTCCGGCAGCACCAGAAGATGCCTACACCGCCATGCTGTGGGCCATCAAGAACGCCGCCAGCATCAAGGCTGACGCCAGTCGTCTGGCAGTAGCAGGGGACGATGCCGGTGGCAACCTGGCGACTTGCCTGACCCTGATAGCACGTGACCGCAATGCCCCGCCGATACTAGCGCAGGCACTGATAGGCCCAATGCTGGACCCCAGCATGACAAGACTGGGTGACGCCAAAAAACTGGAGTCTGACCTGACCCCGCAAGAATGTGCGCATTGCTATGGCCAATACCTGCCGCGCTCTTTGCAGCGCCTGCACCCGTATGCCGCACCGCTGGAATCCAGCCGCCTTGGTGGTTTGTCACCCGCCTTTATCGCCACGGCTGAACATGATGTCCTGCATGTGGAGGCAGAAAAATATGCAGCAGCCCTGATCACAGTCGGTGTGCCTGTGCAGGTAGCCCGTTTTGCCGGGATCAAGCATGCCTCATTGCCTGAGCATCAGCCTGTGCTGGTGGAAGTGGCGGATTTCTTGCGCCGCCGCCTGGCCGTTCCTGATGATTTGAACACATCTGCTGTCGTATCCCTGGAGGAAAAACAAAATGTCTGACAACGCAAAAGACACTCAAGAACTCAGTAATTTACCTACTACATCCACGAGGAATATCATGTCTGAATCCACTACATCCACTAGCTCAACTGCACCAAGCCGTAAATCCATCGCTATCAGCGCCGCCATCGTCATGTTGATTGCCGGTGCGGGCACCCTGGGTGCCATTCATGCAGAAACCAGCCATGCAGCACCCAAGGAAGCGCCACCAGCCACGACGGTGGATGTCGCCGAAGTCGTCAGCCGCAATGTCGTTGACTGGCAAAATTATTCTGGCAAGCTAGAAGCCGTCGATAGAGTTGAGATACGCCCGCTGGTTGGCGGTACCTTGACTGCCGTGCATTTCAAGGATGGCAGCCTGGTCAAGAAAGGTGACTTGCTGTTCACCATAGACCCACGCCCCTATGCGGCTGAGGTGGCGCGCTTCCAGGCGCAGTTGGCTGCTGCCGAGGCACGTGCAGCCTATACAGGTTCTGACGTGGCCCGCGGTGAAAGACTGCTGGGTGAAAACGCCATTGCCCGTCGTGATTTTGAAGAAAAACAAAATGCATCGCGTGAAGCAGCCGCCAATGTACTGGCAGCGCAGGCGGCATTGAAGGCGGCAAAACTCAATCTTGAATATACCCAGATCACCGCCCCTGTTGCAGGCCGCATCTCGCGTGCTGAAGTCACCGTCGGCAATGTCATTGCAGTTGGTGCCAGCTCACCAGCCTTGAGCACCCTGGTATCGGTCTCGCAAGTGTATGCATCCTTTGATGTGGATGAACAAAGCTTTTTGAAATACGTGAACCCGGCGCAAGCGAAAAATACCCAGGTACCAGTCTTCCTGGGTCTGGCGAATGAAGAAGGCTATTCGCGCCAGGGCAAGGTGGTTTCCATCGACAACCGTGTGGATACTTCTTCAGGAACCATACGCGTACGCGCCGTATTTGAAAACCAGGATGGCTTGCTGCTGCCCGGCCTGTATGCCCGTGTACGCCTGGGCGGCGGTGCACCGCATGCAGCCCTGATGATAGATGAAAAAGCCGTGGGCACTGATCAAAGCAAACGCTTTGTGCTGGCAGTCGACAAGGACAACCACACAGCTTACCGCGAAGTACGCCTGGGTAACAGGCAGGAAGATTTGTTGATCGTGGAATCTGGCCTCAAAGCCGGTGAACGCATCGTCGTCAATGGCCTGCAACGTACACGGCCTGGTGACACCATCACGCCTAATGTGGTGGCAATGAGCAAAGCGACTCCCGTCCCAGCTACTCCAGTTGCAGGCGCTGAAGATAAAGCTACTCCAGCTAACAAATCTTAATCATCACAGATTAGATAGAAAAATATCATGAATATCTCAAAATTCTTTATCGACCGCCCCATCTTTGCCGGGGTGCTGTCGGTAATTATCTTGCTGGCCGGTGCGCTGGCCATGTTCCAGTTGCCTATCTCGGAATATCCCGAGGTGGTGCCACCTTCTGTCGTGGTGCGGGCGCAGTATCCCGGTGCCAACCCCAAGGTGATTGCAGAAACCGTGGCTTCTCCATTGGAAGAATCCATCAACGGTGTGGAAAACATGTTGTACATGCAGTCACAGGCAAATAGTGACGGCAACCTGACGGTGACCGTCAACTTCAAGCTCGGTGTAGACCCTGACAAGGCGCAGCAACTGGTGCAAAACCGTGTCTCGCAAGCCTTGCCACGCCTGCCTGCTGATGTGCAACGCCTGGGTGTGACGACCATCAAGAGTTCACCTGCACTGACCATGGTCGTGCATCTGATTTCACCGGATGACCGCTATGACATGACTTACCTGCGCAACTATGCCGTGCTGAATGTCAAAGACCGTCTGGCGCGTATCAAGGGTGTCGGTGAAGTGGGCTTGTTTGGCTCTGGCAATTACGCCATGCGCGTCTGGCTGGACCCGCAAAAAGTCGCACAGCGTGGTCTGACTGCATCTGATGTGGTCAACTCCATACGCGAACAAAACGTGCAGGTAGCTGCGGGTGTCATTGGTGCATCACCGAATGTGCCGGGTACGCCTTTGCAGTTCAATGTAAATGCACAAGGCCGTTTGAAATCAGAAGCAGAATTTGCCGAGATCATACTCAAGACTTCTGCCGATGGTGCAGTCACCCGCCTGGCGGATGTGGCGCGCATAGAGCTGGATGCTTCCGAATATGGCTTGCGTTCTTTGCTCGACAATAAACCGGCTGTAGCGATACCTATCTTCCAGGCGCCTGGTGCCAACGCGCTGGATGTATCTGATCAGGTACGTGCGGCAATGAAGGAATTGGCTGTAGACTTCCCTAGCTCAGTCCAATACAAGATCGTGTATGACCCTACGCAATTCGTGCGTTCAAGCATCCATGCCGTCGTCGAGACTTTGCTGGAAGCGATTGCGCTGGTGGTGCTGGTGGTCATCGTGTTTTTGCAAACCTGGCGTGCTTCGCTGATACCTTTGCTGGCCGTGCCGGTTTCCATCGTCGGTACTTTTTCGCTGATGCTGGGCTTTGGCTATTCCATCAATGCCTTGTCACTGTTTGGCATGGTGCTGGCCATCGGTATTGTGGTCGATGATGCGATTGTGGTGGTAGAGAACGTGGAGAGGAATATCTCGGCGGGCCTGTCACCAAAAGAAGCGACCTATAGAGCCATGCGTGAAGTCAGCGGCCCTATCATTGCGATTGCTCTGACGCTGGTTGCGGTGTTTGTACCGCTGGCCTTCATGACAGGTCTGACCGGTCAGTTCTACAAACAGTTTGCGATGACGATAGCGATTTCGACTGTGATCTCGGCCTTCAACTCGTTGACCTTGTCACCGGCACTGGCTGCGATTTTGCTCAAAGGGCACGATGAAAAACCAGACTGGCTGACGAAAGTCATGAACCGCCTGTTTGGCCGCTTCTTCGATGCATTCAACCGCATGTTCAATCGCGGTTCTGAAAAGTATTCCAAAGGTGTGGCTGGCGTCATCTCGCGCAAGGCTTCCAGCATGGTGGTCTATGTAGTATTGCTGGCGGCAGCCGTGGGTATTTCCTATATCGTTCCGGGTGGTTTTGTGCCGGGGCAAGACAAGCAATACCTGATCAGTTTCACGCAATTGCCAAATGGCGCTACGCTGGACAGGACTGAAAAAGTCATCCGCGATATGTCGGCCATAGCCTTGAAAGAAGCGGGTGTGGAAAGCGCAGTTGCCTTCCCTGGCTTGTCTATCAATGGCTTTACCAATAGCTCCA
Source organism: Undibacterium sp. JH2W (assembly GCF_049340425.1). NCBI lineage: Bacteria > Pseudomonadati > Pseudomonadota > Betaproteobacteria > Burkholderiales > Oxalobacteraceae > Undibacterium > Undibacterium sp. JH2W. The sequence continues at coordinate 209,849 of NZ_JBMPOT010000013.1, read as the reverse complement.
GCGCCGGTATTGTTTTTGTGACGCTGAAACCCTTTGAAGAACGCCGCAGTGCCGAACTTTCTGCCAATGCGATTGCAGGCAAGCTGAACCAGAAGTTTTCAGCGATCAAGGATGGTTTCATCGCCGTCTTCCCGCCACCACCTGTCATGGGCCTGGGTACGGTGGGTGGTTTCAAGATGCAGATCGAAGACAAGGGTGCACTGGGCTATGCAGAACTGGATGCCGCAGCACAAGCCTTTATCGCCGCAGCCAAGACAGCGCCAGAACTGGGACCTATGTTTTCCAGCTACCAGATCAATGTGCCGCAACTTGATGTCAATCTTGACCGCGTCAAGGCCAAGCAACTCGGTGTGCCGGTGACTGATGTGTTTGACACCATGCAGATTTATCTGGGTTCTTTGTACGTGAATGACTTCAATCGTTTTGGCCGTGTGTATCAGGTACGTGCCCAGGCAGATGCGCCTTACCGTGCCAAGCCTGAAGATATCCTGCAACTGAAAACCCGCAATACGGCTGGTGAAATGGTGCCTTTGTCTTCTCTGGTCAAGGTGACTCCAAGCTTTGGTCCTGAAATGGTGGTGCGTTATAACGGCTACACAGCGGCGGATATCAACGGTGGCCCTGCCCCCGGTTATTCATCCAACCAGGCGCAGGCTGCGGCAGAGCGTATTGCGGCCAAGACCCTGCCTGCCGGTATCAAGTTTGAATGGACAGACCTGACTTACCAACAGATTCTGGCGGGCAATGCCGGTGTCTGGGTATTCCCTATCAGTGTCTTGCTGGTGTTCCTGGTATTGGCAGCGCAGTATGAAAGCCTGACCTTGCCACTGGCAGTCATCATGATAGTCCCCATGAGTTTGCTGGCGGCTCTGACCGGCGTCTGGCTGACAGGTGGTGACAATAATATCTTCACCCAGATCGGTCTGATGGTGCTGGTGGGGCTATCAGCCAAGAATGCGATCCTGATTGTGGAATTTGCGCGGGAGCTTGAACTGCAGGGTAGTACACCCTTGCAGGCAGCGATAGATGCCAGCCGCTTGCGTCTGCGCCCTATCCTGATGACTTCGATCGCCTTCATCATGGGTGTGGTGCCACTGGTGATTTCCAGCGGACCTGGTTCCGAGATGCGTCATGCGATGGGTGTGGCGGTGTTCTTTGGCATGCTGGGTGTGACCCTGTTTGGCCTGTTCCTGACACCGGTGTTTTATGTATTGCTGCGTACTCTTGCAGGTGGCCGCAAGCTGCATTCTGCTGTCGTGCATGAAGCGCCAGCTATTGCACATGACCATGGCCACGATCATGACCATACGCACAGCATAGTTAAAGTTTGAGAGAGCATGATGATGAATACAATCAAACCCCTGAAGTCTGCTTCATCCCTGTTGATGTTATTGATGGTGCTGGCTGGTTGTTCAGTTGCACCGACTTATCAGAAAGCGGAAGTGACGACCCCCGCTGCCTATAAAGAAGTGCAGGCAAGCAGCAACTCGAGCAACTGGAAAGAAGCCCAGCCCGCAGAAGAAGTCGCCCGTGGCGACTGGTGGAAAATCTTTGCAGACGATAGTCTCAACGAAATGGAGGTTCAGGCCATGGCGGCCAACCAGAACCTCAAAGCTGCTGCCGCACGTCTGAAACAGTCACGCGCCTTGCGGCAGGATGCGCGTGCTGGCCTGTTCCCGCAAGTGAATGCGGGCCTGGGTGCCAACCGCGGGCGTGCTGCACCGGCGTCCCAGGGTTTACCTGACAATACCAGGATGCCGACTTCCACGACCTACAATGCCCAGCTTGGTGCATCATATGAACTGGATCTGTTTGGCCGTGTGGCTTCCAGCATAGATGCGGCAACGGCAGATACGCAAAAGAATGAGGCACTGTTCCAGTCCGTACAACTGGCCTTGCAAGCCGATGTGGCACAAGCTTACTTTTTGCTGCGCGAGCTGGATGCAGAACAGGCTTTGTATGCCGCCACGGTAGAGTTGCGCTCAAAAACCCTGAAGCTGGTACAAACCCGCTTTAAAGAAGGTGATATCAGCGAACTGGATCTGGCACGCGCCAAGGCTGAACTGGCAACGGCGCAATCAGAATCACTGGGGCTGGCACGCAGCCGTGCGGTGGCAGAACATGCACTGGCCGTCTTGCTGGGCAAGACACCGGCAGAGTTCAATTTCTTGCCGCGTCCATTGTCACGCATTGCTGTCAATATCCCCGCAGGTTTGCCATCAGACTTGCTGGAACGCAGGCCTGATATTGCCTCAGCAGAACGCAGCATGGCTGCCGCCAATGCCCGCATCGGTGTGGCCCGCTCAGCCTTCTTCCCCAGGCTGGATATCACAGGCTCCGCCGGTTATGCATCAGCCAGCCTGGGTGATTTTCTGAACTGGAGCAGCCGTACTTTCCTGCTCGGCCCTTTGTTGTCCATGCCGCTGTTTGATGGTGGCCGCCGCCAGGCCAGTGTCGACAGGGCAGGCGCAGTCTATGAAGAAGATGTCGCCAACTACCGCCAGACCGTGCTGAATGCCTTCAGGGAAGTCGAAGATAATCTGGCTGACTTGCGGATTTTGCGCGACCAGACCCAGGCACAAGACAATGCGGTGCAGGCGGCAGAGCGGGCAGCGAAACTCTCGCATGTGCAATACCGCGAAGGATCAGTCAGTTACCTGAATGTGATTGATGCTGACCGTACAGTATTGCAACAACAGCGCATCGCCGCTCAACTGGATGGTGCGCGCGCCAAATCAGCCGTGAGTTTGATACGTGCGCTGGGAGGTGGTTGGGATGGCAGGGATGGTCACAAGCTGGCAGAAGCAGCGGATAAAAACACGCAGGTGGCAAAAGCAGAATAAATTCTGTCCTATTGGTTTCCTTAGACCAGAGCATGTTCTGGCTTTCGCAGCGTACTTCCTTGTAGGAAGTACGCTGTTTTTTTCCTGCTCTATCAAGGCGTAGTTACATTGCGCGGCAGGATGGCAAATTCAGGATAGGCAGTATAGTCAGGCAAGACGCTGCGCTGCATGAATTTATGCCAGGCTGTTGCACCACCGGCATAAGCAGAATCAGCCGCATAAGCCAGGGCAGGCTGCATATTCGAAGGATAACCTGTGGCAATCGATGAATAACCTGTCATCTCTCCTACTTTCAGGCCCAGTGCTTTTGCCATTTCCGGGCTGTTGCAAGCCATACCTGCCACAGCAGGATTACGGCTGGCTTCATAGGCTTGCCCATAGCTGGTGTAAAGGGGAGACGTAGCTGTGGCTCTCAGATTAAGGCTATAGATGCCACCAAAAATCCAGCAGTAATCAGGAGCCAGCATGCGGTTGACGGCAAAGCTGGCCTTCCAGTTCAGCAAAGGTTTTGCCTTGTCAAAACCCAGCTCTGCAGCACGCCCCACTGCCGACGTAAAGAAGTCATCCATCCACGGCGCAATACCAATATTGCTGTTATACACAATCGCACCCGGCCCGGTGATGACACCAAAGATATTGGCGGTGGCGTTATTGCTATAAGTAGTATTGTAGTAGTCGAGATTATTCGACAGTATCCTGTTGAATTCGGCCTTGAGTACGTCTTCGTCAGGCGTGATATAGGTGACTTCAGCCAGATTACGGATATCCCAGGCCTGTACCCTGACGTTGGACTGGAAGATCAGGCCCTGGATATTGGCGCGATAACCGGGGTTGGTCTGGAACACGTCCCACATGGCCCAGAATTGCATTTCTTCGAGATGGTAATAGTCGCCTGTGACCAGATAAGGCAGATAGCTGAAGGCTGGCGTATGCGCTGCATCGGCACTATTGGTATTGGTGCAGGTGCCACCACAGACAGGGAAAGCTTCGCGCTGTTTGGTGGCCGGGTTATAGGTGTCACCCGGATTGCCGAGTATGGTCATGTAAGGATAATCATGCAGACTGATGGGTTTGTCAGTATTTTTATCGCGGTAATGGGCAGACCAGCTACCGGCCAGGTCAGCCGTCGCCAGCGCCGCATCTTTGGCGCGTTTGTCCATGCTCAGCAAGTAGGCCGCATTCCAGCCTGGCATGAGGCCGATATCCTGCCTGCCGCCAGTAGTGGGCATGCCCGGCTCTGCCAGGCCTGGGCCCATGGGCTGGAACTTGACGCCCGCCATGAGGTTTTTCATATTGTTCAGTGCGGTCTCTGCAATGACAATGCGCTGGTCATAATTTGGCACGGCCTTGCTGGTGATGAGGTAAGCCTGGTTATGCGCAATATGGGTTTGCGGTGCTACGCCCCACCAGAAAGTCTTGCGCCAGCGGGTATGATGAAAGTGCGTGAGGTTCGGCTGGGAAAACACAGTCTGCCCACCAATCACCACACCTGCATCATAAGTAAAATTTTGCGGTGCTGCTTGATAAGCCCAGTCATTTTCCACAGTCACATCGACCCTGGCTTTGCTAAAACCGGTGTAAGAACGCACGGCTATGCGGGCATGCAGATGAGGATGAGTGAGACCAGTGGAATCATAGAGCGGGGCCGTCACCATCCATTCACTGACTTGCGAGCCAGACAGCCAGCTCCTGACATTGCTGCCCCTGAGTGCCTGGTCTATGGAGGCAGTATACAAGCGGCCAGCGATGGTGATATTCACGCTGCCGCTGAAACCGGCATTGAGCAAGTCAGCAGGCTTGGCGACCTGGCCTGCTGGTGTGGCCAGAGGCGATAGTTTCAATTGCAGAGTGGCGGGCGCGCTTTTACTCAGTTGTGGCAAGACTGTCGTGATGATGGCATGCCGCACAGAACCATCAGCATGCCGGGCTTTGATATCGACCTGCAAAGGCAGGCCAGCGCCATTGCTGAACTGGCCCAGCAGGCCAGCCCCGGCAGGCACATCACCAGCGGCAAACACCTGGCCAAATGTGACCGGGACATTGCTTTGTGCCACATCACTGGTGCTGCTGATCTTCACATCGGGTAGCTGCGCACTACCCACGCTGGCCTGGCTGGTGATCGATACTGGCGCAGTGGGTTTGACGATGACCTGCTCTGTCGCATGGGCAGACGACAGTGCCAGCGACAGCAAACTCGTGGCCATGCAGGCGGTTTTCATGTGTGTGGACATGGTGAGTTTCTTTCTCTGATTGTGGCAATTATGATGCTCACGCGTGCGGCTTGCCTGAGGACCACTGCATAGTAGTCAATAAACCGCTGAAGTACACCACCGTTCATCACCGACAAGTTACCGGCTGTACAGAAACAATGCGTCAGCAGAAAGCAAATAGAGTGAAACCGTACACACAACTGGATACAAATTGTTGCAACTTTTTAAAAAATGAAAAGCTAAGATGGCGCACTTAGCTGCATTTACGATGCAAGCCCTTGATTTCAATATCTGATATAAAAACATAGTGACGCATAAATCCACCACAGCACATACCCTGGCCTGTATCAGCCTGGCCTTGCTGGCGACAGCTTGCAGTAAAAAAACTGAAGATACTTCTGCGCCAGCAGCCACATCCATGCCAGCAACGGCATCCGTAGCCAGCTCAGTTGCAGGCACCGGCAATGCAGCTGCAAAATCCGCAGAGGCCAGCTCCAGCAAGCTGCAAGACTATATCGCCTGCTATAACAAACTCGATGGTGACGGCCACCGCAGCATTGCCCGCTATCGCAGTTGGGTCAAGGACATGGACAAGGGGCCCAGCGGCAAAGAATCCGTCGTCTATGGCCTGTACAAGATTGATGTCGATGACATTGCCAAATGCAAGGCCAGCTTTGCCAAGCCAGCCGCGGCGCAGGGTAAACTGGATGCAGCCGCCACCGCCTACATAGACAGCCTGACTGAACTCGGCGCTTTGGTGACAGATGCAGAAGTGTATTACAGCCGTGAAAATTACAAGGACGATGCCTTTGCCAAAGGCAAGAAACTGCATGCGCCACTGGCTGACGCCATGAAACGCTTTGAAGAAAAGAGTGCGGTCTTCTCCGATGAAATCGAAGTCGAAAACGACAAGGTGCTGGATGCAGAAATGCAGCAGTTGGAAAAAACTGAAGGCCGTCAATTGCCTTATCTGCAAATGGCCTTGATGAGCAAGGCCAAGCAGCTGGTACGCCTGATCGCTGAAGAAAGCTTCGACGCCGCAGCAGCAGGACAATTGCTGGCGGAGTATGAAAGCCTGACCGACGAAGCCATCGCCTACGCCAAGAAAAACAAAGAAAGCACCGCCAGCGGCTGGTCCAGTCTGGAGAGGGCGACTGAGGATTATCGCAAGGCCGCCAAAGAACGTGTACGCCGCATCCGCGATAAAGTGCCCTATAGTGAAGGCGATAAAATGATGCTTAAACCAGGCTCAGGCTGGATGGTGGAAGGCAGCCAGGAAAAAGTGAGCAAGGCCTATAACGCCTTGATAGAGGCCAGCAATCGCATGAACCACTAATGAACAGCTAATTAATGCCCAGGATTTTTCTGCCGGTTTTGAGCATATCCTGAATCTTGAACCAACCCGGTAGTGCTCCAGACTCCCCTCTGGAGTCGCTCTTTATAATGCCCTCTTTCTTCGAGGGCATTTTTTTATGGTTGTACAGCTAAACACTGGCTTGCTTGTTTGCCTGTAGCCGCCCGGTCGCCAAACAATAATTTCACACCGCATTGCGAACCGAACATCTTGCCCTGGTCGTGTCCCACGCCCTGCACATCAAAATAATGATGGCTTGCAGAAGCAGGCGCGGCATTGCTGGCGGATGCATGTTTGCCCAGATATTGCTCATACCTCCAGTAAGCATGGGCGCGTTGATAACGCGTGGGCCCTTCTGCTTCGGCCCCGCAAGACTTGTCGAGGACGCGATGATTGGGGTCGGTATCGAGGCTACCCACCAGGTAAGTCACCTGTCTTTGCCAATGCCGCTGGTATAAATCCATGCCCGTCGTACTCCTGGCATAGGCCACCATGTTTTGCATGCCATAACGGTAGTCATCATAAGCTGGGCAGGCAGTTTTATCATAAAGCACAAAGCCGCCAGCACCAGAACGGTCTGGCCTCTCGGGCGTGAAATATAAATACGAAGATGGATTGGCAATGACATACTGGACCTCCAGCCCCCTGACCCGCAAGGCTTCATCGACGTGGTTGAGCACGGCATAACGATGCATCAACTGCCCACCCCCAGAATGCCCGGCGAAGCTGAGCTTCTTCAGCAGTGGCAAGCGCGTTTTATCAGCCAATAGTTGAGCGATATCATCGAGCACCTGCAAGGAACTCAAACCAGCTTGTGTGCCGGTCCCTGGCAAGGCTGCCTCACCGCCGGTCCAACCCTGCACCGACCAGACCGGCATGCCATCAAAGCCGGTGTCCGGCTTGCCAGGGAAGTTGGGGGCCAGCACCAGCACCTCATCTGGCGAGCGCCCGGATGCCTGCAATAACTCCATCGCCGCCGCATAATAATCGTCGCCATTGCGCTGTATGCCGTGCTGGACGATGATGACTTCACGTATGCTACGCAAATCCCCATTGAGCTTGTGATTGGCATACACAGGGAAATCATAACCGGGCTTTTGCTCAGGAACAGGCAAATGCAGGCGTTGCCAGGCGGGTGCACTTGCCGCCTGTGATACACCAAACAGGCTGACCAAGATACATGCCGCCAGCAGCTTTTGAGGTGCGTCATTCATTTTTTTCATGGCATCCCCTATCCCCTATCAGATTTTCTACCAGCAGTTACACTGCGCACCATCGTCACCATGACAGCACTGTGCCAAACAATTCTGCTCATGCTAGCATATACCATCAGCAAGCAAGGCTACAGCAACGATACCACCATGAGCAAACATCACATCGACTGGATACACCATGCGCCGGGATCTGGACGACTGGAGCGCATAGAAGCCTATTTTTCAGGTAATGCCTATGCCATGCACAGGCATGATACTTATGCCATAGGCAGCACCCTTGCGGGCGTGCAAAGTTTTGCCTACCGCGGTAGCGAGCGCCATAGCCTGCCAGGCGATACCATGGTCTTGCATCCCGATGAAGCCCATGACGGGCAAGCCGGTACGGGCGAGGGTTTTCATTACCGCATGATCTATGTAGAGCCCGCCTTGATACAGCAGATACTGGGTGGCCAGGCGTTGCCATTTATCAAACATGGCATATCTGCCGATCCGCGCCTGCATGCCGCCACCCAGACATTGTTACAGCACATGGACAGCCCCATGGACACGCTGGAAGAACAAGATGCCCTGTTCGATCTGGCCCATGCCCTGCAGGCCTGTTCTGACAAACTCGCTGGCCACGCCAATAAGCAGCATTTCGATTACCAGGCTGCTGAACGGGCAAGAGCATACATCCATAGCGCCATGACTGACAATATCAGCCTGGATGAACTGGCCCGGCACAGTGGCCGCGACCGCTGGAGCCTGTCACGCGATTTTCGCCTGCTGTTTGGCACTAGCCCCTACCGCTACCTGACCATGCGCCGCCTGGATCTCGTCAAGAGCTTGCTGATGCAGGGATATACGCTGGTCAATGCCGCACTGACGGCTGGCTTTAGCGATCAAAGCCATATGAGCAAGCACTTTGTTAAAACCTTTGGCCTGACACCGCTGCGCTGGCTGAATATGCATGGCAAATCATCGACTATCAGGCTTTAAAGCTGACGCACAAACGTACAAGAATTACTGCCGCCACTTGTCTATGCTGGGATTTTTCACCCTCCATAACAAGGACATCAGCCATGAACAGCATCAATTCCAGCGCTAGCAAAACCTATCAAAGCATTAATTTCTCCGACAAATTCAAGCTGTTCAGCGAACTATGGTCACAAAAAGTCATCGCCGAGATGAATGACTACCAGTTCAAAGTCGCCAGGCTGCAAGGCGACTTCATCTGGCATGAGCATGCCGACACGGATGAAAGTTTTATCATCCTGGAAGGAGAGTTACGCATAGATTTCCGCGATGGCCATGTGCTGATTTCTGCAGGTGAAATGTATGTGGTTCCCAAGGGCGTGGAACATAAACCCAGCGCAGCAGATGAAGTCAAACTCTTGCTGATAGAACCGCGTGGCGTGGTCAATACCGGTGCCGAGGGTGGTGAACGTACCAGCGAATTGGATGTGTGGATTTGAGATGTGTGCCTGTCTTTGAGTTTTTGCCTGGCATGCAAAGATGTACTACCTATGCAATGTCGTAATCCTCGATCAATCATGCCGGACTAGCTACGGCATACAGCGGCTTTTTTCGCATGCAGTATCATGCATTTATATAGCCTGAGCGCGGCGTTATAACGCACCCTACTGGGCTGCTGGCAATGCTCCTTGTAAAATATTCGTCCAGATATAGCGAATGTAGGTACGATTAGCGCAGCGTAATCGTACGCATGCAGGGCTTGAATAACCAGAGACATCAAAGATATCTCGTGATGGGCACCTCCTATCACAGCAGGCGCGTCGCTTATACTTGATTGATTGCGGTGAAGCAGCCATGCTTTTCAAGCAGAATAGAGAGCGACAGCTTCCATGCGTACGATTACGCTGCGCTAATCGTACCTACGTGGACTTGCAAATGGGGGGCGTCCATGTATGCGTTATAACGCACCATTTTGCATTAATACCATCCTCCTTTTACCATCACAACCGGTGCGTTATAACGCGCCCTACTGGGCTGCTGGCAATGCGCTTGCACAAGATCTGGCCGTCGACGTTTGTCCGACAATATGTCGTATCAAATTTGCCATCCACATGCTCATTACAACATCGTCAACTCAATAAAAAAATTAAATACTTGTTGAGAAAACCTGGCGTATTTTGGGAAAAATTCATGCTAACATCGCCAGCAGGCAGCCTCCTGGCGAACCTGAATTAACACTCATTTCTGCCACAACAATATCGTATCCATCATGAAAAAAATCCTGCTCCCTTTACTCATCATCCTGAGCTCGTCAGGCATGAGCTTTGCACAAACACCCGCAGACAATACTGATCAGATGATGTTGCTGGGTTATATAGAAATGAAGCAGATCACAGCCAGGGAGCTGAGCTCTTTTTGCAGCCAGCTTGACCCCGCCTATGAAGCCAAATTTTCTGCCAAGCAAACAGAATGGGATCAGAAAATTCAAATAAAATACTCCGCAGGTGTTGCCATATTCAACAAACACAATTCTGCCCGAGACCAAAAGTCAGAGCTGGTGACACTTGCCAACTTGCCAGAACTACAAAGCCAGATCAAACAAGGCAACAAACCTGAATTTGTCATGCCAGAGCAGATCAAGGAAAAAATGAAACTGCTGGTACAAAAGGACTTGCAAACCAACACGGAAAATTTAAATGCTGCTGAACAGAGAAAGCGTTGTGACTATGTGCTGGCAAGCAAAGGCGTGCCAGAGCTGCCACCTAAAGAATTGCCCTGATCAGTCGGCATATAGTGGCTTTCATTGCATCCAGTACCTTGCATTTATATAGTCTGAACGGTGCGTTGCAACGCACCCTACTGAGCTGCCACTTCGTCTAACACCTGGTGGATGCAAAGCCGTAATCTCAATGTCGTCATGCCAGACTTGATCTGGCATCCAGCAGCTTTTTCGCGCACTGAGAGCCGCATTCATGACTGGGACCGCTGCACACCGCTTTTACGAGTATCAAGAAAGATTTGCGGCCCGAACTTAACGACATGGGATGCCGGATCAAGTCCGGCATGACGGGTTTGAGGGTGATAGCAAAAATAGATCTCATGCTTTTGCCCAGTTGCCATGCTCCCACTCACTCCCCTGAATCAAGAGCGCACTACTTATTATTATCCACCGTCACCACACGCTGTACCTGTGGCGGATATTTTTCATCAAACACCAGTATGCGCAGCATGCCTATCTTCTCGCGTCTTTCATTGAGTTTTTCTGGCTCGTCAACCACACCATATTGTTCCACACCTTCTTTACCAGGGATAAATTGGGTGCCATACAATTGCCCCAATCCCTGGTCATAGCGCATGCGATCTACCATCATGACATAGCGAAAACTATGCAGCTGATTATTCTCGTAGAGTTTTTCAAAGTAAGGGAAATATTTGGCACGGTCATCCTTGTTACTATGCTGGACAACCAGGAACAAGGCTGTGTTGGCGTTATAGCTCAGTTGTCTGGCATCAGGCCAGCCACAGCTCTCAAAAATATTCCGCACGATGACGCGGTTCTTTTGATCACTTTCGCGCAAATCCAGTACGATTTTTTCTAGCTTGGCTTTGTTTTCTGCACTGGGTCCAAATTGCTGATCATAGCCAGCAAGCATAGCGGCACGGCGCAACCCCTGATCGCGCTCCAGCAACTGTTCAAGCTCAGTATTCATCCTGGATGTTTCGCAGGTATCTTGTGCCAGGCAAAGTGCCGACTGGAATGTGAGCAAAAGAAAAAGTAATTTTTTCATCAATGACTCTCGTTAAATATTGATGTGCCGGGTAGTGGTAATAATGGCCGAATTTCACACTCATTCACACCAGGTAAATGGATTGAGTGAATTGTCATTAAAACACGCAACATTCCATATAAACAATAAAATTCTGTGGCGGGCAGCTTTTTATTTTATGTAGTATATTACATACTACATATTAAAAATTTTCATGAGCAAGGGCTTCACCGCCTATTAACATCAATAAGCATCACTAAACATCCATAAACCAGCATGCCCATACCCGCCAGCACCGCTCCCTTAACCCGCTCCCTCGCCCGTGAAGAGGTGTATCGCAGCCTCAAGCACTGGATCGTAGAATTACAACTCGCCCCTGGCGAGATATTGCGCGACCATGAACTGGCATTGCAGTTGGGGGTGTCGCGCACGCCTGTGCGTGAAGCCTTGCGTCAACTGGAAGATGAAGGTCTGGTACTCACCAGTTTTCATAAATGGACCAAGGTTGCGCCGTCGAATCTGGCCGATATTGCCCAGCTCTACCCAGTAGTCGCAGCGCTGGAAGCAGCGGCGCTGGAGCTGGCCTTGCCACGCATGACAGAGGCTGACTTGCAGGCACTGGACGCCTGCAACGCAGCATTGGCACAGGCGATTGCAGCACAGGATCAGCAACTGGCCACCAGCCTGGATGCGCAATTCCACGCCATCATCATACGTGCCAGCCAGAACCTCGAAATAGAAAAAATGCTGGCTGGCCTGCGCCCGCGCATACGTCGCATAGAACTGGCTCACTTTGGCGATCAGCGCATGGCCCCGCAATCAGTAGAGGAACATGCCGCCATCATCGCGGCACTGCGTGCTGGTGATGGCCAAGTGGCAGCTCTACTCATCAAACAAAACTGGAGCTTGCCTCCAGATTTATTGCAACTGGCTGCGACGACCGCAGCCACCTGACTACCCCTCATTTTTGGAGACTTCCATCATGTCATCTGCCCTGCTCATCATTGACTTCCAGAAGGCTGTGTTTACCGAGCCGCCAGCCTATCAGGCAGAGCTAATACTGGCGCGCATCAGCGATCTCATCGCCAGGGCGCGCCAGGCTGGCATGGCGGTGGTATATGTGCAGCATGATGAGGCAGGCACAGTTTGGGAAAAAGGTAGCGACACCTGGCATTTTCCCGCAGCGATTGCACCGCAGCCTGGCGACTATATCTGTCCCAAGCAGCATAGCAGCGCTTTCCAGCAAACCGGTTTTGAGGCCGGGCTGGCTGAGCGTGGCATTGATGAAATCTATGTCTGCGGTTATGCCAGCGAGTTTTGCCTGGACAGTGCGATACGCCAGGCAGCAGCCCTGGGTATCAAGACCAATGTCGTGGCCGATGCCCATACCACGCGCCATCGCCCGCACCTCGATGCCCCCACTATCAGCAATCACCATAACTGGGTGTGGAGTGAGATGGGCCAGATCAGGGTCATCCCGGCTGCGCAATTGTCGTTTTGAGATGAGGACAATATGATCATGACTGATATCAGCACCACACTGGCACAAGCTGCCAAGGATATTCCTGCTGGCTTTGCCTCGCTATCGCAAGGCGTATTCCATGCATCGACCATCGTCTTTCCCGATGCGGCATCTTTCCTGAGCAGGCAGGCGCAAGCGCATACTGGTTATAGCTATGGGCAAAATGGCACGCCTACTCACTATGCCCTGGCAAATAAATTGTCTGAGCTGGAAGGTGGTGGCTACACTGCACTCGTACCCAGCGGCCTGGCAGCCATCGTCCTGGTCAACAGCATGTTGCTGGGCGCGGGTGACCATGTGCTACTACCAGACAGTATCTACGGCCCCACGCTGGAAGTCACCAAAACCCTGTTCGCCAAATGGGGCGTGCAATATACGATTTACCCGAATGATATTGCTGCCGGCATCACTGCATTTTTCAGGGACAATACCAAGTTGATATGGACAGAAAGCCCGGCCTCCAACAGTATGGAAATGCAGGACATACCGGCCATCGTTGCCGCCGCCCGTGCGCACCAGATCAAAGTGGCAATGGACAATACCTGGGCCACGGCGCTGGGCTTTCGTGCGCTGGATGTGGGTGTGGATTTCAGCATACAGGCCCTGACCAAATATGTCGGTGGGCATTCTGATTTATTGATGGGTGCGGTTAGTACACGCGATGAGGCCAGCTATCATGCCTTGCGCAATACCAGTGAGTTACTGGGCTATTACGTCGCCCCTGATGAATGCTTCCTGGCCTTGCGCGGCTTGCCCACGCTGGCGCTCAGGCTGGAAAGGCAATATGCATCAGCGCTGGGCATTGCCGGATTTTTACAAAATCATGTCGCGGTAGATCAACTTCATTACCCACCACTACCTGGCGACAAGTATCATCATTTGTGGAAACGTGATTTCAAAATGGGGAATGGCTTGATGTCTTTTACCCTCAAGAAAAACAATCTGGCCGCCATAGAAAACTTCATCGCTGCCTTGAAAATTTTCACGCTGGGCAATAGCTGGGGAGGCGTGCACAGCCTGATCGCGGTAGCACCACAACGGCAACCCAACACCGGCTGGCTGCTACGCCTGCATGTAGGGGTGGAGCATGTGGATGACTTACTGGAAGATGTGAATCAGGCCCTGGCGACGCTAGATGCATGATGCTGCGCCTGTAGGGTGCGCCATGCGCACCATGCATGGATTTCTATATGTGGAGATGGTGCGTTATAACGCACCCTACCGTATTTTTTCAATGTAACCAGATTTTGTAGGGTGCGTTGCAACGCACCGCTTTGACAATTTGTAGACACGACACGATGCGCATGGCGCACCCTACAAATTGCTGCACAATTTCACCCGCCCTGCTCTTGCAAAAATCGACTGCATCTACAATTATGTAATATCGATATTTTCAATAGAGTGATCATCATGAACCAACATAGCAAGCAGTTCCTAATGACCCATCAAGCGGCAATCGGGCCGCCCGGGTTCTTGAGGAACGATGATGAAAAATCTCTCGCGCACCCTGCGCAGGCATCATGCCGCGCGGCTTAAAAAGAAACGTCAGTATTATTATAGCTGGGTAAAAAAACTCGATCCCAGGCAATTGGGGATAGTCTTGAATACCGTGCCTATCTGCAGCTGTTATATGTGCGGTAATCCGCGCAAGTATTTCAAGGAACGCACAGTGCAGGAAAAGCACTGGATGCAGGTAGTGGAGTAAAAAGCGATGCGCTAATAGGGTCGATTTAGCGCAGCGCAATCGTACGCATGTAAGAAGCCAGGTCTCAGCATTGCTGTCATTTCCGGAAATAATATGCGTACGATTACGCGATGCTAATCGTACCTACGACGCTGCATGTCGGTGTGGAGCATGTGGATGATTTGCTGGAAGATGTGGCCAAGGCCCTGGCGATGCTGAATGCATGATGCTGCGCCTGCATGGATTTCAATATGTGGAGATGGTGCGTTATAACGCACCCTACAACTCAACATTACCACCATTTCCAGGTGCGACATGCGTACGATTACGCTTGCGCTAATCGCACCTACATAACGGTTACACTATGATGCGATCAAAATTTCCAGCAGCCTCGCAAAGCCAGTCGGGATTTCATGCATCTGATCGGGTGTGTAGAGTACGTTCAAGACCTGCCCCCCAGCTCAAGATCGACGACATCGATTGCAAGCCAGTCGCTGGACCAAAAATCTATCGCGCCGATTTTGGAGGAGGATGAAAATTCCAGCCTTTTCAAATCACCAAAGTCCCCTTCCAGAAACTCAGTCCAGGCAAGAATATAAGAAGAGGGAAACTGTGGTTCTACAAGCTCCTTGAAGTAGGCAAGGTGATCGTTCATATACTTTCGCGTTTCAAATCAAAAGTCTATACTAGCTCATCTTGATCCTATGCCCATCGAAAACAAAGACGCAACAATCCTGCACGGTGCCCGCTCCGCCTGCGCGCCAGCGTTCATCACTACTCTGACTCTCCCAGCCTCTGCCGCATCAAGGCCACAAAATTATCCAGCTCAGGCGCGGGCCCGGCGCCCAGATTGGCGTTGGTCGCCATGTCGTCTATCTCGCGTAAAACGGTGCCGCCGCCCATCGATGTCTGGCCCAGCACATAGTAGCGAATATGATCATGCTGCTTGCTGCGCACGATGCCAGAAAAATGTGGTGCAATGACCCAGGTACCCACATTCTGCGTCATTTCTTTCACTGCTTTCCCTGTCAAATCTATAGCTGCAGGCTGGGGGTAGGCCAGTACCAGCAAAGTATGGCTGGTATCAAGATCAAACTGATGCCAGTGATATTGCTCTGCCTGTTCGGGCAAGCTGGGGATGGCCTGTGATTTGCAGGCGAGATGATAAAACAGGAAATGCGAAGTCTCGCTGGAACTGCCGACGATATCAAATAATTGCGCTGCCTGGCGGAAGACGTAATGCGGCAGGATCTGGTAAGCAATGTTGTAAGATAATTGCTCCAGCGATGTACGTGCTGCTGGCTTGCCCTTGAAAAAATCCAACAGTCCCATGGTGTTTTCCCGGAGAGTCGTAAGGAGGATTTCTCACCGCATTGCGGGCGAGAAATTCAGTCAGGATAGCCGCCAGCTTGAGCCTGGAGGCCAAGCAAATGAAACCATGGGTGATGTTATTTTGTCAAACTCAACTTAGCAAGGAAAGGTAAGAGTTTGTTAATTAAATGACCATGAGAAATGAAGCGGTATCAGATCCAGGTAGCTTGGCACTTACCGCCTAAAAAATCCGGCAAATGATACTCATGAACACCGTACCCGCCAGTAGGGTGCGCCATGCGCAGCATCCCGTTTTTTTAAAATTGACGACAAGGTGTGTTATAACGCAGCCTACAAATCCTGCTCGCCTTGCACAAAG
This sequence comes from Undibacterium sp. JH2W, assembly GCF_049340425.1. NCBI lineage: Bacteria > Pseudomonadati > Pseudomonadota > Betaproteobacteria > Burkholderiales > Oxalobacteraceae > Undibacterium > Undibacterium sp. JH2W. Next base: position 193,610 of record NZ_JBMPOT010000013.1, on the reverse strand, counting down.
TAGGGTGCGTTACAACGCACCGTACAAATCCTGGACGCCCTATGCCAAACCAATATCTATCTTTGCCAACTTCGTGAAGTCACTATTCTCGATAACGGCATTCTCCAGATCTGCATTCCAGTCCATCACTGGCTTACTCCAAAAATCATTTCCCGTTTGCATCAAGTTATGCTCTTCAAATTTTCCAGAAAATTGGTTTAATACCTCATCAAGTACAGCTTCAAATTTTCTGTCATGTCGAAGTGCCTTGGTAATGACTTCTACCGTCAGTAAATATGTCGCTTCGTCTTGCCCGGCATAGATTCTTGCAAAACTTTCCAATTGCCATGCAGCTTCAGGATAAGGCAATAACTCCAAAGCGATATCGACGAAATGCTCAATATCAATTTTCTCTTTAAAGCCATGGCAGTGGATGGCACGCCAGACATTTTCATCAATATGCTGGCCATCGGCACATACGCGCGCTGCAAGCAATTGTAGCGTCTGCTCCGTATAGCCATATTTCTCAAAGAGTTGGTCAATCAAGGTATATTGGTAAGTCTCGTGCCCCATATCCCACTTAAACAAGAGACTGGCTAATTGAGGTAGATATTTTTCATCCACCAGCGTCAGTTCAGCAAGCGCAAAACTACCTCTTGGATGAAATTCATCTTGCCAGGAATTGCTTTCATGATTAACGTTAGCAATATATTCAGAGACCAATGGCCTGAGCTTTGCTATTTTCACAGCCTCATGAAAAAAATCACGCTCATGCACAGGTTTTCCATCGACTAGAAAAACAATTTTATAGTCCTGTGATTGATTGCCATCACCGAGATCAAGAAATTGTTCCATATCGGACGTGGCAGCATTCAATTGCTCACATGCTGACTGCAGGCCTGCCTCACTCATATCTGCTTCTATGGTGAGAACAATCCAGTCTCCCCATTCCTTCTTATTGCCTGGATGTCGCCAGCGCTGCATATTTAATCCTGTTCATGAAATTTTTCATGAATTATGCCAGTTCTTTTGTCGCTTAGGACATGCATCGTACCCGCCAGTAGGGTGCGCCATGCGCAGCATCCCGTTTTTTTAAAATTGACGACAAGGTGTGTTATAACGCAGCCTACAAATCCTGCTCGCCTTGCACAAAGTAGGGTGCGTTACAACGCACCGGCTGGAAGATATCAAATCAAACGCACCCTACCAAGCTCACACCATCCCTTCCAGCGCCCGTGCCAATTGTTCTACCTCATCGAGGGTATTCAGATAAGAAAACGAGGCCCTGGCTATGCTGTGCAAACCACGGGCCTGCATGTCCAGCGGGGTATAGGACACACCGTTTGCACCTATGTAGATGCGCTGCTGTGTCAGCTTGTTTTTTAAGGCCATGGCATCATGCCCGCGCAGATTGAAAGAGACGATGCCGGACTGTGCCCCTTCGCCCAGGTCATGCAGGCTGATGGCGGGGATGCTGGCCAAGCGTGTACGGCAGGCTGCGGCCAGGGTGGCGCTGACATTGCCCAGGTCTGCCACTCCCATATCCAGGGCCAGCTTGACAGACTCTGCCAGGCCCAGTTGCAAGGCCACGGCAGCCTCACTGGTTTCAAAGCGGCGGGCATCATGGCGTAGTTGCGCCTGATCTTCTGCGATGGGAGCAGAAGATACATCGACCCAGGCAGGTTCCAGCTTGTTCAAAAAAGATTTGCGCACATACAGCAAGGCCGTGCCGCGTGGCCCGCGCAAGTGTTTGCGGCCTGCGCTTTTGAGTACATCACATTGCATGGCTTGCACATCGATAGGTACTTGCCCCAGGGCTTGCGCGGCATCAATCAGATAAGGCACGCCTGCGGCGGCAGTGATCTTGCCAACTGCGGCTGCATCATTGATGAGGCCACCATTGGCGGGCAGCCAGGTCAATGAGACCAGACGCACACGGCTGTCCATCATCTGTGCCAATGCGCTGGCATTGACGCTGCCGTCGGCGTGGCAGGGCATGATTTCTACGGTGGCGCCAGCAGCCTGTGCGGCGCGCTGGTAGTTGGCCAGGTTGCCACCCCATTCTTGTCGGCCTACCAAAATCCGCTCCCCTGATCGCAATTTTGGCATGGCGGCAAAGGCACTGCCAAAGCCACTGGAACCGGATGTCATGAGGGCGATTTCATCGCTGCTGGCATTGATTAGCCTGGCGGCATCTTCCCGCAGTGCTTGTAGTTTGTCTGCCACCAGTAGGGCAGCTTCCATGGGGCCGACCTGTGCTTCGAGATCAAGATGCGCATGGATGGCTTGCAGGGCAGCCTGCGGTAACAGCGAGGCGCCGGCATGGTTCAGGTGCAAGCCTTTATCCAGGCCGGGGGTTTGCGCACGTAATTGCGCCAGTTTTTGCGGACTGATCATGCTGCCACCAACTGCACAATGGCGTCCACTTCCACCGCTGCGCCGGTAGGCAGGCTGGCTACCCCTATCGCCGTGCGCGCATGGCGGCCACGCTCGCCCAGGACGGCGACGAACAGATCAGAGGCACCATTGGCGATGGCACTGTGTCCGTCAAAATCTGCCGTGGCAGCGATGAACACACCCAGCCTTTGTACCTGGGCAATGCGGGCAATATTGCCTTCCGTGACCGCGTCGATGATGGCGAGCACGCCGAGAGCGGCTATTTCTGCATCCTGTTTTGCGGCTTCTGCTGTCAGGCCAGCGCCGACGACGCCAGCTTTGGCTGAACCAGGCCTGCCGATTTGTCCGGCGATGATGAGTAAATTGCCTTGCAGGGTATAGCTGAGATAATTGGCAGCAGGTGTCTTGACTGCTGGCAGGCTGTGGCCAAGCTCTTGCAATTTTTGTGAGATGGTGGTCATGAGAATTTCCTTAAACAAGGGTGGAGTTAATGGCCAATAAAAGCTTGCCTTGCGTGCCGCGTTCTGCCAGCGCCGCATGGGCTTGCGCGACATCGGCCAAGGCATATTCAGCGTGAATGCGCAGCTTGACTGTGCCTGTGCTCAGATAATCATACAGCTTGCTGGCATGCTGTTGCAAGACAGCGGATGAATGCAGATAATGCGGCAAGACCGGGCGCGTCAGGGTGATGCTCTTCTTCATGAGTTGCAAGACATCGACAGGATCGGGCTGGCCGCTGGCGGCACCAAACAGGATGACATGGCCGCGAGCAGCGACAACGGCCAGGCTTTGTGTGAACGTGTTTTTGCCAACAGAATCAAACACCACGTCCACGCCACGGCCCCGGGTTTTATCCATTACCTGGGCGACCCAGTCGCTGCCATCGGCATATAGTACGGGCACAGCACCAACACTGCTTAACCATGCCGCCTTGCTGGCAGACGATGCCGTACCAAACACCGTCAGGCCGCGTGCCACCAGCAGTTGCACCAGCCAGCCGCCAACGCCACCGGCAGCAGCATGGACCAGCACTGAGCCAGAAATGGGCAGGCGTGCCACATCATCGGCCAGCATGATGGCGGTCAGGCCATGCTCTATTGCGGCACAGGCATCGCGCAGGCTGACTGCATCCGGTATGCGTACCAGATGGGCGGCAGGCACAGCTACCTGGGTCGCATAAGTGCCTTGCACGCCGGTGGTATACGCCACCCGGTCGCCTATGCGCCAGCCACTGTCCGCTGCTGCCCTGGCCACAATGCCCGTGCCTTCTATACCCATGGGCCATGGCTGTTTGACGCCAGGGTAGCGACCTTCACGCTGGTAGATGTCAACAAAATTCACCCCGGCCCAGGCAGCATCGACGATGATCTCGCCTGTTGGTGCTGCCACTTCCTGCAGTTGTAATTGTTCGGCCCCACCGAACTGCTCTACGATGATCGCTTGCATTGCATTTTCCTCAGACTGTCGATATCGAAATTATTGTCGTAATATGTCCGAACAAAAAACGATACTTTCACAATATGAGTGTGAGGAAAATTCAATATGCAAGGCAAACTGCCCCCCCTGTTCACCCTGCAAGCCTTTGAGGCAGCCTCGCGCCTGGGCAGTTTTAGCCGTGCTGCTGATGAACTGAGCCTGACGCCCGGTGCCATCAGCCGCCAGATACGCCAGCTGGAAGACTGGAGTGGCCTGACCCTGTTCAAACGCAATGGCCCCAGGGTCAGCCTCACTGATGATGGCGCTGCCCTGCTGACGCGCCTGGCCGGGCCCCTGTCTGCCCTGCACCAGGCGATTTATCCACCGGCAGACGCCACACTGAAGACCCTGCACATCAGCACCCTGGCCTCAATCGCCAAGGAATGGTTGTTGCCGCGCCTGGCCAGCTTCAGCATTGCTCATCCACATATCCGCCTCATCATCGATACCGACTACGCGCTGGTGCGTGCGGCACCACGGGTGGCCATGGTGGCGCTACGCCATGGTGCACGGCAAAGCACAGACCAGATCTGCGAAACCCTGTTCACCGACCGCTTGCTGGCCCTGGCATCGCCAGAACTCAAAACCAGGCTGGGCACAAATCCCCGGGTCTGGCCTGCCAGCGCCATGTTGCAACATCTGGCACTGGACCCGGCTGCATGGCTGGCGGCGGCAGGCCTGGCTGAGGATTTCACTTTGCAAGGCCAGGCTTATAACGATGCCGATGTCTTGCTGGAAGCTGCGCAGCACAGCCAGGGCATAGCCCTGGGCCGCCTCTCGATTGCCTGGCGACGCCTGCAGGCGGGTAGCCTGGTGCTTGCCTGCGACACTATCTGCCCCACACCACGCGACAACCTCATGGTCTTGCGCGAAGACAGCGCCGAGCTACCCGAAGTGCTCGCCTTTACCCAATGGCTGCGCGAACAGGCACGCACCTGGCAATTGGAAGTCGATGCCTTTGATGAGAGGCATAAAACCTAACAGTTCATCACATTCATGTTGGGTGTGTTGTAACGCACCGTTTTATGCTCAAACACCTCGATCAGTCGTTTAAATCACATGACAGGCATGCACGCAATTTGAACGCGGATATGCCATTAATTTTTAAGGTCAAATGCGGTGCGTTATAACGCACCCTACCAAACTCAAAGCGCAATCACCGATGATGCGCGGCCTCAATATGGCCAGATAAAAAGCCTGGCGACCTCCCCCACGAAATAACAAAAAAACAGGCATGCCCAGGATGGCATCTGCCTCATCATGCCGTTTTCCAAATTCCAAAACATTGTACTTTAGTTATCATTATGCTATATTGGCAAGCTTTCCAAATATTGCTTATTTAGCACTATTCGGGGAAGGTATTTTTATTTTATTTACTTACATTAATCATTAAAATGAAACTTAGCGCATTGTGTATCGGTACTTCTCTTTTGCTTGCTGTCCTGCTTACGTCTGCCCCTGAAGGCCAGGCGCGTGGTAAAGATTTCCGCTTTAAAACCCAGTTCACAGGCGGCAACACCTGCCTGGATATCATCAACGATGGAAAAAACAAAATCCCCTCCATGGCTAAGTGCAGCAGTTACTCAGGCCAGGCCTGGCAATTGATACAGACTGGTGAAGCAGGATATTTCAAATTGAAGAACGGCTTTTCCGGCCCTGGCATGTGCCTGGACATAGTCAACGATGGCAAAAACAATCAACCCACGATGTCCAGATGCGGTGACTTCAGCGGCCAGTCCTGGAAATTTGAAGCAACACCAGACAACAAATATGCCAAACTGAAAAATACTTTTTCTGGTGAAAAAATGTGCCTGGACATCATCAATGATGGTAAGAACGATCAACTGAGCATGGACAAATGCGACTACGTCACCGGGCAGTTCTGGCGTAATACGGCGTTCTAAAAATCAGGAGATTTGGGTGCCTGAAAATATATCTTAGTTATCCAGTCCAGTAAAAAACTCATCGCAGAGGCACAGAGAAATACAGTATTTATGTCGAACTGGCAGATACATCCCAGCCTTCATCTTCCAGCATCATGCATTTCTCTGTGGCATAGCAGGGAATTCGTGTGTGATACCCGAAGACTGCTTGCAAACAGTCTTTTCTTCCTCTGTGTCTCTGTGTCTCTGTGGTGAGATTTTTGGTTTTGATTTCAACGGGCACGGCAAGGCATTCGCGGCTTAAGCCGCTCCTACAAAACCACTCTGGTAGGGTGCGCCGTGCGCACCATGGCCTCAATTGGCCCACTCTGAAATGCTGCGTTATAACGCACCCTACAAAACCCTGTCTCTGTAGTGCGCTTTCAGGTCTTAATTTTTTCTTGCCCCCAAAAAATCAAACGCCCTCGCTGACCACCAGCAACACGCAACTCTCTTCATCCAGTCCATGCTCTGCCCTTAATCCAGTATCTGCCGCGACATGCAGCAAACCTGCCAGACCAGCGCAACCGGATGCGGTGCTGGCCGGGCCGCCGCGGTTTTGCATGATGTTGATGGCGGCTTGTAATTGCGTTTCGCTGACGCTGATGGCGCTGGCCTGGTGTTGCAGCAAAATCGCCAGTGCCGGGGCAGATGCCAGGCCGCAGGAGAGCATCTGGGCGCTGGTTTGCAAATCGCCTTTGGCATAGACAGGATGGCCTACTCGCAAGGCCAGGGCAACGCAGGCGGCAGAGGCTGGTTCGACGATGATGAGGCGACGTGGTTCGCACATGCTGTCGCGCATGCCCTGGGCCATGGCAGCGGCCAGGCCACCAACGCCAGCCTGTATGAAGAGGTGGCTGGGGCGCTGCGCAGCATCTGTAGGTAATTGCTGTTGCAGCTCTGTGCAGATGAGACTGTAGCCATCCATGACGTCGTTGACGGCTACATCATTGATGTCTTCAGAAGTGTCCGGCACCAGCAAACCCGTACCGTTGCTGGCTGCGGCAGCGGCTTGCAACACGGCGTCATCATAGCTGCTCTGGACCCAGATGACTTCACCACCGAGTTGCCGTATGCGTTCGGCCCGGTTGGCTGCCACGCCTGCAGGCAGGTAAATGGCGGCACGGGTGCCTGCCTTTTTGGCCGCAGCTGTCACGGCCAGGCCGTGATTACCATCGCTGGCACAGATCAGACCTGGCAAGCGCGCAGTGACCTGAAGTTCTTCCAGTGTTTGTATGCCAGTGGCGCGAGCGAGTGCGCGCAGGGCTGCGACCATGCCACCCAGCACCTTGAAATTACCCAGGGGGCGCTGGTTTTCTGCCTTGACCAGAACGCGCCTGACCCTGGCGGCAGCAGCCAGTCCTGGCAAATCCAGCAGGGCTGTGGGGCTATCATCATCGAGCAGGGCGGATGCCTGTATAAGGTGTAGTGGTGTGGTTTTCATTTGCCCAGTGTAAAGCTGCAGCAAAAATCTGCGCCGCAAAGATGGCGATAACTTGCCACAAACAGGCAGATTGCGGTATGCCATTGCACTTAAAACGCGCAGTGCCAGATTTAGTATTGCTACCCGGTTTTAACATTTTCAAAAGGCGCACGCATGCAATTACTTTACCAAACTCATTCTCCCTATGCCCGCAAGGTCCTGGTGTTTGCCCATGAAGCTGGCCTGACAGAACGAATAGAAGTCATCCACCATGAAACCAGCCCTACCCTGCGCAATGAAGCCGTGTATGCACAAAACCCTTTAGGTAAAGTGCCGGTATTGTTGCGGCCAGGTTTGCAGCCTATCTTTGATTCTGATGTGATTTGTGAATACCTCGATACCCTGCATGCAGGCAGGCCACTGATCCCAGCCCAGGGCGAAGCCCGCTGGCATGCCTTGCGGGTGCAGGCAGTGGCCAAGGGCATGGCCGATTCTGGCATTGCCGTGCGCTGGGAAACCACACGCCGACCAGAAGCCCTGCGTTATCCACCATTGCGCGATGGGCATATCGGGAAGCTGCAAGCCAGCTATGACTGGCTGGAGCGTGAACTGGATATGAATGTGGACAGCCCCATGCATGTCGGCCACATCGCCGTGGCCACGGCCCTGAGCTGGCTGGAGTTTCGCGAGCTACCCGACTTTAAGGACAATCACCCCAGGCTGGCTGCATGGTATGCAGAGTTCATTACGCGGCAAGCCATGCTGGCGACACCACTCTCAGGTGATACCCAGGATTAACTTATTCAGTCTCATCAAGGGGCACAGGAATATGCAAGCCACGCTTGAGCAAGCCCAGCGTCACATTGGTGGTGAAGCGTTTGACGTTGGGGTTATCGAGCATGAGGCGCGACATGAAAGTATCAAAAGCTTCCATATGTGGTGCCGTGATAATGAGCACAAAGTCTGCTTCACCCGTGACATAAAAAGCTTGCTGTATCTGTTCCTGCTCATTGAGCCAGGTGCGCAATTGCGCCAATAATTCTGGCCGCTCGCGCTCGACTTCAAGTGAAACGATGAAGAAATTGGGCCGACCTATCTTGGCTGGATCAACAATGGCAGTGTCGCGCTGGATGACGCCTTGCTCACGCAGACGACGCAAACGCCGCTGTATTGCTGATGGTGAGAGTGGCACCTGTTCAGCCAGACGCTCGGCCGCCAGGCTGGAATCTTGTTGCACGAGGTTTAATAACTGGCGGTCAAATTTGTCGAGTTGCATGGTGGTCTGTTCTGGCTGTTCTGGCTGTTCTGGATTAGAGCAAGCTAATACATTCTTTGCCCTGATACAGGATTGTAGCATTCAGGCAGCCGACTTATTTACGCACCCTGCCCTTGAATTGAAAAGCCTGGTTATGCACCTGGTGCGCAAGGGCGCGTGCATCTTCCGGCAGCCAGCTTTCATAGACAAGGGCAATGGCTTCCAGCACTTCGCGGCGGGCCAGCACTGTATTGATTTGTTCTATGGCTTGTTCACCAAAGGCACTTTTGGAGCAGGCGGCATAACCCAGCAGGTAGGCGGGCTGTTCTTGCAGCGGATAGAATTTCAGGTCTATATAATCTGCATTGTCGCGGCTATTCAGAAAATTGGCTTCATACGGATAACCCAGCACCAGGTTGACACGGCCCAGGGCATTCATTTGCAATAAACTTTTTGCGGCATTCGGTGCACTATTGAGATAGATATTTTTCTTGCCTTTGTATGCCTGCAGCAGTTCGTCAATATTCGCACCATAGCTGCGACCACTTTGTGCACCTACAGTCAGCACTTCATCTTCCAGCAATTTGCTTAAATTGAGTTTGTCACCGGCAACCAGATAAGGCCGCAATTGCGCGATCTGGGTACGCGGTATCATGACACCGGGTGGTAGCTGGGCAAAGAAAGGCTGGGAGAAAATCATGGTTTTCTCGCGCTCGGCATTTTTAAACAAGCCCAGGGCGCAGGCATTATCCTCATCCCTGAGCATTAATTCCAGACGCTTGAGCGGGACGTTGATGAACTTGTGCTGATAGGCAGGCAAACCAGGGATAAGCTGGCGCTGCAAGGCCAGGTCGACGATGCCCTCGCCCCTGCCCGGGCCTTCTTGTATATAGAGTGGTGGCAGATGATAGACATACCAGCTAATCTCGTTCGCCCCCTGCATCATGCCGCTGGCAAAAAAACCAGAAGCCAGGGTGGCACTCTTGAACCACTTGGCCACACACGCCCACCCACATAAAACACCCTGCATTCACCCTCTCCCTGCGCACCGGTACAATAAAAGGGCGCAAGTATGTCACACTTTGTCATTTTGACAAAGTTGCGAGAAAATCAAGGAGACACACCGGTGCGTTGGGCGTGGCTTACCTGGTTTCAAAGCTGAAGACCATTCAATACAGCCTCGTAGGGTGCGTTACAACGCCCCCTACAAAGATGGGGAGATATGCCTACCGCTGGGCAAAATCGCCATCGGTTGAGGCTGACAATACCCGCCATTGCTGCAACTCTTGCTGGTGTTTTTCCAGGCTGGCACCGACGATTTGTATGGCATCTGAACCTGCTGTGTAACGCAATGGTGGCTCGACCATATTGCTGATGGACAGTATGGCAGCACCCAGTTTGACCGGGTCACCGGCTTGCTGGTGATTGTAGCCCGCATACGTTTCACGGCTGTTGACGCCGCTATCGGCATAGTCAGCGATGCTCTTGTCGCCATAGCGTACCGAGCTCTGGTCAAGGAAATCAGTGCGGAAGAAACCAGGTTCGACGATGGTGATATGAATACCAAAGCGTGCCACTTCCAGCGCCAGCGATTCCGAGAAACCTTCTATGGCAAACTTGCTAGCGCAATACACCGAGGCACTTTCAAAACCCACCACGCCACCTATCGATGACAGGTTGAAGATATGCCCGCGCCTTTGTTCACGCATGACAGGCAAGGCAGCGCGTGCCATGTTCATGCTGCCATACACATTGGTGTCGAATTGCTGGCGGATTTCTGCCGTGCTGATTTCTTCAAACAAGCCTAGCTGGCCATAGCCTGCATTATTGACCAGCACATCCAGGCTGCCAAACTGTGCGCAAGCTGTCTTGACTGCGGCTTGTGCCTGGGCGTCGTCATTGACATCCAGTGTCAGCGCCAGCACTTGCTCACCATAGCTGGCAAACTGGCTTTGCAGCTTGCTGATATCGCGGCCAGTGACGACAACCTTGTCGCCGCTCTCAAGTGCAGCCTTGGCGATGGCGGCACCTATGCCGCGAGCGGCACCTGTAATTAACCAGGTCTTTTGTTTCATGATCTACCTTTCCAGTGTGACCGCTGATTGCGGAATGTAGCCATGATAGGCAGGCAGGGTCATAAACTAAATGCCGGAAACTTTCTGATTCTTGCCTAATCCTCTTGCGGCCAGCAAATTGCCTGCAATTATTGCTATGATGAATGCCCATTCCTCTTCATCAGACATATGCAAGGCAAGGACGATATCAATTCCAGGCTGGCCAGCATGGTCGCCAGCCTGACGGCGCAAGAAGGCTTTACGGCATCCGCACTGGACTATGTGCATTTCATGCGCAGTGACCATGCCTATCGCCGCACGCCCGTCATGTACGAACCCTGCATCTGCATCATCGTGCAGGGGCGCAAGCAGGCCTATCTGGGCGATGCCACGTACACCTATGATGCGCGGCAATATCTGGTGGTATCCGCGCCCATGCCTTTTGAAGCGGATACCGAGGCAACCGCAGAACAACCGATGCTGGGCATCCACCTGGGCATACAGCACGCCCTGGCGGCAGAGCTGGCGCTGGCCGTGCAGGAGGCGCAAGCTGATGCAGCCCTGGCCCTGACACCCACAGGCAAACCCGCAGGCACACCAGCAAACACGCCCACTTTCATGTATGCAACGCAGGTTGACGATACCCTGGCCGAAGCCGTGCTGCGCCTGCTGCAGGCGCTGGCATCACCACTGGAGGCAAAGATACTGGCACCCGCCATCGTCCGTGAAATTTATTTCCGCATACTCATGGGTGAGCAAGGTGCAGCCATGCGCGCAGCCTTGAGCCAAGGTAGCCATTTTCAGAAAATTAGCCGTGCCTTGCGCAAGATCCATGAGGGCTACAGCGACAAGCTCGATGTCGATAGCCTGGCGCGTGAATCAGGCATGAGCCTGCCCGCCTTTCACCTGCACTTCAAACAAGTGACCAGTACCACGCCCATACAATACATCAAGGCCATGCGCCTGCATAAGGCACGCCTGCTGATGATACGCTCAGGCATGAATGCCTATACCGCATCGAATACCGTGGGTTATGAAAGCAGCTCGCAATTCAGCCGCGAATTCAAACGCCTGTTTGGCCGCAGCCCGCTGGAAGAAGTCAGGCAAATGCGCAGCGTCTTGCGCATGCATGAGGGTGTAGGCTTATCTTCATTATCCTAGGCTAATAAAGATGTAGAATCATCCGGCAATCAGATGCTTTGTTTGACATGCACTGCAACAGGACCAAGGAGTAGAAAATGACGACAGTGAATACCTGGTTTTATTGGGCTGCCTTATCAGCCGTGTTTGCCGCCATGACGGCCATCTTTGCCAAGATAGGCATACAGGGCGTCGACTCTGACCTGGCCACCCTGGTGCGCACTGCCATCATCATCGTCGTGCTATCCCTGTTTGTGGCATACACGGGCAAGTGGAGCAACCCGCTGGAATTGTCGGGCAAGACCTGGCTGTTCCTGACTTTGTCCGGCCTGGCCACGGGGGCATCCTGGGTATGTTATTTTCGTGCATTACAACTAGGGGAGGCATCCAAGGTAGCCCCCGTCGATAAATTCAGCCTGGTGCTGGTGGCGGTATTTGCCTTTGCATTTTTGGGTGAACGGCCATCGCTGCGCGAATGGACAGGCATAGGCATGGTGGCAGGCGGGGTGTTGTTGCTGGCGTTTAAGCGTTGAATTTTTAAAATTTCCCCAAAAATTTCCCTCCGTAGGTTGGGCTACGGGGTATCAGCCCAACCTACAGAATCACTGCCGTTCAAATATCCCCTTACTTCAAACTCGCCTTCAATTCCGCACCTGCCTGCAACATTGCCGAGCGCACGGCTGGTACTTTGGCCAGTACATTCAACAAACCAAAATCATGGATCATGCCCTTGTAGCGCACGGTCGTGACCTTGACGCCTGCTGCATCGAGTTTGCGGCCATAGGCTTCGCCTTCGTCGCGCAGGACATCGAATTCTGCGGTTTGTATCAGGGCCGCTGGCAAGCCAGTCAATTGCTCAGTCGTGGCGCGCAGGGGCGATGCATAAATCTCCTGGCGTTTGGCAGCATCAGTGGTGTAGTTATCCCAGAACCATTTCATCATATTGCGGGTCAGGAAATGGCCTTCAGCAAATTGCTTGTAGGATTCATTATTAAAGTCAGCATCCGTCACTGGCCACAGCAGGATTTGCGAGCGCAATTTGGGGCCGCCTTTGTCCTTGGCTATGAGGCTGACGACGGCGGCCATATTGCCACCGACGCTATTGCCCGCGACCGCCAGGCGGCTACCATCGACCTGGATTTCCTTGCCGTGTTCTGCCACCCATTTGGTCGCAGCATAGGCTTGCTGGATGGCGATGCCATAGCCAGCTTCTGGTGAGGGTGTGTAGTTGACAAAAATGGCGACGGCACCGGATTCTGCCACCAGGTCGCGTACCAATCTTTCATGGGTAGGATAATCGCCAAGCACCCAGCCACCGCCATGGAAGTACATAAAGCCTGGCAAGGTTTTTTTGACACCTGCGGGGCGCACGATAGTCAGCTTGATATCGCCACCATCGACCTTGATGATTTTCTCGGACACATCAGCAGCGGGCAAGCTCAGTTTGACACCTGCTTGTGCACCGACCAGCACACCGCGTGCATCGGCCACTGGTAATTGTTCCAGCGGTTTACCGCCACCAGCTTCCAGCGCCTGCAAGAAAGCTTGCGTCGTTGGTTCAACACCGGGGCTGCCAGCCGCAAAAGCGTTGCTGACGGAGAGGCTGATGGCTGTTGCAGCGAGGAGCGATTTCAAGTGTGTCATGGTCATTTCCTTTTCATGTGATGCAGTGTGATGACTGCGTTTGGGGTACTACAAACTGGTTTTTCTTGATTATTCTTTTAAATAATTCATTATTAAATAGCGCACTATATATTTACAAATTGCTGAAGGCGAAATAAACTCCTGACAAGTAAATATAGCCAGTGCTTGTGGTATTAGTGTCCATCTCTTCAATATAAGCTGTGCTCTGTAGGAGCGGCTTTAGCCGCGAATGCCTGCGCAACTTGAACGACTTTTACGGCAATATGTTCGCGGCTGAAGCCGCTCCTACAAAAACAATGCTAACTATTAAATAGCGCACTATATATTTCAAATTTCAAAAAATCCGGACATCAATCATACATTCTTCATCAAGGCAGCCCGCAAGGCCAGTATCTCTTGCTTCAAGTCGCGTGCCTCGTCAGGAGAACATTCTGTCGCACACAAGACCGAGGTCGGCAAACTCGCAGCCTGCTTGCGCAAATCATTGCCCGCTTTGGTCAGCGAAATAATCACCTGGCGCTCGTCTGCTGCTGACCTGATTCTGGTGATCAACTCTTGTGCCTCCATGCGTTTGAGCAAAGGGGTCAAAGTGGCCGAGTCCAGTATCAGGCGCTCGCCTATGTCATTGACGGTTTGTTCATCCTGCTCCCACAAAACCATCAGCACCAGATACTGCGAATAGGTAATCCCCATTTGCTTGAGTAACTTGCGGTACAGCTTGTTCATTGCCAGGGAAGTCGAATACAGGGCAAAACAAAGCTGGTCACCCAGTTGCGGCACGGGTGTTTGCAAGGCTGATTTGGTGTTTGCGGTTTTCATGCTTTGCATTTTAAATAGCGCACTATTTATTTGCAAGCTATTTTTAAAATATTTTTTAGTGCAGGTTTGTGCCGTGCTTAACTTCCAAGCAATCTTCGTTGTGCAGGAATTGGTATGCCATCTGGATTTCCTGCTAGTACAGAGGAAAACATAGGGGAACCAAGGGAAGTTTCGTAGGTTGGGCCGGGCCTCGCTAGGCTACGGTTTACTAGCCCAACACTCGGCGGTTAATAGCGTATACGTTTACCATAGGCCCAGTGTTGGGCTGATGAGGCGTAGCCCAACCTACTACTGTGCAGGGGGCCGAGTTTGAAACCGCTGCTCAGTTTCGCAGGTTGGGTCGGGCCTCGCCAGGCTACGGATGCACCAGACGCAAGTTGGGGCGTTTGGCTGGTGCAGCCTCGCTCACCGTGTTGACGACTTGCAATTGTGCCTGTGGTCTGTGCAGGGGCCCAAGTTTGAAACCGCTGCTCAATATCACCAGGTGTTTTGCCTGTTGCTCCAGTAGCTTGGCCGCCGTGATGGCAACGCTGAGTTGTACGGCATCTTTGTGGCTGGCATATTCCATGTCGATGATGGCATGCTTGGCTTGTCTGATGCTGGCTTCCTGTTTTTTGGTGGACGTGTTGATCTCTGCCATGAGGCTGTTGACATGGTGCAGGGCAGTGAGGATTTTTTCCGTATCTCCATTGCTCTGGCTGAAAAGCTTGCTGCCGCGATCAAGTTTTTCCTGCGATTCATTGAGCAGGTTTTTGATTTCCTTGACGGCACAGGCTACGCATTGTGCCAGGTCGCGCACTTCTGGCGCGATTACTGCAAAACGCTGGCCAGCCTCAGGCGCGCTGGCATCTTCTACAGTGGCTTTCAGGGACAGGGTATCAATCTGGAAAACCAGTTCGTCAATCACCTGGATATTGTCAAAAATCCTGGCCGATGCCTGCTGGATTTGCATCGCCGCGATAACCGCCCCACTGGCTGCCTGCTCTTTTTCGCAGGCAAGTTCACAAACATCGTCGACATATTGCATGGCATGGCGCGCTTGCTCGGCGTTGTGGCGGATAGTCGCGCCCAGCTCGCTGATGGCAGCCACAGCCCGTTTTTGCGAACCAGCCTGTTGTTCTATGCGTGAAGATAAAACTGCATTATTGTTGAGTATCTGGCCAGATGTCCTGGCGATATTGGAGGTGTTCAGACGCATGTCCTTGAAGGTCTTTGCCAGCCCGGTTTGCAGTCTTTGCAAAGAAGCCAGCAAGCTGCCTTCGTCAGGTACTTCCATAGTGATACTGACATCCAGGTCACCATCTGCCATTTGTCTGGCTATTTGTGCGGCGTAAGCTGGCTCACCGCCCACTTGCTGATAAATATTGTCGAGCATAAGATAAGCCAGCATTGCCGCCAATACCAGGCCCAGCGCCATGGCTGCCCACATCAGCTTACCTGAGTTGGCATATTCTGCTTCAGCCTCTTCAAATCGTTTTTTTGCACCATCCATTTGCAGGGTCCGCAAACCAGTCAAGGTGCTCATGAGCGCAGGATAGAGCTTGTCGGCCGTGATGCTGATGCCCTTGACTTTTGCTGTATCAGCCTCCAGCAGGGCCTGGATAAGAGGCAAGGTAACGGCATGGTCGAAACTGACACGCAGATGTGTCAGTTCATCTGCTGTCTTTCTTGCTTGTGACGACAAGGGAGCAGACGCAAAGTCTACCCACAACTGATCGATGGCAGGCCTGGCATGCTCTATCACATAGGCACTTTCCTTGAGTTTCTCTGGCCTGGGGTCCGCCAGGGCCGACAGGATGGCATAGTGATTTCCCGTCAATAATTTTTCCAGCTTGCTGAGTTTTTCCAGGCTCAGTGTGCCCTCTTCATGGCTGGCTTTGACGGCCTGATGTGAGGCGCTCATGGCATACAAACCTGTCAGCCCTACCAGTATCATGAGTACGCTCATGATACCCATCACTAGCATCAATCTGGTTTTTAGTGTCGTCTTCATGGCCCTGCCCCAATCGTCAATCCATACCAATAAAAATAGCAAAAACGCATTATCAAGTATCAACTCCCCTTTGCCGCGCATACCTGGCTTGCTCTTGTTGCGCCTACAAATTCCGGTGAGTTAATTCTTGTGATGTTTTTATTTTTTTGAGACTTCGTATCCACCAGAATTTATTTAACATCATAAGTAGGAAGGTATAAGAAAATTGCTCGATGGAAAACCGTATTTAGCAATGTTTGACTGTGCGCAATATGAATTCACATTCGTGCAGAAATGACATTGCCACGATTTTCAGCGCGGAACAAGGGAGGAAAATCAGCGGGCTTTACATCGATACGCCGGCGCATCCTGAAAAGATATCTCAACACCAACACACTTGCCTTTTATGCTAAAATTTTCCCTCTTCCATTTCCTTCCAGGGACACTTCGACATGAACAAGTAATGCAGGATGTTGATACATCTTTAACGCGAATACACTGCCCGCCGGGTAGCTGGTTTGCTGCATTGCTGTTTTTGCCTGAAGTCTGATGCCAGGTGCCTGACCTGCATCTGATCCACGCCAACGGCTTGACCCGTTTTGGCGGTACGACACAAAAGCAATCCTGAACCCGCTGGCGAGCATTTTCAAATGACTATTTTGAGGATTTTCCATGCCTGATACAAAAACTTTTGATTTCCTGACGCATAACCGTGATTCCTGGGACCAGCAAGCGACGCGGCAAGGTGCATGGTCGCAAGCAGTCAGCAGTGCCACCATCGCGGCAGCGCGCAATGGTGATTGGCAAGTACATCTGACGCCAGGCCCCCTGCCCGCTGACTGGCTGGGGGATGTGCACGGACTGGAGGTACTTTGCCTGGCAGCAGCAGGGGGGCAACAGGCACCGGTGCTGGCGGCGGCAGGTGCTAGTGTGACGGTGTTTGATTTTTCTGCCATGCAGCTGGCACAAGACCGCATGGTGGCTGAGCGCGATGGCCTGGAGATGCGGATAGAGCAAGGTGACATGCGTGATCTGTCACGCTTTGCCGATGGCAGTTTTGATTGCATCTTCCACCCCATCTCCAATCTCTATGTGCCGGATATCAGGCCAGTGTGGCGCGAATGCGCACGCGTGTTGCGCCCGGGTGGCAGGCTGCTCAGCAGTTTTTATAATCCTGTGCTGTTTGTGGCAGACCGTGATCCGCAATATGCAGAACAGGGCCTCATCAAACCACGCTTTCAATTGCCATATTCAGATTTGCGCGACCTCAGTGAAGCTGAGCTGGCTGCCAAGCGGGAACGTGGCGAAGCAATGGTATTTGGCCACAGCCTGAGTGAACAAATAGCAGGACAATTGGAGGCAGGCTTGCGGCTGCGCGGTTTCCTGGAAGACCACCAGCCACAGCCGCGCTTTGTGCTCGACCATTATCTGCCCAGCTTTCTGGCCACCTATGCAGAAAAATGTTGAAGCAATTCACTGATACTCCAGACGCAAGCTGGTCGTTCTGATTACGACTTTCTTGATTGCGTTTTTTGATGAACAACAACAGGGCGTACGGACCTGCCAGCATGACGAGCTTTCTATCTCGTCATGGAAAATTTTGTGCCGGGCCGCAGCGCCCGGCATGCGTTTATAAAATGCATCTGCATCAAATTATCCCAAATAAAATTGAACTTCCTGGCTTATTTTTTTGACTAAACCAGTGTTTTTCCTATCTCCGTCATCAACAATTAAGGGCAGTAAAAAGTATGAAAAATTTATCGCGAGCACTTAAGCATTTTGTGAGCATCACGGCCTTTTTTTGCGCATCAGGGATGATGAATTTTGTCATGGCAGAAGAGCTAAAACAGCCTGCTGCAATGAACTTGCCAGCCGACATCGTCAGCTTCTTTGCTGGCGAATGGCAGGGTGCAGGTGAGTTTGCCAGTGGTAAAAAAATCGCCGCCGATGTCAGCTTCACGCCGGATCTGGATGGACAGTGGCTACAATATCGCCATACCGACCTGACACCAAATACGTTCAAGTCCCTGACCCTGTGGGGATATGACCGCGCTTTAAACAAAATAGTCATGGTTGGCGCCAATAATTTTGGTAGTGCCCGCGTATTCCATAGTGAGGGCTGGCAAGACGATGCGCTGGTCTTTAGCAAGGCAGAGCTGGCTGGCAACATGCCTGAGCGTTTTCATTTCATACGCTTGAATCAAAACAGCTTCAAGATGATCTATGAAAACCAGCGTGATGGCCTTAACTGGCGCATGGTGGATTACCTGATTTTCACACGCAAGCCTGCAGCAAAGTAGTTTCTGCAAACCGATGAGGGAGCGGCCAGGGTCTCAAATTTCAAAAAAAATAATCATCTCTCTATGTACGCTATCGAACTGTACAGAATTGCCTGAGCACGTATGCTGAAGCCTCGATTCACTCTTGAGGATTCATCATGATTGATAATACTTTTGACACTTACATCCCCGACCCTGCCTATACTGCTCATAAGGGCCCTGGCCCTGACTTGATGGGTGCCAGTACGTTGATTGGCGACAAGGTCGTCAACCTTGCTGAAGAGCATCTGGGTGACATCAAAGAAATCATGCTCAATACGCATAGCGGCAATATTGCCTATGCCGTAGTGGCCCATGGCGGCCTGCTTGGCATAGGTGAAAAACTGTTTGCCGTACCATGGTCGACACTGCGCCTGGATGCGCTGAACAAGCGCTTTATCCTGGATATTGCAAAAATCCATTTTGAAAATTCTCCCGGTTTTGACAGTGAAAACTGGCCAGATATGGCCGATCAGATGTGGGTGGATTCGGTACAAAATTATTACACCAAAAGCAAATAATTTTTCCAAAAGGTCGTTGCAAAATCAAGATGGCTGGCAGATGCGGCAACGCCAGCTTGATTCTGCAATCACCTCCAATTCAACGTCAGGAGAACACCATGGACTACACAGAAATGCAATTTGCCTTCAAGGTATATGAAAAAGCCCTCAACAAGCGTAGCCGCCATTTGTTCCGTACACCGGAACCAGCACGTGATGCGGAAGAAGCAAGATACACTCTGCAAATGGCCGTCAATGAAGTACTGGCCGAAACGCGCGAAGTAGCATCCATGATCAGGACCAGCCCTTACTGATCGCCGCTACTCATCTGTACAAAGTTAAAAACAGCCTTGATCACAAGGCTGTTTTTTGAGGCTGCTGGCAATGGAAAAGCGGTGCGTTATAACGCACCCTACTGAATAAGCAAATGTGTAGGGTACACATGGCGCACCCTACCCCGCCCCCCTATCCCACACCCTATCCATATTGCAGCTTTTTTTATTTTCCTGCTTTTTTCCCTGATTTAAGCAAAGTCGCGCAGCCGCTACTTTGGTCCGGCCCTGTGTTCATCAGTGGCAGCAAGGCAGCAAATGGGTTGAGTAAGGCCAGGCCTATGGCACCGCCAGCACGAAGGGCTAATACGCCTTTATCAACGCTGACCTCAGGGTGCAGGAAAGTGCCACGCACATAGAGCGGCGCACGCAGCGAGAGTACGCGCAAGCCCTTGCTATTAGGTTTGATGGTCAGGTTGAGATCTTCCTTTTGCAGATTGATGCTGCCCGTCAGTTCTATCAAGGCTTCTTCAGTGTCTATCAAGAAGCTGCGGGTATTCATTTGCCCATTGGTGACAGAAAAATCACTGAGCATGCAATTCAATTTTACCTGTTTATCCCCAGCCAGGCGGGTCAGGATGATATTGCCGATATTGAGCCCCATTTCTTCCAGCAAGAGTTTGCTGACAGTACCTTGATCTATCATGCTGCTGACATCACCGTTGGATGCGCCCAGCAGGCTGGCAACAGAATTACCGGTGGCAGCCAGATTGGCATCGGCATTGATTTCACCTACCGTCAGCCTGGATGCTGCCAGCGTGGGTATTAATTTCTGCAACTGTATATGCCTGGCCGTGACCCGCATTTTTGCATGTATGGCTGGCGCATGTGCCGGGTCCGGCTCCTGATCACCAGCATTATTTTTGGCAGCGCTACCGCCATTGCCGTCAAGCGTGATATGCGCCTGCATTTGACCGCCCGCCAGCTCAAAACTCAGCGGCAACATGGTGATGACACCATCTTTCATGATGAGTCGGGTTTGCAGCTTGTGTATGGGCAGTTCTTTTTTTCTTATCAGTTTGCCTGCACTGAGGTTGACATCGGCATCAATACTGCGCCAGCGCTCGGTACGAAATGCTTCCACTGGCAAGAGTTTATCTCCTGGTTGTACCGCAGTCGTGCCGCGCTTGAGTTTATTGGCATTGGAATCTGCCCCCACCAGTGGTGCCAGGTCGGCAGACTGCAAGACCTGTGAGCTCATATCACCTTGCAGCAAAGGGCGCGACTTGCTTGCCTTCCTGGTTTGATAATCCATGCTGCCTGCCAGATCGCTGGAACCGACCTTGCCTGTGAATTTTTCATATTTCCAGTGATTGTCTATCTTGCCCAGGGTGGCAGTCAGATGGCCTGCGGTAGTAAATTCCGGGGTTTCAGGCAAGACTATGCCTGTCAGTGGGTACAAGCGCGCCATGCTGTTGCCGGATATGTGCAGGCGCATGTCCACCGCTGCCAGCTCACTGGGCTTGGTGACACTCCCCTCTACACTGATCTTGGTTTGCCCCATTTGCAGTTGCGCCATGATGGGGAAGGGCTGGGTCTGGTTTTGCAGCGACAAGATGGCGCCAGCCTTGCCGCTGCCAGTGATATTGTCACCATACAGCTTGCCTTGCAGTTTCCAGCTGATACCATAGTCAGCATCGGTATTGATGCTCTCTATATCGGCGCTGACATCGGCATGGCGGATGGCATCGACAAAATGCAGCTTGCCCTGGCTAAGCACCAACCTATGTAATTCCAGTTTCCAGGGTGAGGAGCTGGTAGTTTTTTGCAAGGTCCAGTTATTGCTGCCGTCGGCAAAACGCTGCAAGGACAGGCTGCTGTTCTGAAAACGCAGCAAGGGTATTTCCAGCTTTTTTTCCAGCAAGGCCAGGGGGTTCAAAGAGAAAGAGACTTCATTGATCTCGGCCATGTCTTCAGCAGGCAGCGGGGTCAGGGCAGTTGATCCCGGTTTTTTTTCTGCGGCACTTGCTGGCATAGTTGTTGACATGACCGCTGGCTGGCCGATATGAATATCCTGCGCCTGCAAATGCGGCCATGGGATGCGGCCACGCCAGCCAGTCGCAGTTTCCGGGCCGCTGAATTGTTTTTCCCAGCTCAATGCCAGGTTGCCACGTATGCTGAAAGGCCGTCCCAGGGCTTCACTGGCACGTTCATTGAGCCAGGGTTTGGCACGGTTCCAGTCCATGTTCAGCAACACCAGCAAACTCAGCGCCAGCAGACTGATGAAAGCTGCCAGGACTATCAGGCTGATACGGATAATTTTTTTATTGGATTTCATGTAGCGTCAGTGTTTCATGGTGTGTTCTGCGGGGAGCTTGCCCCAGGCTATAGCCTACGACATAAGTATCTGCATCTATGTACGCCAACGCACTGACACCAGTGCGGGCAAGGCTTATAAAGTAATCCGGTGTCGCACTCATCGGCAAACCCCATCTTTTCAAAGGAAAATATCATGCATGAAGTCAATCGCAATGCGCATACTGGTGTAGACACTGCAGCCATACGCGCAGCCGCCAGGAATCTGGATGATGGCGCAGTTACTGCCGGCTACCAGGGTGATCGCGAAGAAGTGATCGCCATGCTCAATGGTGCACTGGCCACGGAACTGGTGTGCATCTTGCGTTACAAGCGCCATTATTACACGGTGTCGGGCGCGCACAATGGCGCTATCAAGGCAGAATTCCTGGAACATGCCCTGGAAGAACAGGAACACGCCGATTTACTGGCCGAGCGCATAGTACAGCTTAACGGCAAACCTGACTTCAACCCGGCCTCACTGACTGCGCGCAGTCACGCCGAATACAATGATGCCGAAGATGTAGCAGCCATGGTGAAGGCCAATCTGATCGCTGAAAGAGTAGCGATAGAATCTTACCGACAAATGCTGGCAAAAATAGGCGACAGCGATCCGACCACGCGCCAGATGCTGGTGGGCATCATGGCCAAGGAAGAAGAACATGCGGACGATATGCGGGATCTGCTGTAATCCCCTCCCTTTCAAGGAGAGAGCGCTAGAGTTCAGCAACATTAAGTCTAAGAACCTGTTTAGGTTCTAAGGCTTTATCCAAGTTTTCAATGTTCTACTTAGTTCACACTACACATAAAGGAAACCATCATGCTCGAATCTGACTTCAAATCTGTCAACAAAGATATCAAAGTATTGCTCAAGGATGCGCAGGGTTTGTTTAATGCAGCCGCTGCCCTCACTGGTGAAAAAGCCGACGAGATGCGCGCGCGTGGCATGAAAATGGTGGATGCTGCCATGGCCATGACCCAGGATGCACAGGCATCCGTCATCGCCACCGGCAAGCAGGCTGTAGAATCTACCGATACTTATGTCAAGGAGCATCCATGGAGCAGCCTGGGTGCAGCAGCCACTGTGGGCCTGCTGGTGGGTTTGCTGTGTAGCCGCAAGTAAGCAGCCCCCCGATCATTGCCAGGCAGCCAGACATCAAGGCTGCTTTTTTCTTGCCTGCGTTGTTTGTATTGCTTGTGCATTTTATGTCGTCAGGTCGACGCAGAAGAGCTGCAATAACTGCAAGACCTGGGCTACCGCCAAACAAGATTTTCATGAAAGCGGATAGAAGAAGATAGTCGCCACCGGATTATCGAATGTCCGTGCGCTGGCGAACAGACATGGCAAGGCTCCTGCGTGATGATGGCAGCGTGCAGAAAGATGTCCGGCAGAATTTGATGAACTCCGGCGCAATGCAGATACAGCGCTTTGCATCACATATAAATAATTTTACTGGTCCTATTTCTGCTGCAAGAAATCGTACTGCGAGCCTGGTCAAAAGACTTGCTTGTCAGTTTTCCTGAACTGGCGTGATCCTTGAATTGCGCCGCTGTTAATGAGAGAAAAATCATGCTCTATACTATCGCCGTTGTCCTCATCATTCTGTGGCTGCTGGGTATGGTATCGGCCTATACCATAGGTGGTTTTATCCATGTCCTGCTGGTTATTGCCGTCGTCATGATCTTGCTGCGTGTCATACGCGGGGAAAGACTATAAAGTCATGACATCCGTCGTCAGGGTAATGCTAAAGCGCAGCATTGCCCTGCCCCGCTTGTTGCCTGGCTTGTTGCAGAGTCTGCTCAGCATCTTGCACAATTCAGTACCAGGGTGACGTCTGGGCTGGTGCTGTTGGCACCTCAGCCTTGTTTCATGCCGGTAAATATGTGATTGGGGTGTATATCGGCAATAGCGGCGTCGCCAGCAGTTTTGGTGCTGCCGGCCTCATTATTGCCATTTTGACATTGGTTTATTACTCAGCCCAGATATTTTTGCCAGGTGCAGAATTTACCCGTCAATATGCCTGCAAACCGGGTCGTCTGCGGCAAGTCAACAAACTGCAAGAGAGATAACAAAAAAACCATTCACAATTTTGCAAAAATCTTTTTATATGGTTTAGCTTAAAATCTTGTCAAGCAATTAAATAGTGTTAATAATCATATATTTAAGACAAAATAAATCAGGATTTTAATGCAAATATAGCTTTATAAATAAGCACTGTTTCATTTCCGTAATATCTACTTACAAGATAATGCGTTTTGTCACTTACCTATCATTGTAAAAAATTGTGAACCAGATAGTATTGCATTTGGTTAATAGATTTATAGATGTTTGAGCTGCCTATATTTGCAGTTTTGGCAATCTTACGCAAATGAACACTGCATTTCTTCAAGTAGTAGAAGACGATAAACTGGCTCAGGATTTGAGCCTGATTATTGCTGATTTTGAAATTCTCGATTTTTTCAAGCACTTTGGCAGCTCCTGCTTCGCCATGTCAGCCATGCTGGCGCAAATTTTGACGGCAAAAGGCCATCAGGCCAGGGTGCAAGGCTGTTATGCCGAAATCAGGCAAGATAATGCTGTTTTCTATATAGGTTATCAAGGTTATGCCCATGAAGGACAAACAGAGGGGCATGTAACCTGCATCGTGGCGGACCAGTATATTGTGGATTTTGGCCTGGGCACGTTGAGAAAATTCTACGCCCCTGACTTCAGCCCGGCGCTGGTTTGCCCACTCTCTGGCAACACTGATTATGCTGGCCATCTGCCCTTATCGAATGGTGCCGACATGTACTGGCGCACGGACTGGGTTTCTCCCATGGTGGAAGCCGAGTTGCAATCACAAATCCCGACTGTGCAGAATATCCTGGCAGTGTATGATGATTTTCAAAGGAACCGGGTAGCCTATCTGGTCAAAAAACTTTTCGCTGACAAAGCCTCTGTTGTCAGCGCAGACATGCCGCTGGTCGTGCGCCATCCTGAAGCTGCCTGAAGCGAGACTGATGTCCTGATACCCAGCCTTGCATAAATACCTTGCAGACATGCACAAGTGCATCGTACTCAAGGTTTTGCCGCATGTTGACCGCATGTTAACTACATTTTAGCCTCATTTTGTGCCATTAGCAGGCTATGTCATGCGTGTCGCCATAGCGGCGAAACTCGCGGCATGTATCAAGGATCAACACCCATGCAGAGCATTTTTTTTAATGCCCAGGCATGCTAGTATGGCTACATTAGCTAACGCATAACAAGCATGGCTTTTAGCAACATCTTGCCTTGTTCGCCATTTGAAAAGCATGTAAGCCCCCATGAGCGTGTTAAATTATTGACAGGGCTGACTCTTTCCAAACCAACACCTAGGGAAAGCATGATGACAACACCGCGTGAAGACTTGTCTACTGCAGCGCAATCAGCGCCAGCAAGGTCTATACGCAGTTATTTGCTGATGCTGGTACTGGCAGTGTCGCTCCCACTGGTGGCGGCGGTGGGCTTTAGCATCTATAACGATTTCCAGCGTTCCACAGAACACACCAAGACGGCCCTCAGGAGCATGACAAATGTCATGATAAAGAACACCAAGGGCAAGCTTGACCAGGTACAAAAGATCATGGGTGGCATCGCCAGCCTGCCTACCGTCAGACAATTACAATTGCAGGAATGCCCGGGCAGGCTCAGCAGCCTGGCCAGCCTTGACCCGGTGTTTGCACGTCTGGCGATTGCGGATTTGCAGGGCAATGTCCTGTGCACTGTGCGCAATGGCCCGGCTACGCTGGTCAAGGACATCGTTAACATCGATGAGATCGGACGCACAGTCTCAACCGCCAGCCTGACCATCTCACCACCACGTCGCCTGCATGCTGGCGGCCCCTGGTCAACTACCCTGAGCCTGCCTATCCTGGACTTGCAAGAGCAAAAGATAGGCGTGGTCAGTTTGTCGGTAGATGTGAGTTTTTTTGACCCTGCCATTCCCTCCCAGTTCTTGCCGAATTCCAGCCGCTATGGCTACTTCCGTGATGATGGCATCATGGTCTGGCGCAACCTGGACCCGGATGGTGTCATCGGTACCCGCCCGAACGCCCAGGCTGCCAGACGCATCGTTGAATTAAAAAATGGTGAGTTTGAAAGCATGGCCGTGGATGGGGTAGTCCGCTTTTTTTCTGTCACCTCATTATCTGAACATGGCATGGTGGCCTTTGTCGGTGTACCAAGCAACACCGTTTTTTCCGAGGCGCGTAGCCGCGCCATACAATCAATAGCGCTGGCCTGCCTGATGATAGTACTGCTCTTGCTGGTGGCACTGACTTTTGGGCGGCGCATCACGCAACCCATGACAGCCATGGAAAGCGTGGCCCGCGCCGTGCAGGCTGGCGACCTCGGTGCCAGGGCATTGTTGCAAGGTCCGGTTGAATTGCAAGCCGTGGCACGTGAATTCAACCGCATGCTGGCAGCGCAACAGCAAAGTGACGAGCAATTCCGCGCCTTTCTCGACAATAGTGCCATCGTCGCCTGGATCAAGGATGGCGACGGCAAATATGTCTTTGTCAGCGATAATTTTTTACGGCGCTTCGCCTTCCAGCGGAATGAAGTCATAGGCAAGACCGACCATGACTTCCTGCCCCCCGATATTGCCGATGACTATCGTGAAAGTGACCTGGCCTTGCTGCAAAGTGGCTCGCAAAATGAAGCCATCTGGCCCTCTGTTAATTCAGATGGCAGCAATAGCTGGTGGCTGGTCAATAAATTTGTTTTTACCGGCTCGGATGACAAGCCCCAACTGGGTGGGCTGGCCGTGGATATCACTGAACGCAAGCGCATGACCGACCTCGATGAGATGATTTTGCAAACCGCCATGGATGCCTACTGGCTGATTAACAAGGATGGTCATCTGCTGGCAGTCAATGAAACCGCCTGCACCATGATGGGTTATACCCGCGAAGAAATGCTGGCCCTGAATATCGTCGATGTCGACGTGCTTGATGAACACCATGGCAAGCTCTTGCATGACAGGCTCAATAGCGTGCGCGAGGCGGGCAGTGAGCAATTTGAAGCCCGTCACAGGCGCAAGGATGGCCGCATCATCGATGTAGAAGTCTCGGTACGTTACCTGCCCGGCCAGGAATTATTTCCGGCCTTCGTGCGTGACATCACCGCCCGCAAACAGGCCGAGCAAAGCCTGCATCTGGCTGCCACTGTATTTGAATCGCATGAAGGTATGTTTGTTACGAATGCCGATAGAGTCATACAGCAAGTCAACCGCGCTTTCACAGAAATCACGGGTTATACGCGGGAAGATGCAATAGGACAAAACCAGGATTTGCTCAACTCTGGCCGCCATGATGCCGCTTACTTCAGCACGATGGACCAGCAATTGTCACAAACCGGCTCCTGGCAGGGGGAAATCTGGAATCGCCATAAAAACGGCCATATCAGCCCGCAATGGCTGACCATTACTGCCGTGCGCGGGCGCAATGAGGAATTGCTGCACTATGTCGGCACCCTGGTGGATATCTCCATGCGCAAGGCAGCAGAAGATGAAATCAAGAACCTGGCCTTTTATGATCCCCTGACCCGCCTGCCCAATCGCCGCCTGCTGACTGACCGTTTGCAACATGCCTTATTGGCCTGTGCCCGCAACGGCCGCCACGGCGCGCTGATGTATATCGATCTCGACAATTTCAAGACCCTCAACGACACTCAGGGCCATTACAAGGGCGACCTGTTGTTGCAGCAAGTCTCAGACCGCCTGGTCCATGGCGTGCGCGAAGGTGATACCGTGGCACGCATAGGTGGCGATGAATTTGTGCTCTTGCTGGAAAACCTCAGCGAGTCTGCCCATGAAGCCGCGAGCCAGATAGAAATGGTGGGCAAGAAAATGCTCGCCGCCCTGAACCTGCCCTATGACCTTGACGGCTATGAATGCCATAGCACACCCAGCATAGGCGCAGCCCTGATTTCCCAGCATGACCATGGCTATGAAGAATTGATGAAACAAGCCGACCTGGCCATGTACGCCGCCAAGACGGCCGGTCGCAATACCCTGCGTTTTTTTGATCCGGCCATGCAAGCCGTGGTCACATCGCGCGCGCGCATGGAAAAAGAATTGCGCGAAGCTTTGCGCGAACAGCAATTGCGCCTGCATTATCAAGCCCAGGTAGGCGCAGACGGTGAACTGATCGGTGCCGAAGCCCTGGTACGCTGGCAGCACCCGCAACGCGGCATGATATCTCCGGCAGAATTTATCCCACTGGCAGAAGCCACCGGCTTGATATTGCCGCTGGGCCAGTGGGTCTTGCGCACCGCCTGCGAGCAATTGCTCAGCTGGGCCGACGATACTGCCAGCGCCCATCTGACGATAGCCGTGAATGTCAGCGCACGCCAGTTCCGGCAGGCTGACGTGGTGGAACAAATCCTCGAGGTCTTGCGTGCCACTGGTGCCAAACCAGAATTATTGAAACTGGAATTGACCGAGAGCCTGCTGGTCGACGATGTCGAAGACATCATCCTGAAAATGGAAAAACTCAAAGCCGCCGGTCTGTGTTTTTCACTCGATGATTTCGGTACTGGCTATTCGTCCCTGACCTACCTGAAACGCCTGCCGCTCGATCAGTTGAAGATAGACCAGTCCTTTGTACGCGATGTCCTGACCGACCCGAATGATGCTGCCATCGCCAGGACCATCGTCGCCCTCAGCCAGAGCATGGGCCTGTCGGTCATTGCAGAAGGTGTGGAAAGCGCCGCCCAGAGGGATTACCTGGCCAGCCAGGGTTGCCATGCCTACCAGGGCTATTATTTTGGTAGGCCCATGCCCATCGCCGATTTTGAAGCGGCGCGCAAGCCAGCGGTTTACCCGTCTACACTTTAGCACCCTACAAGTACAAACCATGCATCTTTCTGCAATCGCGCACTTAGCAAAAATAAATCATTTGGGCTGTCGTAAAGCACGCATTACACCCAAGCCCAGCAGGGCAAAGTTCAGCAAGGCGATCAAACCTGCGTAAAGTGCAAAAATCAACCAGGGCAAGTTTTGCACGCTAAAGGGAGAGAACAATGCGGCAAATACCCTGGCATCTGAAAAACTGCCATTGTGCAAAACCTCGTAGCGGAAGATATAGCTGGTGTCGCTAAACGCCGAATAACACAGGACTATGCCCAGGCACTGCAAGACCAGCCTTTGCCAGGTATCCGAAGCGCGCAACAAATACACCGTGGCCAGGATCAATGTCACTGGCAATACCAGGGCCAGCAAATGCAGTACATGCCATTGCCCCAACAGCGGATAATCGCTGCTGCTCATGAACAGTGGTTTGAGCATGTAATAACCACCGCAGGCAAAAAATAGCAACAGAGCCAGGTAAGGCAGGCGCAATTTCTCTGCCCTGGTCGATACCAGCAGCAAGATACTGCCAAACAATGCCGGGCCCAGCAAACCGCCCAGCAAAACCAGACTTTCCATGCCGCCACTGGTGATGGCCGCCCCGCCATATTCATCCATCTGGAACCAGTAAAACCTGCCACCACTGAGCACACTGGCCAGGCCATGCCCCATTTCATGCACAAATACACTTAAATAGCGCAAAGGGGCAGTCAGCCAATAGATAGGATAAGCCAGTGGCGGAAACAGCAAAGGCAAGGCTATCCACAACAAGAAAATCACCACCATCAGCGACAACAACATGCGCCTGTGGCCCAGGCCGCGATTGCTGGCACTTATACTGGTTAAAGTTGCAGCTTGCTGGACAGCCATGCCGGTTCCTGAAGAGTAAAAATTGCTTATAGTATAACCAGATTCCATGCTCATCCATACCAGTGCATCCGGCCCCATCAATGAAGCACAGGCCCAATACCTTACGCAACTGCAGTTTTTTTCTGCTTGCCACAGAAACATGACAATTCTGCAATGCAATAAAATCCCGCTGGACATAGTAAAATTGCGGAATACACCTTACCGGAAACTTGCATGTCTAAGAAAAATGAACTTACCCTGCTGCTGGCCAAAGTTCTTTTAAAATTCAGCTCTGACTCCCTGCAGGCATGGGACCAGTCGTATTGCCGTTATCTGGCAGAAGACCCGGCTGCACCGAGTTTTCAATTCATGTCCAGGCTGGGCAAGATACTCAGTGCGCGCGCCGCACAGGCAGAATACACAGACTTGCTGGGCCCGTTGATGCAATCCCTGTTTGATGAAATGCAGACAGAAACCAGTCACCGGCCCGTGCTGGCAGTGCTGACCGTAGATGCTGCCAAGACCTATAAGCTCAAGCTCGAATACCAGAATCCCCAGGCCCATGACATCAGCCTGCTGGCACTGGGCACACCGGCCTCTTACTTTGCAGCAGACGAGATTGAGATACCCGTACAAGTGCTGGAGCAGCAAAAGGAAATGGCTAATCTGCTGCACAATATCGCATCGAAAAAAAACTGAAGCATATCAAGCTGCATCCCTTTTCTGAAAGGATCACCATGCCGGAAACCGCATCCATTCTCGTATCCGTGTTCAGCGTGCTGGCAGACATGATGCCGGATCTGCCCGCATCCGATGATAGCTTTGACCTCAAGGAAATCCGTCAGCAAGCCATGCAGCATTATCTGCAGGCGCAATGCGAAGCTGCCGATGAGCGCTATAGCTTCCAGGCCAGCACTGCCACCATCGCCAAGATCGAAGAAAGCGGCGGCCAGGGCCATGCGGCCTACAGCCTGACCATTTTCGCCCGCAATACTCATGGCGAATATTTCATGTACACCACCACCTCACCCTTCCGGGAAAAGTTGCTCAAGCACGTCAGCCAGCGCATGGCTCGTGTGGTCTTGGATAAGGCTTATATCGAGCCAGAGGCCTGAGCTGGCTGCGAAATAATCACCGACTGTTTTACCGGAAACGCGGTGCGTTATAACGCACCCTACTTACCCGGCAATTTGTAGGGTGCGCCATGCCAACCACAGGCCGCGTACGATGATGCAATTGCTTCACACGCCTTGATATCATCAATTGAAAGCCAAGCATTCTACTGGTAGGGTGCGTTATAACGCACCATGTCCGGAGATACGAAAGCTGCCAGGAAATGCGGTACTGGCTACATACGAAAGTGGTGCGTGCGGCGCACCCTGCCCTGATGTAGCCAGCACCGTCATGGCACTATCGTGGTAAACAAATACACCGCAAAGATCACGCAATGTATGGTGCCCTGCATGATGGTGGTGCGCCCTGTGCCCAGCGAGATCGAGGTGATCATCAGCGATAGCAGCAACAGGACCATGGACTTGGCATCCAGGCCCAGGGTCAGTGACCAGCCTGTGCTCAACGAGATGACAGCCACCACGGGTATCGTCAAGCCTATGCTGGCGAGGGCAGAGCCCAGTGCCAGGTTGATGCTGGTTTGCAGGCGGTTGGCACGGGCAGCGCGAAATGCCGCCACACCTTCAGGCAGCAAGACCACGATGGCGATGATGATACCTACCAGGGCCTTGGGTGCACCGGCCGCAGCAACTGCATGTTCCAGCGTGGGGGCCAGTGACTTGGCCAGCAGCACCACGGCACCCAGGCACAGCATGAGCAGGCCGGCGCTACTCCAGGCCACGGCATTGCTGGGCGGGGCGGCGTGCACTTCTTCATCGGCGACGGCGGTGGCTGGCAAAAAATAATCGCGGTGACGTACGGTTTGCACCAGCACGAAAGTACCATACAAAACCAGGGAAACGACGGCGATAAAAGCCAGCTGGCTGGGGCTATAAACCGGCCCTTGTGCCGTCGACGTAAAATTGGGTAAGACCAGGGTCAGGATGGCCAGCGCCGCCAGCGTCGCCAGCGATGTGCTGGCACCACGCAGGCTAAAGCTTTGTTCCTTGTGCAAGCTGGCCCCGGCCAGCAGGCAAAGACCGATGATGCCATTCAGGATAATCATGATGGCGGCAAACACCGTATCACGCGCCAGGCCCGATGTAGCCTCGCCCCCGGCCAGCATCAGCGAGACGATGAGCGCCACTTCTATCAGCGTCACGGCCAAAGCCAGCAAGAGCGTACCAAAGGGCTCGCCAATTTTATGAGCCACCACCTCTGCATGGTAGACCGCCGTCAACACACCGGCAAACAAGGCGATGGTCAGCAGGACGGCATACAGCGG
Source organism: Undibacterium sp. JH2W (assembly GCF_049340425.1). Lineage (NCBI taxonomy): Bacteria > Pseudomonadati > Pseudomonadota > Betaproteobacteria > Burkholderiales > Oxalobacteraceae > Undibacterium > Undibacterium sp. JH2W. The sequence goes on along the minus strand of NZ_JBMPOT010000013.1, from coordinate 161,968 downwards.
AGCGCTGGTCAGCATGCCACCGCCGAGTATGATCCAGCTGGCAAAGGGGACGATAATGGACCAGCGTGGTAAGGTCGTGGAGATAGTCATGCTGCTTCCTCTTGTTTGAATGTGTTTTTACTGGCAATCAGCACTGGGTTTGATGATATCAGCCTCGCCATAATGTGCCTGTACCAGCTCAGCAGGTTTGCCCGGCTGGCTGGAGGGACGTAACACCAGCATGTGACTGAAACTGCTTTCACAAAAATCCTTCATGGCAGGTGCGCCTAGTGCCATGGCCAGGGCAGGCACGGTATTGCCATGGCCCACCACCAGCACCGTGCCCATGCTGGCACGCACGGCTGCAAGCAGTTGCTGTAGATGATCTGCCCCACTCCCTTGTACAACTTGTGCGGTGATGCCCTGTGCCTGCGCCAGCGCTTGTGCGGTTTCATGGGTACGCTTGTAGTGACTAGTGTAAATGCTGCTGACGGCGCTATGCTGCAAGACCCTGGCCAGCGTCTGCGCCCTGCTCTGCCCGGCTTCTGACAAACCAGGGTCATTGCCCTGATCTGTCGCTTTCTCGGCATGGCGCACCAGGATGACCAGATCAGGCTCAGCCTGGGCAGCGAAAGGCAAACCAGCCAGGCACAAGCTTAACAAGGTGATCAGTATTTTTTGCATGAATGCATACCTTAAGCAATTTAAAAATGAAAATAAGAGTGTAAGTAAGCGCCTTCTATATCGACTCAGGTCTAGGGGGATTTTACTAGAACTCCTATGTTATGCTTAAGCATCTCTACACTGCAGGACCGCGATATGACTTTGCCAGGCAATAAAACCATCTTCGGCGTCGCCATACTGGCGGGTGCCTTGTTTATCATAGGTACGCAGCTATATAGCCGCCGTCAACTGCCGCCGCCAGATGTCAGCCAAATCACCCCTGCCCTTGCCACTCATCGTTTGCATGGAGAAATCTGGGTCAGCGAACAAATCAGCCCGCAAAACATAGCGACACTCAAGCAGCAAGGCATACAGAGCATCATCGCCATGCGCCCTGATGGTGAAGTAGAAAACCAGCCTACGGCTGCAGTCATGGAACAGGAAGCGCAAAAGCATGGCTTGAAATTTTCTTATATCCCCATCCCGCATGGCGAGATACCAGAAGCCCGTGTCAAAGATCTACAAGAGATATTGGCAAAAACCGAAGGCCCGGTATTAATGTATTGCCGCAGCGGCAGCCGCGCTGCCCGTACCTGGAGCCTGGCCGAAGCATCACGTGCCGGTGGCCTGGATGTCACAACAATTCTGGCCGCCGTCAAATCGGCAGGACTTAAGGCGGAAGATTTGCAAGCCTTGATAGAACAGCGCATTGCCGCCAGAAATGCGGGAGGAAAATCATGAATGCATCCCTTGATGAATCTCAGTCTATCGGTCAGCAGCAAGCGGAAGTAAAACCAGTCCTGTCTATAGGGCAGATCCTGTTCAAAATCCTGCTCATCATCCTGGGCCTGGGGCTGGGTGTAGTGGCAGGGGTATTTTTCTGTTTATTCACAGGTTTGATAGAATTTTCTTGTTGAGTCTGATGAGCACGGTAGGTTGGATTACAAGTGTAGGTTGATGAAGCGTAGCCTAGCGTGGCCCGGCCCATCCTAAGACGTGCTTAGCCATCCCTATCTATGCCACAATAGTGCAAACGAATCATTCAAATCCTGCTAAATCTATTGTAGCTGCAATATCACCCCAATTGACATCAAGCATGCCTTGCTCCATGAATTTATGCAATGAAGAATACGCCCACGCGCTGGCCTGATCTACGTAGCCATGCTTGACCGGATTGTAGTGCAGATAGCTGATATGCTTTTCCAGGTCCTCATCATTTCGTATCATGTGCTCCCAGAATCGGCGCTGCCAGATACCGCGTTCGCGTTTTTTCTCGCGACTGGTGCTGATGTTTTCCTGCCTGGGTAAAGCTTTGGAAAATGCTACCTTGATAAGTGACCAGCGCAATGAAAAATCCACATCACCTTCTGGCATTTCCCAAATCGCATGCAGGTGCTCAGGCATGACAACCATGGCGATGATTTTGAAGGGATATCTTTGCTGTACCGTGCGAAACGCCGTCCGTAAAATATCTACGTGCTCGGTAAGCAATTGACTTTTCCGATCTTGCAGATTGACTGTAAAAAAGTAAGTGGCACCAGGGACATTGGCGCGGCGGTAGCGCATGGTTTATATAAGTTTGGTTCAAATAGAGAAATGCTCGTATTTTATCTCAAGATGGTCGATGCTCGTAGGTTGGGCTACGGGGTATCAGCCCAACACTCGGCGTATAAATAACGTAAATTTCAATTATTGGCAAAGCATAGTTTTATTCAACTTCGTCTTCACAAACGTACATAATCCAAGGCCCAGTGTTGGGCTGATGATGCGTAGCCCAACCTACGGTACTACGATACTTTATAAACACCCATGCCCTATTCAAGACTCCACTCTTTCGCTTGCACCATAGCCAATCTGGACTATTGCTAGTTTTAAGGTGCGGAATATGACACTCGTCAGAATGTCGCAAATAATCTGCAGCAAAGATTCTGAACCCTGTCTCACATTCAAAATGAAAGTATTATTTTCAGTGTGACGAACTACTTGTACCTCAATTCTTTCGCCATTTGGCAAGTGGATTTCGCGCCATTCTCCTCTATGCCATTTCCAAATCTCTTCAATCGTCAACGTTGTCACATCGGGTGTAATTGATGGAACCACTTCGAACACCTCTATCAATTCCCACTCTTCAGTCAATGGGTTGCCATAATGAATAGCGGCTTGAGAATTTCTGCGTTCAATCATAGTTTGAGTAAAATAGTGAAATAATTCAATTTGCGTCGTCCAAAAAGCGACGCAATAAAATAATGTCGTACAGATTTATTCAACTTCGCATTCCAAAACGTACGTAATCACAGGCCCAGTGTTGGGCTAATACCCCGTAGCCTAGCGAGGCCCGGCCCAACCTACAAGGTTCACAACCTACGGAAGCAATCAACAATCCCTCAATGCGCCTCCTCCCAATTCCCACCCACACCCACTTCTGCCAATAAAGGCACATCCAGTTTCGCCACATTTGCCATCAGCTCTGGCAATTTTTGTTTGACCAGTTCCAGCTCGGCTTGTGGTACTTCGAGTACCAGTTCATCGTGAACCTGCATGATCATTCTGGATTGCAGCTGGTCTGTTTCCAGCCAGCTTTGTACCGCAATCATGGCGAGTTTGATGAGGTCGGCGGCTGTGCCTTGCATGGGGGCGTTGATCGCTGCGCGCTCGGCTCCGGCGCGGCGGGGGCCGTTGGGGGAGTTGATTTCTGCCAGCCACAGGCGGCGGCCAAACACGGTTTCTACATAGCCGTGCGCTTTGGCCTTGGTGCGGGTGTCGGCCATATACTGGGCGACGCCGGGGTAGCGCTGGAAGTATTTGTCGATATAGCTTTGCGCGGCACTGCGTTCTATGCCGAGATTGCCAGCCAAACCAAAGGCGCTCATGCCATAGATGAGGCCGAAGTTGATGACCTTGGCATAGCGGCGTTGTTCGCTGCTGACTTCATCAAGGGCAACGGCAAAAATCTCGGCGGCAGTGGCGCGGTGGATGTCTTCACCATTGGCAAAGGCGGCCAGCAGGCTGGCGTCGCCAGAGATGTGGGCCATGATGCGTAATTCGATTTGCGAATAGTCAGCAGAGATGATGACATTGCCCGGGCCAGCCACAAAGGCTTCGCGTATGCGACGGCCTTCTGCGGTGCGCACGGGGATGTTTTGCAGGTTGGGGTCATTCGATGCCAGGCGACCAGTGACGGCCACGGCCTGCGCATAATTGGTGTGGACGCGGCCAGTGCTGGCGTTGACCATCTTGGGCAATTTGTCAGTGTAAGTCGATTTGAGCTTGGCCAGGCCACGGTATTCAAGCAAGACCTTGGGCAAGGGATAATCCTCGGCCAGTTTTTGCAAGACTTCTTCATCGGTCGATGGAGCGCCGGAGGGGGTTTTCTTGACGACGGGCAGGCCCAGCTTGCCAAAGAAAATCTCGCCCAGTTGTTTGGGTGAATTCAAATTGAAAGGTTGCTCTGCCAGCTCATAAGCCTTTTGTTCCAGCTCCAGCAGGCGTATGCCGATTTCATGCGACTGCGTTTCCAGCAAGTCTTTATTGATATGCACGCCATTGCGTTCTATCTTTTGCAGGACAACCGAGGTGGGCAATTCTATGTTGTGATAAACACGCAGCAAATTCGCATCCGGTTCTATCTCTGGCCACATGGCGAGATGCAGTTGCAGGGTGATGTCGGCATCTTCTGCGGCATAGGCGGTAGCACGTTCCAGGTCGACCTGGTTAAAGCCTATCTGGCTGGCGCCCTTGCCGCAGACTTCTTCAAAGCTGATGGTTTTCTTGCCGAGGTGGCGCATGGCCAGGCTATCCATGTCATGCGATTTATGCGATTCAAAGACATAGGATTCCAGCAGGGTGTCATGGGCAATACCGCGCAATTGCACGCCCTGGTTGGCGAAGATGTGGCTATCGTACTTGAGGTTTTGGCCGACCTTGGGTTTGCTGTCATCTTCCAGCCAGGCCTTCATCTTGCCCAGCACCACAGCCAGCGACAATTGCTCAGGCGCGCCGGGGTAGTTATGACCAACGGGGATGTAGGCCGCATGGCCGACTTCGCAGCACAGCGAAATGCCCACCAGTTGCGCCGTCATCGGTTCCAGCGAAGTGGTTTCAGTATCTACCGAGGTCAGCCTGGCAGCATTGATGCGCTCCAGCCAGGCATCGAGTGCGGCTTCTGTCAATACGGTTTCATAATTATACTGGACAGGCGCAGCCGGGCTGTCGCCCGCATTTGCATCAGCAGCATCGTCATTGAACAGGCCTGCCTGTGCCGGATTACCGCCACTGGTGGCGACCTTGGCGGCTGGCAATGGTGTCGCGCCTGCGGTGGCGTCACCGGTGATTTCGCGCAGCCAGGTCTTGAAACCGTAACGGGTGAAGAAGGCCAGCATGTCTTCGCGGCTTTCTTCTTTGGCGATGAGGCTGTCTCGGATGGAATCGTAATGCCCAACCAGGTCGCAATCAGTCTTGACGGTAATGAGCACGCGGCCTTGTGGCAGCCATTCCAGCGCGCTGCGCAGATTGTCGCCCACCACGCCCTTGATCTTGTCGGCATTGGCGATGACGCCATCAAGGCTGTCATATTCTGTCAGCCATTTGACGGCAGTCTTGGGGCCGCATTTGGCAACACCGGGGACGTTATCAACGGTATCGCCTATCAAGGTCAGGTAATCGATGATGCGGTTCGGTGGCACGCCAAACTTGGCCAGCACGCCTGGTTCATCGAGCTTTTCATTGCTCATGGTATTGATCAGGGTGACATTGGCATTGACCAGTTGCGCCAGGTCTTTGTCGCCAGTAGAGACGATGGTATTGAAGCCCAGCTTGGTGGCTTCTACTGCCAGCGTGCCGATGACGTCATCGGCCTCTACCCCCTCCACCATGAGTATGGGCCAGCCCATGGCCTTGACGGCGGCATGGATGGGTTCTATCTGCAGGCGCAAGTCGTCCGGCATGGGCGCGCGCTGGGCCTTGTACTCGGCATACAGGTCGTCGCGGAAAGTCTTGCCTTTTGCATCAAAAACGCAGGCCATGTATGCTGCCGGGTAATCAGCACGCAAACGGCGTAACATATTGATCATGCCGTAGATGGCACCCGTAGGCTCACCTTGCGGATTACGCAAATCAGGCATGGCATGGAAGGCGCGGTACAGATAGCTGGAGCCATCGACTAACAAGAGGGTATTTTGCATATGAACGGAAACAGAAAAGAGGTAACGAGGTTGCGCCAGATTATCGATCAGGAAAAAGCAACTTCGCTGAAAGCGCGTGAATCATGGCATATGTTCACGATTATGGCAGAATTTATCGAGTCTACCGAGAGGCTTTCTTCAATACGTCCAGCAGTGACAATTTTTGGGTCAGCCAGGATCAAGCCTGACAACCCGTATTATCTCAGTTGCGTGGATCTGGCGCGGCGTTTGTCAGACGAGGGTTTTGCCGTCATTTCTGGCGGCGGCCCCGGCATCATGGAAGCGGCCAATAAGGGCGCGTTCGAAGGCGCATCCCCTTCGGTTGGCCTGAACATAGAATTGCCACATGAACAACGCACCAATCCCTGGCAAAACATCAGCCTGTCCTTTCGCCACTTTTTTGCGCGCAAGGTGGCCTTTGTCAAATACGCCGATGCTTACGTGGTCTATCCTGGTGGTTTTGGCACCATGGATGAGGTCAGCGAGGTGCTGACTTTGATACAGACTGGTAAAACCCGCAACATCCCGGTGATTTTAGTGGGTACAACGTTCTGGAGCGGCTTGCTGGAATGGATCAAAGTGCAAATGGCGGGCAATGGCATGATAGACCCTGGCGACCTCAATCTGGTGCAATTGATAGACGAACCAGCCAATATCGTCGATGCCATTTTCGCGTTTTATGAGGCCAGGGATATTAATCTGTCTGAGGATGAGCGGCAGAAGATGTTGTATTTGTAGTCGAAGGCGAGGAAAAAATGCATCCTGGCATGGTGCGCTGTAAGGCACCATGTCCGGGATACGAGAAAGCTACGATGTCCTGGGAAAAGCGGTGCGTTGTAACGCACCCTGCTGGATACGGCAAGGTGTGCTAGCCGCCTACTTTTTGCAATTCCTTCTGCAAACGGAACAAGTCACTCATTGCATACAAACCCACCGGTGGCCCCAAGCTGCCACGGTCTGGCGGAGTGGTGATGCCACTGGCAACCAAATGGAATTGATTGGCAGGATCAGGGACATGGCGCATGCCGCAGACGGCCTGCATGGAGATGCGGGTCAAGCCATCATTATAGGTCTCGCCCCAGGCGGCACGCCCCTGCAAGTCTGCCATGTCTGGCCGGCTGTCAAAGCGCCCGTCATATAATTCTATGATGGGATATTCATTATAGCCGCTGATCTCATGCACATAGGCGGCATAGAAATACTGTTCCAGCTGTATGGCAATGACATCCTGGGCGCGCAAGAACGTCAGATTATCCCTGGTGGATGGGCGCTTTTTCAGCGCCACCGGCGGGCTGTTCAATAAGTCCCTGATGGCATCGTTACTCTTGAAAAAAGCATCGCTGAGGGCAACAGCAGCATTCAGATTATCTATGGCTTGCACGGCACACTGGGTAAGTGCAGAATCCGCCATGCCATGCTTGTGCAAAAGTAGTGCCATTGCCAGTGCGGTTTTATCTTTGTAACCCGTGCTGACTTCTTCGGCAGGTCCTTGCAAGATACAATTCCAGCGCGCCAGCAGTTTGGGCAAGACATAGCCGGGCACAGTCAATTGCTGGTCGTGTTTGGCAAAGCTCATGGCAATGGCGGTCAGGCTGGCGACATCGTCTTCGATGACTTGTACCAGTTGCCTGGCGGCCAGTTTATCCAGGGCTTGCTGATGGCTGATAGTGCTCATGACATACATTTCTTATTGGATTTCATGCACAGTAGCAAGCTGTTCCTAGCAAGCCAATGACACTTGCATTTACTCACATCTTTTACTCAACGTGGTAAGAATGCGCCCTGGGTTTTACCATGCTGGGTTTGGGCATCATATTGGGCATTTAAGATTTTCGCTTCCTCTAACACTAGCATACCCTTTTCATTCATGGTGGATTTGAGTGCTTCGCAGCTTGGCATTGCGGCTTGTGCGAGCAGGCCTTGTTCTACTTTTCTGGCAGCGTCCCGTGCGATCTGCACATGACCAAATTCATGCTTTTCAAGTGCTGGCAAATAAGTCTTGAATTGCGCTACAGCCCTATCATCGTCACTGCTGAGTTCTGGCAATGTAATAGCTATTTTCAGCATGACCGTGACGGTTTTGACTTTGCAACTCCTGAGGTCATCGAGCTTGTCATAGGTGTATTTCCAGCGTATATCCCACTGGGTATGTCCATGGTATTTCCTGCCCCCCTCGCCTATGGGGCTGGCCGCATTGATCGCCTGCAGCAAGGAACCTGCCGCCTGGTGCCTGACGGGATACCTGATGTAGCTCACAGCCTCTTGCACTTCTGCCTTTGCCAGTGCACATGCCAAGGCCAAGCCCAGCAATATCATGCTTTTGACTGGCATGCTCAGTCTACAAATATAAGTTTTCATTTTCTCAAACGCTGGCTGACACTGTCCACCATGGCTTCTGAATAGGTCTGCCCGGTTTTTTCTGTCTCTGCCATCAGGCCGCGCCAGACGACTGAGGGTGCCAGCTTGAGTTGCATGAAATTTTGTAAGCCGCAGGCATAGAAATAATCATAGGCTGCCGGTTGATCCCTGACTTTGTCGCAGCGGGCAATAGCGGCAGTCTGGTAGGCACTGACATCTTCTGCCGTCCACAAGGCGGTATTTTGCAAGGCATCCATGGCCATGGCCTCGGCCCCGCCTTCATGTATCCAGGGTGCACTCTCACCTATGCCACCGCGGCTGACATTGTTTTGCCAGATATGTGCCATTTCATGGGTGACCACGCGCTTGACCATGTCGCGCGCTTTGGGGCTATCCTTGAGCAGGCCATTGCCACTCAGGCGATAAGTAATTTGCCCGTTAGTGGCGCCACCTTTCATGGAAAAGCCAGAACTTTCAAACTCAACCACTGCAACCATCAGTATCAATTCTCGCTGTAAGGGGCGTTGATAGGTGTCGGCAAAATAAGTGGATGCCTTGCTGGTTGTTGCCAGCAAGACTTCAGTTATCCAGACTGGCGTGGCCGGGTCCATGATGAGTTTGGCAGCGCCAGCCGCGACCGGTTTTTGCGGGCCAAAATAAGCATAGGACTGCAAGCTTTTTTGCGGGTCTGCATAGCTGGGTGTGGGAATCACCGTTTCACCAGCACGACCGCTGTAACTGACGGTGAGTGCCATGTCGCGACTTTTACTGCCCTGCCCCCCTTGATGCACGGCACCATCGAAGAAGCCCATATACAGTGCCGCACCGCCATCGCTGAAACGATTATTGGGCGCATAGTGTTTGGGCGCAAACTTGTCATAAGCACTGACTTGCACGCTGAACTCAGTAATTGGTTTATCGCTGAGATAGCGCTCAGTCTGCTCACCGTCTTGCCAACGCACACCGGCAGTCAGGGGCTGCCAGGCGGTAGCACGAAAATCATCCGCCTTTTCAAATTCCAGCGATGTCACTGGCTCAGCAAATGTATAGTCTGCGCGCCACTTGTCTGCAGCGATGCGTGTCAAGTGCATGCTCACTGGCAAGTTACCCGTCTCAGCAGCCAGGGCAGGCAAGTTTATCAGCAAAAAACTGCTCAACAATATACTCAGGACAGGTGGGCGCATGGGGTCGTCGCATCAGTGAATTGGACACTCATTCTAAGGCCAAATGCCGTACTTTGCCTATTTACTTGGCCTGACCCTCCCCCATGCTGCTCACCCCTGCCAGACCAGGCCCACGCCACATAAAATCAGTCCACAGCCGCAGATTTTTTGCATGGCACCGGCGGGTAGCCATGCCCGACTTGTCACTTGCCTGCCAGACCAATGGAGCAAGCTGCACAGGCAGGAAAAATACAGCAGATTGATGGCCTCAAAGACACTGCCCAGCAAGATAAAACCTGGCACTGCCTGGTCTTGTGCCGCCGGAAGAAACAAGGGGAAGAAACTGGAAAAAAACAATACCGGTTTGGGATTGCCGACAGTGATCAGCAAGCCACGCAAGAAACCGGCATGTCCAGGCTCTGCCCCCAGTGCGGCCCCGGCAGGGCGGCGCAATAATTGCACGCCGAGATATAGTAAATAAGCCGCACCCAGCAAACGCAAGGCTGGCATTAGCCAGGACAGGCCTTGCATGAGCAGGGCAAAACCTGCCGCAGACAAGCTGATCAATACAATATCACCCAGGACTATGCCAGCCACTGCGGCGGCTGCCCGCCACAAGGAATGTCTGGCCAATTCTGCCACCAGCAAAGTAGCCGGGCCAGGCAAGATGATGACCAGGCTGGCCGCCAGGATAAAGCCAGGAAAATTGATGGTCTCAAGCATGCGGAACTCCCATATCGCTGCCCTGCATATGTGCCTGCAAGCTGAGTATCAGTGGATCCAGCCAGCTATCGAGCGCAGGGAAATCATGACCCAGTGTGCCGGCCAGGCTGGTATCCATCACATAGTCATGGGCATAATCAAAAGGGCTCGATGCTGCTGTGCCATGTGATGCTGGCTGCAGCAAGCCAGGCTGGCCCAGCAGGCGGGCGATGCGCTCATGCAATTGCGGTGCAGACATCTCACCAGAACAGGCCAGGTTCACTGGTCCCAGGAAATCAGCCTGGCCAGCCCACAACATGGCATCGACTACTGCCTCTACATTCAAGAAAGACGAGCGACCTGCCGCTGGCAAATGCTGCAAGGGCAGGCCTTGTTGTACACGGCGCATATAGCTGGCCAGCCTGCCAGTAAAGTCATCCTGTGCGGCTAATACATGGGCAATACGCAGGGTGGCAACGGGCAGCAGCTGGTCTTGCAACAACACGGCTTCTGCCTGCAATTTGCCTGCAGCATAACTGGCGTCAGCCAGGGCAGGGTCATGCCAGGGGTAGCCCCAGTCAAGTCGGACCTGGCGCAAATCAAGATCATCTTCGCGCAACGGGCGCTCGATAGCAGCAATCAGATGACGATAAGTTTCTATGGTCGACGACATCAGGTAACGCCCGACCTTGCCAGCAAATACAGAGCGGGAAATTGCCGCATCCAGCGGGCTATAACACATCTGGTCATACACCAGATCATAACTGGCATGGGTGAACATGGCCTGCATGGCGCTCGCATCGCGCCTGTCTACCCGCAGACGTTGCACGGCATTGCCAAAATCGTCGGCGGCCAGGCCGCGGGTGGCGATGCTGACTTGGTGGCCTTGTTCCAGCAAGCGCCTGACCAGTTGTTTTCCAAAAAACCGTGTACCGCCTATAATCAAGATATTCTTATGCATCATTCATCCTCATTTTTTCCATGGATGAATGATGCAATCAATTGCCATTCGAAACAAACGACTAATTCTGATGCCATGGGCAAGTAAAACTATCTCAAAATGAAAGAACCCTTACGTAACCTGTCATTGCTGGTGGACTTTGAATGTGCTGCCCGCTGGTGCAGCTTCAAGCTGGCAGCACATGAATTGCACAAGACACCGGCGGCGGTCAGCCAGAATATCAAGCAGCTGGAACAATTGCTGGGCTTTGCCTTGTTCGAGCGATATGCCAGACATTTGAGCATCACCGAAAAAGGTAGCGAGCTGGCCAGCACCGTCAGCCATTTGCTGGCTGATTTGCATATCAAGGTAACTGCCCTGCGTGATGACAGTGCCAATGACAGCTTGCGCATCTCCTGCACCCATTCCTTCGCCATGAAATGGCTGGTGCCGCGCCTGCATCGCTATACCCAATTGCATCCGGATATGGATATACGCATAGACTCCAATGATGCCGTGGTTAACCCGTCACAGGGCCAGTGCGATATCGCCATCCGCCATCAACAATATGTCGCAGCAGACAGTGGCAACTTGCTATGGCGCGAGCAATTGCTGCTGGCGTATAGCCCGGCCTTGTTGAATGACAGGGACAGTCGCTTGCGCCAGCCGCCCGGGCTAAAACGCTTATTGCGCTATCCCCTGCTCTATGAAGCCACCCCGGAAAACTGGATACGCCTGCTGCAAAGCCATGGGCTGCTGGAACAGCCCCATGATTTTGCGCAAAATTATAGTCATGCGGGCTTGCTGGTGCAGGCGGCTGTTGCTGCTCAGGGTGTGGCCTTGCTCCCAGCGTCCATCGCTTATGAAGACTTGCAACAGGGTCGCCTGCTGAGGCTGGCTGACACGCAGCTCAGTTCACGCTATTGCTATCGCATCGTCACCGCACCAAGCCGCTCAGTCAAGGTCAGCCACTTCATAGACTGGCTGCATGCAGAGATGGGGCATATGCAACAGTATTTCGAAGAAGCTCAGGGCAAGCTATGAACCCGCCCTGACCTGACTTTATTGCCTTAAACTGCCTTGGTTTTTTCCCAGAAAGCTGGTTTGAACTGGCCTTTTTTCCAGGCCAGATACAGGAAGACCACGCCCATCAGGCTGGCCAGGGAAACCGTCAGCACCGATGCCTCAGCGCCAAAGGCACCACCGGTCAGCCAGTCCGGGCCTGTCATATGGGTTTGCAACCAGCCCTTGCTGTCCGTACCGGAGACTGCCACGGAAAATACTGCGCCCTGGGTAAAATTCCAGGAAAAATGCATGGCAAAGCAAAATGCCAGGCGGCGTGTCAGCATAAACACGGCACCAAAGGCGATACCTGCTTCCACGGCAATTGCGATAGAACTGAACAGCGTGGCGCCAGGGTTGGATGCATGGGCAAAGCCAAAGGCCAGTGCAGAGATCAATAGGGCGACTACACTACCCAGTGATTCTTCCATCATGCGGAAAATCATGCCACGGAAAAATAATTCCTCCATCACCGCAACCACCACAAAGATGGGCAAATACTTGAGCATGACTTTGGGCTCATTGTAACCATCGACATGGAACATGCCCAACAAAGACAAGCTACCCAGCACCAGCACAAACAACATAACCCCCATGACCAGGCCCAGCAACCACTCCTTCCAGGCAGAAAACGTCGCCAGCTCGGTGACGCGGCGCTTTTCTATCAGACGCACATAGAATGTATAGCTCAGCAAACCCAGTGTCATGGCAGCCATATTGCGAAAAACTACCCAATCCGGCCCTGGCAAAAATTGTGACATCAGCTTGCGCGATACAAATTGCACACTACCGACGATCAATACCGCCAACAAGAATTTCACCAGGGTGTATTGCAAAAGTTTTTGATGCCAGACAGTTTTATTGATACCGGCATTGATTTCTGTACTTATCATAAGTCCCCTTATTTGTTCATTTTGTTGAATATAGAGTTAGTCGTTCAAACCCTGCTAGCATGGATTTGATTGACTGGATCGTACTATAAGCAAACGATTTTGCAGACGCATCTCCTATCTGACTAAATGTCAAAATCAAGGATTGAACGGGGGATTGTGCCGATAAGTAGTAAACGCAAGAGATCTGGTATTGGTGCTGGCGGACCGTAACAAGCGCTTAGAGTAGCTTGTAAGGCACCGCATCCACATCAAAACAAGCTAAGAAGTCGACATATAAAGCGGTGCGTTACAACGCACCCTACTAGCTAATAAACCAGTAGGGTATGCCAAGCGCACCCTACTGGCCTATGCAATCACAAGGTCGATTCGGGCGCACCGTCAAGCTGGTCTTGTTCAGGAAAACCCGTCACCAGAAACCGCTCAGGATAGCCATCCACCACCTGCAAGAGTGCGCCAGCGATGCTGTGCAAGTCTTGCCAGCTGAGTATCTTGCTGGTGTACTCGCCCTCCTGGCCACTGGGGGTGACCATGGCGACCAGGTCGGTCCTGGGTAGCAGCGAGACCACACCCTGGGTCCAGGTGGAGAGCGAAGTCAGTTTATCGGTATCATTATTTTTGAGTACGGTATAGCTGGGAACAAAAATGTCTTCGCCATTTTTTTCATGCAGCGCTTCCAGCAATTCTTTTTGCGAGCCATAGTCTTCTGCTCTTTGTGCGGTTTGCAGATTTCTCAGGCTCTCGAGCACACCGGCATTGGCCGGGGTATGGCTGACGAGCTTGCCATCCCTGAGCTTATACATGCCAGCCGAGACTACGCGGCCCTCCTGTTCCATGCAGTTTTGCGCATGTTCCAGCATTCTCAATTGTGCGCTATTGCTGTTGGCGGTACAGAGCAAAAGACGGCCACGGGTAGGGACCATCATCACCGGGTCGCTGCCGCAACCGGCGCGATAAATCAGGTCAGACAACAAGATGCGGGAAGAATCATAAGCATCTTCCCAGACACCGGCAAAAACACCCTCGCCGAGGTCGATAAAATGATCGTTGGTGCGGTCACGCAAATTGTCCAGCGCCACTTTAAGACCATCTTCTATGCTGATGTTCCAGCTTTCATAATTGCTCTGGTTGACCAGGGCCATGGAATGTTCTGTGTCATAGGCCAGCATCAGCATGGCATCGTCTCCAAAGGGGAGTGCGGCTTGCTGGTAGGCGATGCCCTTGTCTTGTATCAGGGCAGTCAGACGCAGGTATTCGCCCTGGCCGCGTGGCTTGAGGCTGGGCATGAGATGCTCTTTGGCACTGGCAAAATCATCAGGTATGCCGCTAAGCTGCAGGCCAGCTGTATATTTCAGCAAGACTTCATCGCGCTGGTTTTTGTTGGCAGCACAATAGTCGCGATAGGCATTGTGCAGATTCAGGACGTGTGAGCCATTCTCACCGACCACCAGACGAAATTCGGCTTCATCAAAATGCATGGTCTGGGCGATACCCTGATTGCGGGCATATTTGATAACGATCTGGGCAAACTTGTGTGTCGATGGCCTGGATTTGAATAAATCGAAGAATCCCATGAATCTCCCGCGCAGCTGACTGTCTTGTCTATGAGGGCTTGACCTGTATCGCTCTATTTCGCTATTTCCACATCGCAGGCACAAGCTGTTTTACATATGATAACGTCAGCAGCGCGCTTTGTGTTCACCTTGTGATGCTGGCCGAAAGAGTTTACCCGCCGTCCCCATGGTGGCAGCCTCGCCTGGCAGTCATCTGGCGTGTGATTTGTGCAGATAATTCAGCCCTGGCTTGCTGATAAATCTTCATCTGTGCAGTTTGCAGCTTGGGCAAGGCGGATGCCTGAGTATTGTCCTGGGGCAGGTACATCTCCAGCAATGCTTTGAATGGCAAGGCAGGGCTCTCCTGGATCTGCTGCTTATCGACGACGGATGCCGCCGTTAGCCCGGGTGAGGCAGGGGTTTGCAGAGAAGTGGAGAGATGATTGCGCATGCTCTTATTTTCTAAAAAACAAAAAAACAGGAGTGCAGATATCCCGATCTGCCCCCCTGCCAACAGCGATGTATGCGGTCCACATTACCGCGTCGCTGCACTGATATCCAACACTGACTCAAAACTCTTCCCATTTATCCGCCAGGGCATGCGCAGAACCCGATGAAGAGACTATCTTGATATTTGCCCTGTCCGCGCGTTGCCTGACGACCGAACGCTGGCTGACTATGCTTACAGATACAGGCGCGCCATGAGGGTTGATTTTGAATTGCTGAACCAGAGTCGCCAGATTGGCGGCCTGCTCTTGCATGGCTCCTGCTGCTGCTGCGGCTTGTTCGACCAGGGCAGCGTTTTGCTGGGTGACTTCATCCATTTGTGTCACGGCCGTATTGATTTGTTCTATGCCTGAGGTTTGCTCGCTACTGGCTGCCGTGATTTCTGCCATGATGTCAGTAACGTTTCTGATGCTGGCCACCACGCTGTCCATGGTGGTGCCTGCCTGGTTGACCAGGTGGCTGCCCTGGCCAACTTTTTTGACTGAATCATTGATCAACAATTTAATTTCCTTGGCAGCAGAAGCTGAACGCTGTGCCAGATTGCGCACTTCAGAAGCCACGACGGCAAAACCACGTCCCTGCTCGCCGGCACGGGCCGCCTCCACCGCCGCATTCAGGGCCAGGATATTGGTCTGGAAGGCAATACCATCAATGACGCTGATAATGTCGACGATTTTTTTGGATGAGGCATTGATGTCACCCATGGTAGTGACTACCTGCGCCACCACGGCACCACCCTGTACCGCCACATCGGTCGCCGAGATCGCCAGCTGATTGGCCTGGCGTGCATTTTCGGCATTTTGCTTGACGGTAGAAGTCAGTTCTTCCATCGACGAGGCAGTTTCTTCCAGCGAGCTGGCTTGCGATTCTGTGCGTGAAGACAGGTTCAGGTTACCAGAGGCAATTTCAGCCGATGCCGTGGATATGGTGTCGGTGCCTATACGTACCTGCCCCACCAGATGGACCAGGTTGGCATTCATTGTCTTGAGCGCCTGAAGTAATTGGCCAGCTTCGTTTTCGGCGCTGACTTCAATCTCGCTGGTCAAATCTCCTTCTGCCACTTTTTGGGCTACTGCTATGGCACGCCTGATTGGCAAGCTAATGGCGCGCGAACTGTTCCAGGCTATGCCCATGCCCAGGACGATGGCGATGAAGGTGGCACAGATCATGGCGGTCATGGATGTCTGGTAGGCATCCTGGGCGCTGACTTCATCCTTGCTGTTCTTGGATTCTTGCAAGTCGATAAATTCTTGTATGGCATCCTGCCACAAGCCATTGACGGGTATTACTTCTTTCATTAAAAAAGTGACAGCTTCTTCTTTATTGTCTTTTGCCATCACTGCAAATTTGTCATTGAGCGCCCTGGCAGCTTGCTGGTCTTGCTTGATTTTTGCGATGAAGGTCAGACCAGTGTCGTCCAGCGGCATTTTTTCAAGTGCAGTAAATGCCTTGTTATAGTTGGCTCTTGCTATATCGATTTTCTTATGTTGTTCATTCGCCTGGACTTCGTCATTGAGCAAGGCAATCGTCCTGGTCACGCGTGAGACGATATGCACGGATTTGGACATTTCTTCCAGATGATGAATCTTTAGTACATTGACACCCACTACATGGTGCAAGACTGCATTTGATTTACTCATGCCATTGATGCCAAACATGGCAACGATCACCATGATCAGCAATAGCACTCCAAAACCCAGGCCAATTTGTTGCGATATTCTCAGGTTTTCGACTTTCATTACTGCTCCTGATGCGTTTATATTTTATTGATAATGGAGAGATGGCTAGGGTACCCGCCAGCAGATTGCTGGTCGCCATGAGCAGAGTCTGATACAACCGCGTCCGACACATACGTAAGCCCCAGGGCTTTTTCAATTTCAACAAACAAGTCCTGGTCATTGAAGGGTTTGTGCAATACCGCCTGTGCATGTGACAAACCTGTCCTCACCACGATGTCTGATACTTTACTGGCCGTCATGACGATGACAGGTATTTGTGGAGCGATCAGCGCCAGCCTGGCCAACACGGCATAACCTGACATATCCGGCATCTGCAAATCCAGCAAGATGCAAGCCGGTTGCCGTAAATGCAGACTGTCAAGCAGCAGGATGCCGGAAGTAAAGCTATAGGCTTCCAGCCCGACTGCATTCAATAAGCGCAACATGGCACGACGTATACCCGCTTCGTCATCAACCACCGCTATCCATGTAGATGTATTTCCCATAGGCATCACTGTATAGAGATGCAGGGGGCAGGACTATTGGACCTTGGTCCAATATGGGGCATGCAATTGTTAAACTGAGTTAAGCAATTGTAAAAAGAAAATGGCTGTAAGCATCACATTGCCTGTGCAGGATATCAAGACAACAGCAAGAAGAGTCAAAGCCGGTTTCAAGCCTTGAGCTTTTCCAGCAAATGGATAAGGCTCGCCAGAGAGCTGACCTCCATCTTGCTCATGACCCTGGCGCGATGCACCTTGATGGTTTTTTCTACTGTGCCGAGTTCAGCTGCGACTTGCTTGTTGAGCTTGCCTTCGACGATGAGGTGCAGCACTTCGAGTTCGCGCGGCGTCAGGCTGTTGAGACGGTTTTGTATGGCCAGTTTTTCTGCCCTGCTCTGGCGCGCCTGCTGGTTGCGTGCAAAGGCAGCCTGTATGGCTGGCAGCAGCCTATCGGCATCCACGGGTTTGGTCAGAAAATCTTGCGCCCCCAGTTTCATGGCCAGCACACCCGTGTCTATATTGCCATGCCCCGTCAAAAAAATGATGGGTAAATCACTTTCCAGTTCACGCAGACGCTGTTGCAAGGCCATGCCATCCATGCCAGGCATGGCCAGGTCGAGCACCAGACAACCGGGCTGGCTGGCATGGTCACTCTCCAGAAAAGCTTGTGCCGACTCATGGCACCGGGCTTGCAAACCGGCAGAATCGAGCAAACGTGTCATGGCTTTTAGCACGGCAGGCTGATCATCCACCAAAAAAACTTGTGGCTCAATTGTCATGGCAAGACTCCGTTGCTGACAGGCAGGGTAAAGTGGAAACTGG
The DNA here is from genome assembly GCF_049340425.1 of Undibacterium sp. JH2W. Classification (NCBI taxonomy): domain Bacteria; kingdom Pseudomonadati; phylum Pseudomonadota; class Betaproteobacteria; order Burkholderiales; family Oxalobacteraceae; genus Undibacterium; species Undibacterium sp. JH2W. The sequence continues at coordinate 143,928 of NZ_JBMPOT010000013.1, read as the reverse complement.
TCCCTGGCTTTCCTTCCGTAACCAGCCGATTTTCGCACCACAGTTGGCCACCAGTCGCTTCGACTATATTTTTGCAAATTGACAGACCCAGGCCCATGCCATTTTTCTTGGTGGTATAGAAAGGCTCAAATATCCTGGTATGCAAGGCATCCGGTATGCCAGGGCCGTAGTCATGCACGCTGACCTGTAGCTGATGAGTGATGTTGAGGATGGTATGGATTTCTATGATACGCAACCTGGCATCGAGACTGGCAACCACATCGCAGGCATTCATGATGAGGTTAATCAGGACTTGCTGTAATTGCACAGGATCAGCACTGACGGTGGGTAAATCATTCTGCAATGGACACAGCACCGTCACCCCCTGATTCACCATATCATTGCGCAATATATGCAGGACTTCCTGCACAAGCTGATTAATGTCCACGCCATGCTGCACGCTGGCCTGCTTGTCGAACAGGCGACGCAAGCGACGAATGATTTCACCGGCGCGCTTGCCTTCATCAACGATGTCTTGCAGTATCTCGTCGAGCACCTGCCGGTCCAGTTCAGGACGCGTCAGAAAACGCTGGGCGGCCTGGGCATTGCTAAGTATCGCGGTCAGCGGCTGGTTCAATTCATGGGCCAGTGCACCTGATAATTCGCCCATGGTCGCAACCCGGCCCAGATGCATGACTTCCATGCGTTTTTGTCCTAGTTCCAACTCGGCTTCCTTGCGTGCCGAAATATCCACCGCCACGCCACGGTGTAGCAATGCCTGATGAAGTTCATCAAATTCCACCTGCCAGACCGCCGCCATCCAGCAGGCTTTGTTTGAAAACCCATCCGGCAACAACACCCTGAACTCTGCATGATAGCGACCTTGCGCACGTGCGTCGTCTGCCCTCATCATGTCGCTCACCGCCTGTCTGTCAGCCGGGTGTATGTGCTGCAAGACAGCCGTCATATTCAGGGCGACATCCTCGCTAAATCCAAACAGCTTGCGCCACTGTAGTGACGCCCATAATTCACCTGACCTGGCATCGCCTATCCAAGTGCCGATATGGGTCACATCGCTGACCATGGTCAGGCTCAACTGTATGTCGCGTAAATCATTCTCCCTGATTTGCAGACGCTCGGACAATTGCAATTCACGCTGGCGCCGCTCTCTTTCGGTCTCAGTAATATCGCGTACGATGACGATCACCGTATCATGCGTGCAAAAAGCGACCCTGGCTTCAAACTGCATTTCCCCTCTTTCCATGTCATGCATGCTGTAGCGAAATTCTTGCAGCTTGCCACTGTCCAGTGTCAGCGCTACCGCCTGCATATACTGGCTGGCCACGGCTGGTGGCAGCATGTCGGCTACCTTGCTGTGCAAAAACTGCTCTTTGCTCTCTTGCAGCATGAGCTGGCTGCTGGCATGCACATCCAGGAAATCTCCATGACGGCTGATGGTAAAGATCAGGTCAGGAATGGCACGCAGCATCGCACGATTTTTTGCCTCACTCTTGATGAGCGCCACTTGCGCCCGCTTCAGCAAGGTCACATCGGTTGCCAGGGCAAAGAAACCCTGGGTTACCCCATCGACCTTATGGGCAATATATTGGGCCCAGACGTAGCCAATATCACCATTGGCTTTGACCAGGCTACGCTCGAACTGCTGGTTCACGCCTTTTAAGACGCCTTGGATATAGGCGATATTTTTGGAAAACAGCTCTTCTCCCAGCAATGCTTGCAAACTGATATTTTGCATTTGTTCAGGGCTGCGCCCAAACCAGGTCAGGTATTGGTGATTGGCATAGGTGCAGCGCAGATCGGTGTTCCAGTAAGCCACCATGTCCGGCACATTCTCTGCCACGACACTGGCAAAATACTGGCTCTCGGGCTGGTTCATGGACCTGCCAGGGCGCTGCGTGACATCGGTCATGATGACCATCAGCGAGGGCGCTTGCCCATCCATCGCTGTCTGGCTCAGCTCCAGTTGCAAGAGAATAAGCTCACGGTCAGCCTTCATGCAGCGGACTTCACAACTGGACGACTGCCCCGTGCTCAAGACCTTGGTCAACTGTTCTTGCAGCACCGCCTGCTCTTGCCATACCAGGCCAGCCATGGACTGCCCAGGCATGACATCTGCCTGCTGCCCCAGCATGGCCGCCGCTGCCGGGTTGGCTTGCAGGATAGCGCCAGCGGCATCGAGTATCAGACAAGCCTGGGCAGCCCGCCAGAAAAAATCCTGGTAGATGCCAGACATGGCCGGACAAGACTGCTGCTGTTGTTGCGGCTGTTGTTGCGGCATTTTCAGGGCAGCATGTTTAGCCTGAGCCGCCTGCGTCTGGCGGCCAGGCAAGTCTCGCCCGGGCAGCACCGCTGCAGCTGCCTTACTTGAACCTGACTGACTGGCGGCTTTTGAATCGATTGCCATAAAAACTCAAGAGTGTGAAGTTCCCGGTGAAGGTATTGTCTTCTTAACGGCCCATGAATCTGGATGAGCAGCTCTAGTCCACCAACTCATTACTCATTGTATCTCTGCTACGAGGCGCCGCTGCATAATTCATTACATTTGTTGCAATTATCTTGCATGCTTTCGTCGTGAGCCTGTTCAAAATTAAGTAAATAACAAGAAAAATTCGTAATTTCATATTGGCAATCTTTTATAATTTGCACATTTACACTTTTACATGTTTCCCCACCGTTGGGGAGCATCTCCATGATGAAAGCAAAGTTCCAATGACCCGTCTTTACTCTGCCTTTCCAGCGCGCCTTGCCCTGTCTGCACTGTTTGCCAGCCTGATTGTCTGCACTTCTTATGCTGTCGATACCGCAACAAACCAGCCCTCCATCGCCAGCAAAATCAAGCTGGCCCAAAAAAACACTACCGAAGCACGCGAGGCGATAGGGCAGCTCAGGAATGAGGCCAGTGCTTTGTCCAAACCTGCTGCCAGCCAGGCTGAACTGCAACAGGCACTCGCTAAAATCAAACTGGCTTTGTCATCTATAGAAAGTACAGATGCCAAAGACCTCATGTCTGATGCCAACCATTTCCACGGTCGCCGCTTTGATTATCTGTTTGATGCAGCGCTCATTGAACTGCGCCTGGGCAATAAGGAAGCCTTCTTCAATTTTTTGGAAAGCACCCAGCACTGGGTATTGATACCTGCGATAAAAAAATATCTGAGCACACCCAGCTTTGCCAGCATCAAGGATGAGCCACGTCTGCAAGCCTATCTTAAGGCTTCGGAGCTACCGGCAAAAATGGGGCGGGCATCCGTCCTCGCCACCGGGTATCAAGACAATATCAGCAATGCAGAAAAAGTCGCTGGCTTGTCCTTGTTCTGGTCAGAAGCCAGGCGCAGTTTTGTCCATTTCCAGCATGTGCCTGACCTGGACTGGGACCGGCTGTATCTGGACTACCTGGGCAAAGTCATGCAAACCACCAGCACACGCGAGTATTACCAGCTCATGATGCAACTGGCACCCCTGCTACAAGACGGCCACACCAATATCTATGCACCGGATGAGCTCAGTGATCAGTTTTACTCCCGCCCGGCGCTTGAGACTGCACTGATAGGCCAGACTGTGTTGATCACCAGGGTAGGCAACCAGCAACTGGCAAAGAGAATCAAGCGTGGCGAAGAAATCACCAGCATAGACGGCCAGCCCGTCCATGAATACGCGCTGAACAAAGTTGCCCCTTACGCGAGCAGCAGCACGCCGCAAGACAAGGCCGTGCGCACATATGGCTATGGGCTCTTGATGGGTGATAAAAGTCAGAGCATACGCCTGGGCTTGCGCGATGCCGCAGGTAAAGAAAGAGTAGAAACTGTGGTCCGTGGCGAAGCCACGGACGTGGCTGGCAACCCAGCCTTCGATTTCAAGATGCTCAAGGGCGAAATCGCCTATCTGGCCATAGACCATTTTGAGAGCGATGCTGGCGCCAGGAAACTGGCCAGCCTCATGCCTACCGTCATGAAGGCCAAGGGCCTGATACTCGATATCCGCAGCAATGGCGGTGGGTCCAGCATGCATGCAGCCGCCGTACTCAGCCTGCTGAGCAAGCAGCCCGTGCCATTTGCCGATAGTACAGAAAGACAAGAGAGCAACCTCATGCGCGCCCAAAGCGATGTGATCTTCCTGGGAGTTTTAAGAGGCGGCCTGACCCAGCCCTATGTAAAAGAGCACCAGGATATCTATAGTGGCACTGTAGTAGTGCTGGCAGGACCAAAAACCTTTTCTGCCGCAGAAGATTTCCTGCTGTCTTATATCACCATGCAACGCGGCCGTATCATAGGCAGCGCTACTGGCGGCAGTACAGGCATGCCTTTATCCTTCAAACTGCCGGGTGGCGGCAGCGCCCGCATCTGCGTCAAACACGACAGCTTTCCTGATGGTCGCGAATTTGTTGGCAAGGGCATAGCGCCCGATATAGAAATTGCGCCCACCGTGGATGACATACGTGCCGGACGCGATGTGGTACTGGACAAGGCCCTGGCAGTGCTGAGTAAATAAGGAAGACATGCATCCAGTGCGGCAGGGGGATAGGGGAATATTTGCCATCCCCCTACCGTGCAGGAAAAAGCTAAGATGCCAGCAGCCCCACCAGTGCCGGAGCTGCCATGGAAGGTAAAAATTCAGTCACGGTGTACTGCGCCACCGCCTCACGCTGAAACGGGTCTTGCTGCAAGATCGCCTCCAGCGCATCCCGGCTGGCTACATTCACCAGGATAAAGCCACCAGTACGCGGCTCCTTGCGCCCGGATAGCAAGAACTGCCCGCTGGCATAATGCCGCTCCAGAAATTCGCGATGTCCGGCCACAAATTGGTCCACCACTGCCAGGGGCTGGATGTAAGTGAGTTCAACGATGAACATGAAAAAAAATCCTTGATAAATTGATGCGTTAAAAAAGCCAGAGGCAAGCAGCGCCCGGCAGGTCTTGCCAAATTACCGCCCCCGGCCACTGGCCTCCACCATGATCTCGTTATCACACTTGTCCAGCTGACGATTAAAACCTTCTGCATCACCGATCAATTTGGCCAGACCTTTGCCGGTTTCAAAATTCGTCGGCAACTTCAGGCGTATCTCTTGCAAGTACTTGCCATCAGCACAGCTCAGCATGAAATTCCTGGCCAGGGTTTCACCTTCCTGTTTTTTGATGACATCAAAAAACTCATTGACCTTGAATGACTTGCCCGCATGCGCCAGGATGAACTTGCCCACCGCCGAGTTATTCACTTCTTCCACTGCTGCTGCAGCGGTCTTGAAATAAGTATCTGCGTCACGCTCCTGGCAAGTGCCGTGTTTGCTCCATTCGTATTCGCCAAACTTGCTTTCAAACTGGAAATTTGGCATCCACTTGGCGATGCGGTTCACCGTATCCGTACTCAGCTTCAAAGGCGCACCGGGGCAATTGCCATAATTGATGCCGCACTCTTTTTTATTTGGCCACAGACCATGCAGGGTCAGGTTATTGATCTTCAGCTTGCCACTATTGATGGCATCACATTCCGGTTTTTTGCCGTGATAGGCAAAGTGTTCACAAAAACCCGGTTGCCAGGTGATGGCCAGTACATAACTGTCTTCCTGATTGGGTGTGCTACACATGCTTTGCTGCTCGGCGGCCCTGGTCGCCTTGGCACGGCCAGCAGGCGCGTTGTCTTGCGGCACCTGATCCAGTTGCGCCTTGCCGCAATCACGCGCCACCCAGCGTAAATTGGGGTTAGCACCGTCCACATCCACCCGCAACCAGCTATAGTCACCCGGCTTGTTAATCTCTTTTACCGCATAGCTCTTACCCGCCACCGCCCGCACTGCACCAGGATTGCTTTGCTTATTGAAAGACGAATACAGCTCACAAGACTGGCTGGCCGTGAAACTACCATTGACGGGTTCGCTGGCATGCACAGACAAAGCTGTGCTGCCCAATAAGGCAAGCGCGAGAAGCAGGCGTGAAGTCAGTTGTTGCATGTTGTGGTTTACTTTCTGTTGTTGGCAATAGCGAATGATGCACTTGCTCTATAAGCAGCGGAATTTGCCGATATTGTATCGCCAGGTACTAAGCTAGTGTTACATGGCATTTCAAAACGCTTATTGAAAAACCAGGTTGCGGCTTAAGCGCCCGTCATTTAGACAACACAGACATCGCGGCGATATCGCTCTGACGGGGACATTCGAACGGATTTCCGAGGCGTTCAAAGCTACTATCGCCACACAGCACTTGAATACCATGCGCGCATTATTTTGAACATCGATGGCAAGCTGTTCCAGGACTCATTTCATCAACAGAAATAAGCCTGGTTAAGTCCTTGATTTTACTGGAGCGGGTGAAGGGAATCGAACCCTCGTATGAAGCTTGGGAAGCTGCCGTTCTGCCATTAAACTACACCCGCGAAAGCCTTATTCTACAAGGCTTCTCCCCTGTTTTGCAATAATCTTAAATTTCCGAAATTCGTGATTTTTTCCGCAAAATCAATTTGTTGGCAGTGTTGTCTTGCCTCTTCGCAAGTAATGTTTACTCGTCGTCCTGGTGTCATCGTGACCAAGCAAGTCGGCGGCTGCCTGGTGTCCACGCTGGTCCGCTGTGTCGTCGGCGGCCTTTGCTCTAAGATCGTAAAACCTGAAATTTTCGATGGCGTTTGCCTGATTCGGGTTATCGTCTTTCGCCAATCGCCTAGCTTCATCAAAATAGTTCCGCATGACAATTTGCGTTATTTTCCTGCCTTGCAGGTTGACTAGCAGAGCGCCGGTGGCGACTTTGTACGTGTCTTTACGGGCATGTATGCGGTCGATTGTTTCCTTTAGTCTGCCAGCAATTACAATTCGCAAGGGCTGTTTTGTCTTTTCCTGAGTAATAATCAAATGCCCCTCGATGATGTCATGCTCAGTCATCGCTGCCAGGTCTGCCGGTCTTTGTCCGGTTAAATAGGCGAGATCCATAGCATCTTTCAGAGGTATAGAGGCATACCTATATACCAGGCTGTAAAGATCGTCGGAAATGTAGGTGGTTCTTTTCCCTAGGCGAGGAAGTAATCCGATTTACCCCATATTCCTTAGGTGAGGCAGGAGGCATCACAAAATGAGTGGTATCGCTGACAGCGCAGATGCGCGCATTATTCTTGATCTTGAATACGCGCTTAATAATATGCAACGCTTTACTGTCGTTGAGCCTGATATGCATTGCCTGTTTTGTGATGGGCCTATTGGGTATGGCGAGCTTTTCTGCAATGTTGAATGCCGTAACGACTATCAGAAGTTGCAAGCTGCAATTAAAAGAAATGGAGGTAATATTTCTTATTGATGCCAGGCAGGATGACGAAATTGTTGCGAGAAGTCATTTGATAGTGCTGTTCGACTTACCTAACTGGCAACTCGTATCAAATTCAAATTACTGCACACACGGTCTCGTCCGCTCTTTTTGGCTGCATAGAGTGCGTTGTCTGCAGCCTCAATCAATTCGACAGGGTTATGCAAGTTTCTTACGGGGGTAATGGCTTCAACCCCCGCGCTGACAGTCACAATTCCAGGCTCGTTGCCAGCATGTGAAATACCTAAATGGTGAATTGCCTGACGTATTTTCTCAGCAATTAATATGGCACCTTCGACGTCAGTGGTAGGAAGAATCACCGCCAGTTCTTCACCGCCATATCGAGCCGTCAGGTCGCCAGCGCGGTTCTGGCAAGATTTAACTGCTTGGCTGATTTTCCTTAGGCATTCATCCCCAGCAGCATGGCCGTAGAGGTCGTTATATTGTTTAAAGTGATCAACATCAATCATGATGAGGGCCAGTGAACTGGCATTTCTGATAGCCCGGCTAAACTCTTCTTCTAAAGTGAGATCGAAATTACGCCGATTGGCAAGCTCAGTAAGCGCATCCTGAAGAGACAAGCGCTCTAGTGTCTTATTGAGATCAATCATTGCGTCCCGTGCCCTAATGAGCTCAGCTTCAGCATTGAAGCGTAATTTCATCTGAGCAATCAGATAGAAGCCTACTGAGCCGAGTATGATCACGAGCAAACCTACTCCCGCTGAGTGCCACAAAGTATCTGTCAACCAATCGGCAAGAATTTCATCTTCAGAGACTGCCGCAGAGACAAACAAGGGGTATTTATCTAAACGTCGAAAACTGTTTAATCGTTTGACGCCATCCTGGGCTGATTTCACCGTGAATGTACCCGTAGCCTTAGATGCACTTTCTTTAAAAACCGTTGTTGTTTTCATGTCCCTGCCTATGGAGTCAGGCAACAGTGGGCGGCGAGTAATCATGGTGCCAATATTCGACACTAGAACAATTGCTCCGGCCTTACCGATATCGAAGCTGTTATAAAATTTATTGAAATAGTCAATATCTATAGTTGCAAGTGCAACACCAGCAAAACTTCCATCTCGATGATTTATTCTACGTGATAAAGTTACAATCCAAACACCACTTGAACGACTGAGGATCGGCGACCCTATAAAAGTGCCATTGTCTTGGTGGCTACGGTGATAAATGAAATAGTCACGATCTGCATTGTTGACATTTGATGGTGTAGAGGGAAGTGAATTTACTAACCATCTGCCATTTTCATCATAAACAAATAAGCCTTTGAGCTGGGATAGTTCCGCTGTCTTGAGTACCAATAAATTGTGGAGACGTTCCAAAGCCGCCGGGCTAGTGCCATCAGCTTGAATGCGCTCGTCAATCCCTAGCAGGGCAGCATCAGCCGCTTTTAATGTATCGTCTGCGTGTTGTGCTATTGCGCGTGCCATGTTGGCAGTGGAAACTTCCATCTCGCGTAATTGGTTTTTTCTTGCTGTCCAGCTACGCCATCCATCCATGCATATAAGCGACACGCAAACAAAAATAACAAATCCCATTGCGAGCCATTTGAGAGATCTCTTTCTGGGCGTTGAGCTTGTCTGATTAATCGAAGTCACTTGATTGTTCATAAATTGGCAGAATTAATGCAGCGTATTTGCTACTGCGGTTAGCTCAGATCTTGCGCCGTATCGATCATTTAAGACATTGTGGGGTAATGCAAGATTCATTGGAAACATATTACTCTTAGAGCTTGAGAATGGGAATAAAGTGATTTACTGACAATTAAATCACATCGGTACCCAGGCCAGTTATATCACGCGGATGCATGCAGGCCATATGAGGATTGTTGTCAATTTGCAATATTTTGCAGTTTGAACCCTTGGCGCGCAAACATCCCACCACCACGCCTGCCCGCTAAATGGGTCTCTTTTTACTCAAATATGCGTCACCATTTAGAATCAAGCCCAGCTTACGTTTGCAGCCACCCAGATTGCCTCAAATGATGACGCATTTTGACGCAAATTTTCATGGCATGCGCGTATTGCAAGTCGCGGTTTTGAATTCGCGTTGAAGGTGGGATTTTGAGTGGGGCTAGGGAAAAGAGTAATTTAAGTAAGACGAGAGAAAAAGTTAGGCTAGGCAATCTGCCAAAATGCCTGATGTAGTAAAAACTGTGATGGCCGCTTTCTCACTGCTGCGATCGATATTCATCGCTACTTATTAATTTTTTTAATATTTCCAGAACAAGGCTTACTATTGTATTTCCAGTCAAGCGATTATCCCTGCGCCATCCATGTCTGCCAGTTATACATCGCTGCGCAGGCGGGCAGTATCCAGACAAGGCAGTTGAACGGACGGACACATGCTTAAATAGGACTTACGCAAAATTGTCCCAGCAAGGCGTAGCGACGAAGACAGTACTTTAGTACGGCTAGGAGCTGCAACGCAGCTGGGGCGGTTTTGCGTAAGTCCTATAAATGCTATCCTCGTTCAGCCGCCTCCATTAGTCTGCAGAATAGATTCTTACTTCCGGTGCAGCTTTGAGCAATGGTTTCAAACTGACTACGACATCTTTTGTAAATAAGTCGCTGGTGAGATAAGCCTCTGCTTGTTTTCTGTTGTCGAAACCATGCAGTACCTGGATATCATCTTCTCGAATCAACAATTCTTTCGACTTTGCACCAGGGGCTTGATTTAGAAATGGTGCCTTGAATTTTGTATATATAGCTTTAGCTGCATTCCTGTCTTGTGTATCAATTTTCAAAGTGATTTCCAAATATGCCTTTTCTGCGCATGCAAAAGTTGGCGCGGCAGCGGCAGAGGCCGCCAGTACCAGGGATAAAATTCTGAAGATAGTGGGATGGAGTATTTTTTTCATGGTACTTTTAAGTATGATTGAAGAGCAAATATTGTTTGTATCAAGCCGCTACGTAAATACGAATGTCTGGATCGTTTTGTAAAAGAGGCTTCAAGGCAGTCACAACATCCTGATTAAATAAATGGCTGGCAAGGTAAGCTTTGGCATTTTCAACAGTATCAAATTCGTGCAAAACCTGGACATCCTCATCCCTGACCAAAAGTTTTTTTGAAACGGCCCCAGGAATCTCACGTAAAAAATTCTCTTTGAATTTGGTATAGATATCAGCTGCCAATTGGCGTTTATTTGTTTCAATATTTAAAGCAATCTGTAAGAAAACCATTTTATTTTCTCTCTCTATGTCATGATGATTTTTGTCAGCAATGTTGCTGACTAGGGATCAGCTTACGCAGATTGACACTTATATTGAAATTGTTATTTAAAATAGTATTTATTCAAATCTTCAATAAATAACCATATGAATCTAAATCACCTCAGATTTGCAAGTGCCCTTGCTACTTCCAAATCCTTTACATCTGCTGCTGCCATGTGCTTTGTGACTCAGCCTACCTTATCCAACGGGATATTGCAGTTAGAGGAAGAATTAGGTGAACGTCTGTTTATCCGGACTACGCGAACTGTCTCATTGACGCAGTTCGGTGAACATGTAATGCCTTACATTAACGATGTTTTAAGCGCAAAAAATACTTTATCGCATCAAGCCCAGGCATTTCTACAACCAAAAAAACGCTTGATACGTATTGGCACATCACCACTTATCAGTACAAAGTTAATGGGCTTGATGATAGAACCATACCGTTTGAAAAATCCGGAAGTTGACATCGTCTTACGCGAGATGAATATGACGGATCTTGCCCAAATGCTGGACAAAGGGCATCTCGATTTCGTATTTGGCGTTGAAAATCTTCAAAAAGGCCCCTGGATGCGTGCATTTTTATACAATGAGCCCTTACTGTATATTCCCCAAGGAGGATCGATAAAAAATCAGATAAAGTCAGGCACAGTTAGATTCAAAGACATAGCAAATCAGACCTATGTCATGGTTCCAGACGCTTGCGGACTTGCACGTGCAACCCGGGCATTGTTTCGCAGCCACCGTCGCAAGCTGGTCGAATACTCAGGAGAAGCGATGAGTTATCAAGTTCTGGAACAATGGGCCAAGCTGGGTATAGGCTCTGCCATATTACCAAAATCCAAAGTTATCGCCAGTGAAGATTCCACATTTGAAATTGCGGATAAGTCAGGTGAAACTGTCTTGCTCACTTTTGAAGCCATCTGGCCACCAATTTCCGAGGCGACTTCTCACCTGAAAAATTTTGCGTATCACCTTAAAAAACTGGTTCCCGAAATTATGAATGGATTACATGTCCAATAAGACATAGCTAAACTGGATTCGGTTTGAAGAATTGGCTTCATTTAATGCCCGAACTAATGCCCGAATCAAGTTGCGACTTAGGAAAATTTCTCAGAAATCGCCAAATATATTGACCTCAGTACCAAAACTATCCAAAACACGCTGCTTTAATTCGCTCGCGTCTTTAGGGTATGCATAGCTTAGGATACCTTTTACACCGTGCTTTTCCAGCGTTTCTCTATTGGGAAAATAGGCAAGATTCGATGCGGGACTTTCTATCTGCATTTCCATTTTCATCTCGACTTTGATGCCGGATTTTCCTAATTCAATGGCTTTTTCTTGTGCAATATCGATGTCATCGATCTGATATTCCCATTGCTTGTCACTTGTAATTAAAATGATGGACCCACTCTTTTTAGGAGTTCGCTTTTCTTCGAGAATCACTGGCTTCAATTTACTGTCAATTTCTTTAAATAAATCGCCATCGACATTAATTGATTGCAAGAATTCAAGCTCACTGATACCGACTCTAGTAAGATAGTCTTCAAATCTATTCCCAGTTATGTCCGTGCTTTTCAATTTACCACTTTCGAAACTGGCAATGGTTTCTGTTGATAGTTGGCCCTTTGTCGAGCCATGAAATCCAAGTAATGCATGCGCTCCCAATACTTTACTTGAAGCACCCAGGAATAAATAATTCGCACATGAAGACAAGCAAGCCGCTTCGACGACAAGTTGAATATTTCTTGTCCGAATTTCTTTCGCCATTAATATGGCCTCTTCAACATTACCCCCAAGTGAGTTCATCCTCAACTTTTCAGTTTCAGGTTTGAGGTGTTTCAATAAAGCTTGATGACTCCCCCTCACTATTTCGCCATCATATTGAACCGTTTTTTTGTCAGGGTCGGTAATTAAATATTCTGGCTCTGCAGCAATTGACACTGAAGAAAAGGCGAACAAAATTAATAGTAGTTTCATGTTTTTTTCTTGTTGTGCAGCCAGGGTAATGTGATTACCCTGGCTGCTTTGCTGTAATTATTTGACTACATGTGGTTCAGCTTACGATTTGGGGCAAGTGACTTTACGTAACTACATATTGAACTGATCGCTTGCTGGGACAGTAATGCCGGTCACTCGGTTTTTTTGGTGGTACTGCCAAATGTCATGTAAGCGATTAAAGCCATCGCGATGAGTAGCAAAACTATGGGCTGTGATCATTCATGTGCACCTTTTGTTCTGCCTCGCAGTCTGCTTCTGAGATGCATCTTGGTTTATTTTCAGCAATAACTTAAAAAGACATGCTTTCCATTTACTTATTTAAATAATAATTGAAAGCTAGCAACAAATGTCAAATAAAGTTAAAAATATATTTTCAACAATATTGCTGCGCAATTTATTGCTCATTTGATACAATCGCGCGCCCGCATGAAAGTCGCTCATTTATGCACTATGCTCGATTAGTTAAGGGCTTAGCCTCTCCAGCCTGAGGCATGAAAGCCAATCAAAGGGGGTTTTGCATATTGAATTTGCGGACTGCTGAGGGCGACGTCCCAGGTCATGTTGAGATCCAGAACGATATCGGCAGAAAGATGAGAGTTAAACGCAACAACAGCTGTTTTCTGCCTATGCACATACAACTTTGTTTTTTCGACAAGTTGCATTAAAATTAATAATTAGATACCCCATGCAAGGCAACAATGTATGCCCTTGCCTTGCTGTATTTCTCTCGATGTTCTACCCCTTACCAAAAGGACGATCATGAGCACCGCAAGCCCTAATGCCAATAATTCCAGCAATTCCAGTAATTCAACCACCAGCACCGCAGCTGCCAGACCCAATATTCTCTTCATCATGGTCGACCAGATGCGTTATCCGCCCAGGTATTCTTATGATCCGCTGGAGCCGCTGTACCAGATCTTGCGCTTTGAAGAGGGGGACTTGCGGGATAATCCGTATGCAGAATTGTTCCCCGGCTTTGTCAAACTGCGTGAGCATGGTGTATCGCTGCAAAATCATACTTGTTCCAGCATCGCCTGCGTGCCTGGCCGTGCCACCATCATGACGGGGCAGTACAGTGCGCACAGCGGCGTGACACAGACCGAGGGCATGTTCAAAGTGGATACTGATCCAGCCTTTCCGTGGCTGCCTCAAGATGGTGTGCCTACCATGGGTGACTGGTTCCGTGCGGCAGGTTATGAAACGCATTATTTCGGGCGCTGGGATTTGTCTAACCCACCCACAGGCAGTCTGGAAGACTGGGGCTTTGGCGACTGGGAATATTCCATACCTTCTGACCAGCGCTTTGGCACACCCAACCTGGGCGTGTATCGCGACAAAAGCTATACCGACCTGGTCACCACGTTCTTGCGCCGCAAGGGGCTGGGGGTGGAGGAAAATATCATCAACAGCAATAACCCCACCAATGCCAGTTTCAAGGCCAGGCCCTGGCTGGCGGTGGCATCGTTTGTCAATCCGCATGATATAGGCGCTTATCCCTTCCCCTGGCAACCAGCAGTGGAAACTCCGGCCACAGCGCCGACTCTGGGCGATATCATCGCGCCCTTTGGTGCGCCGGTGAAGGGTACGATGAGCCAGCCACCGGTGTATGGCAAGGCACCCAATCAATTCAATGCCACCTACCGCGTGCCGCTGAACCCGGGTGGTTTCAAGCTGGGTGAAGTCAAGCTGCCGGCCAACTGGCGTGGTGATTTATCGAGCAAGCCAGATTGCCAGTACGATTATTCCTACAAGTTCCAACTGGCCTTGACGACGTTGCGTGGCCAGCATGCCGTTGTGCCCTCACCTTATCCGTTCAAGATGCAAAGCAATGCCGAGGACTGGTATCGCAACTACCTGGCGTTTTATCTTTATCTGCAATACCTGGTGAATATCGAAGTCAGCACCATCCTTGAGCGCCTGTATGAAAGCGGCCTGGACCAAAACACCATCGTCGTGTTCACCTCTGACCATGGCGAGCTGGCGGGTGCCCATGGTGGCCAGATAGAAAAATGGTGTGGCGCTTACCAGGAAGCCATCCACATCCCGGCCATTATTTCTTCGCCGCTGGTGAATGGCGACAAGGGCATGCGCACGGTGCAATGCCATACCACCCATGTAGACTGGGTGCCCACCTTGCTGGGCCTGGCTGGCTATGACCAGAACGACAGACAGGCGTTGGCCAAGTTCATCCAGGGCCATGATGTCAAACCCCTGGCTGGTGAAGACCTGGCTCCTGTCATACGCGGTGATGTGCAGACCAGCGAGCGCAAGGGCGTGCTGTTTGTCAGCGATGACAATATCACTGCCCCATTGGATACCAATTACCTGCCCGACAAATACCAGTGGTATGTGGACATCACAGAACGCCTGACCAGCCCCACTGGCAAGCCTACGGAAGAACAGCCCTTAACGGCATCTGGCCCGGTGGTGCAACCCAATCATATACAATCCTACTTTGAAAAACCCTGGAAACTGGTGCGTTACTGGGAACCGCAAAATCCTGCGAACACGCAATGGGAATTGTATAATCTCGACGCTGATCCAAATGAAAACCACAACCTGCTGCAATGGGACAAAAGCACAGGCGCACCGATACTGCGTTCAGGGCAGATCGTTGAACTGGGCCTGAACCTGGCACGCACAGAAATTGATTTGCAATACCTGCGCAAGGCCTTGAACCAGGCCTTGCTCAAAGCCGGTTATACACCGCAAAACATGCAGGAGATGGGGACAGTTGCAGATGGTCAGGCGCCGACCTGAGATAGTTTGATGAGGGCGTGCAATACGCCCTCATCCTATTTCAGTGCACGAAAAACCGGTGCGCATGGCGCACCCTACCACGGATATCATCATCGCTATTGAATGAGCATATTCTGCAGGGTGCGCCATGCGCACCGCCATATGCCCGTAAAAAAAGCTTTTCATGAAAACCATATTCGTATTTTTTAAATTTTTATTCCTGTCCTGCGCATGTACCGCCATCGGCAATGCACTCAGAAATCTGCATCGCCATCTTCATCAGAAAAATTCATCCTGAGTATGGGGCTAAGAATTTATCGTTTTTGGATGCAATCCAAAAATTTGGAAATGAACTGATAGAGACACCTGTCACCTTGATTTTAATGACGATAGCTGGCTTCATACTACTTGCCTTTGCACTCAGAAAACAGGCAAGAGAAATTTTTCCCGCCTCTATTGCCTGGGGAGTTTTTATGGGCTTCTATGGGTCGAATTTGCGCTTTATTGCAGTGACTGGTGCCATTGCAAGGTTTTTCAACTTTCTCTTACCGCCAGAAAGAGGTGTTTCTTCAATCAATTTCGTTTTATTTGTTCTCATGGTTCCACTGGTGGCACTAACCACGATTATCCTCATTTTCATAAGAAAAGCATCAGCAAACAATAAGGTGAATATCATGCCATGAGCCTGGCTTTTGATATCTTCCACAGATAAAATTTCCAGACACGATCACGCATGTTAAAGTCAGGCTTATTGCCCCTGATCTATCGTTTTGGAATACCATCATGAAACCAATCAACCCGTTTTCCTGGCTTATCCACATAGCCCTCGATCCCCAAGCTATTCGCTTTGTTCTTTTTGGAAAGTGGACATTCAAATCGCTGAAAGTGGAAGACATCAAATCAGTGGTCGAAATAAATCAGGAATCAGCAACACAGAATGCGGGTGGAACCAGCAAGCCTTTACTGGCACGCAGCTTTTTGATAGAAACCAGGTTGGGCTGGTCTGAACGAAAAATGCTGGTAACACCAAAAGACCCCGATGAATTTCTTGCCTGGGTAAAATTGAAGAAGATTGATATTCACAGCAAGGCATAGAGATTTTTGTAAGTTGCGTCATGACGCAACTTATCGATATGACTATCCTTGCCCGCGCACGAACACCGCGCTCAAAAATTCATCTATCGCATCCACTGTCGGCCCCAGCCAGGGATCAAATAGCCAGAAACTATGCGGGGTATTGGGCAAATGCACGGCCTTGGTCTTTATACCCAGCGCCGTCATTCTTTCCATCATTTCGTCCCGCCCCAGGCTAAAGCGTTTTTGTGCGCTGCTAATGAATAAAAAAGGAGGTGTGTCTTTGCTGACATGCGTAAGTGGTGACGCCTCTTTCCAGAGTGCAGTTTTTTCTGCATAGCTGCCTCCCAGCCAGGCACCTGCCGCAGATGGTTTCTTGCTGGGGTCGTCTTCGTATTTGCGTGCTTCTTCTGACGTGAAGTCTGACAGACCATCGATATTGATGACAGCTTGTACAGCGCTGGGCACGGTGCTGGATACAGCCAGGTCAAACTTCTCCATGTCATTGGTCACGCCGACCAGGGCGGCGATCTGCCCGCCTGCTGAGCCGCCAGCAACAGCAATTTGATCTGGCTTGATATGGTAAAGCAGGGCCTGGCTACGCAACCAGCGCACCGCTGCCTTGACATCATGGATAGCGGCCGGATAACGCGCCTCGGCAGACAAACGATAGCTGATGGCAGCGCATACATAACCCCGTTCTGCCAGACGTATGGCCAGCGCGCCAAGGTTATCGCGCGTGCCTGAGCGCCAGCCACCGCCATGCACCAAGACGATTGCGGATCTTGCAGTCGGACCTGTCACGCGGCTCGCTACAGGCGAGTATAAATCCAGCTGCAAATCTTTGCCTTCACGGCTGACATAGGGCAGGTCACGCAGTAGTTTTACATTGGCAGGCAGGGTCTGCCTGGCGATCTGGATAAACGGGTAGCTGCCAATCAGTTTTTGATAGGTGGACTCTGCCGTATAAGCTGCCTCTGCTGGCGCAGACTTGCCCGCCACCGCGCAGCCTGCCAGCAAGATAGCAGTAAAAGAAATGAAGATGCCAGCGTTGACAACACGTGCGACACCTGCCTCAGCCATGCGTATAAGCCAGGATAAAGGCGAATATATCCAGGTTCTTGGCTATGCCGCTTTTTTTGGTCGTCGCTGAATGGCCTGACTCATAATCCACCCGCATCAGGACCGGGCGTTTTGTATCATCATTTTTTTGCAGGCGGGCCGCCATCTTGGCGACTTGCCAGGGTTCTACCCTGGGGTCATTGGCGCCGGTAATGAACAGGCAGGCCGGGTAATGAATCTCCGGGCGTATATGATGGAAGCTGTCCATCTCCAGCAGGGCGTGGAATTCATCTTCTTTCTTGACTGTACCAAACTCTTCATCATTGCCGGGGCCGTTGGAGGTGAGTTCAAAACGCAGGGTATTAAACACGCCGACATCGCCTATGGCAACGGCAAACAGTTCCGGGCACTCGGTAATGGCGCGGCCCACCATGATGCCGCCAGCTGATGTACCCCATAGTGCAATTTTGCCGCGTGATGTCCAGCCAGCCTTGATCATGGCTTCTGCCACGTCGATGGCGTCGCGCCAGGTATTGGGCTTATTGGCTTTCTGGCCGGCAATGTGCCAGTTTTCGCCCTTCTCGCCACCACCGCGTACATGGGCATAAACAATCACGCCGCCCTGCTCCAGAAAAGCCAGCATAGCCCCCTGGAAACCGGGGTCCAGCACGATGCCATAAGCGCCATAGGCAATGATCAGCAAGGGGTTCTTGCCGTTTAGCTTGGTATTATCTTTATGCAGTATTTCTATCGGTACACCAGTGCCATCACGCGCCCTGGCATCCTGGCGCGTGGTCAGGAAGGAAGCCGTACTGTAGGGGGCTTTGGGTGTCAGCTCTGTATCTTTGGCCAGCAAGTCAGTGCCGGTGTGCATGGTCCGCGCTGACCAGGTCAGGTCATCCATGCCAAACCAGGCACCCTCTACTGCGGGGTCGCATTTAACTTCCCATACTGCGCCTGTCACTGGCAGTTTGACATATTCGACCTTGCCCGTGGCAAAGCTGTAGCGCCGTAAGGCACCAACCTGACCGCGCAACTCATGGATATATAACCCATCTTTAGCCAGACTCAGACTATCAATGACATACTCCCCCTGAGGGACTACGACCTCACGTTTGCTTTTGTCTGGATCACGGGCGCTGACTTTAAACACTTCGCCGCGCTCAGACTTGCCTTTGGCAAGAACATAGACATCATCGCCTGCTGTCACTGCGTGTACTGCGATATCGTCTCTGTCAAACACTGCCGTCCACTTGGGTTTGCCCACAGCCAATTCTGCGACGCGTGCCACCATGCCATAAGCTGGCCATTCGCCATTGCTGTAGATGGCACCCAGTGCCCAATCACTGGCGACATTTGCCAGCACCAGGGGCATTTCACGCTCAGTCTGGCCCATGGCCGGGCCGTCATTCCAGCGCAGGGCCAAACTGTCTTGCGCCGGGTCTTTATCTATCCTGTGCAACCAGTTTGCAGTATCAAATGAAAAATCGACTTTGCCCTTGACTGCGCCTTCCCGCAGGCGTGAATAAAACAAGCCACTGGAATCAGCTAACCAACTGGTCGGCAAGCCATTCAATTTGGTGATCAGTTGATCCTTGCCGCTCTCCAAACTCAGTACATGCAATTCACGTATCTCATCTCCACCGTTATCGATGGTGTAGGCCAGGTGCTTGTTGTCAGGCGACATCAGCACACCGGTGACACGTTTGGGTACCCCGGTTCGGGCGTCAGTTTTTTTGCCTGCCTCAGGATCGATCAACAGGCGCTCTGCCCCACCCGCATGCGGACGTGCATACACCTTGGGCACCTGTTGCCCTGGGGCACGGCGCGCAAAAATAAGCTGCGTGCTGGTGACCTGGCGCAATTGCACATCGGTCGTCGCTGCGCTATAGCGTTGCAGCACTGCCTCTATGGCGCGCCGGCCTGGCAACTTGTCCAGTCTCTGCCGCGCAAATGTACTCTGGGCTTGCAGGTAAGTGATAAATTCTGCGCTATCGGGTTTTTGTTCCATCCAGCGGTAAGGGTCAACGATGGCCTTGCCCCACAAGGTGTCGGTGACTAGCTCTTCCCGCGCCAGCGGCGGGCGCAACGACACAGCAGGTTTTCTGGAAGCTGCCTGCACTGCTGCGCTGAGTGGCGAGAGAGCAAATGCGGACAAGGACAAGGTAAATCTGCGACGGCTGATCATCTGCGACTTCCTCTCAGGAGAAGGATGGGAAATGGTGTCAGCGAGTATAGGGGCAATAAGGAGACGCTGACAATATCCATTGCAAAACTACCGCGCCACGCTACTGAAAAACGACGCTCGCAGGCAGGGGTTTGCGACAGCAGTCAAGGTCCTGAACTATCAGCCCAGCGCATACAAACTTGCGCAGCCATAGTCGGTTTGTACACCCAGGTATTGCCCTACCCATCCTATGCTGCAGCGCTTGATGATGTGCTCTATCCTGAAGTGCAATTTGCATTCCAGCGTGATGAAGTCATAGATCTGCATCTTGTTACCGTTGGCAATGGCACAGAGTTTGCCGTCGGGGGACAAGGCTATTGTGGTCCTGCCGTCAAAGCTGGACGCTGGCCAGCCCGGGCGCAAAGCCATGTTCTGTACGTCGAAGCACAGATGACTGGTATTACCATAGGCGGTTTCTGCAATCAGGTAGCGACCATCGGCTGAGTATTTGAGCAGCTTGATCATCTTGAAGTCACCCGCGATAGTGACACGCACTGCGCCTGTGGCGATCTCCAGCAAGACTATCTCAGTTGCGCGTGCGCAATAGGCCAGGGTGGCACCATCAGGTGATAAGGCCGCCTCCATTTGTGGAGTATGGCCACAATACAATTCATAGGGTAAAGTAAGTTCCAAAAGCTGCTGGCCTGAATGCAGGTCCGTTACCACCAGATTAGGTTCAGCATACCAGACAGCAAGGCTGCCTTGTGCATCCAGACAGCTGACCGGGTGCTGGTTGGGTGCACTCAAGACCGTGTAGGCAGTATCGCCTTTTACCCACGACAAGACCTGATGGTCGGCCTTGATCAGCAAGCGCTGCAAGGCTGGTAAATAAATCGCCTTCCAGGCCATGCGTTGCAGGGGCAAGTCTGGCAAGGCAGTTTGCTGGCCCGAGGCATCAAGTAAATACAAACGGTCACCTGGTCGGGTGTCGTCAAAACTATTGCATAGCAATTGCCCTGCTACATCCGCAATCGGCAATGCGCCTGTGTATGCCTTGCTGCGCAGGCGGTGCATGCGTGGCTCACCCGCCTGTGCATCTAGCTGATCCAGTACAAAACCTTTCTTGATCCTGGACCATTCTTCTTTCTCTGCCCATGCCAGGGCAGCCGCAGGCGTGTCTTGCGGCTTGTTGTTTACTTTTTCTTTGCCTGTAGCACCGCTGCTTACACGAACATTCGCCCCCTCACAAAAGCTGCTCCAGGTTTTAGCGTTTTCAGAGTCTGTCAGGTGGCGATTTCGCATGGTATTGATCGTGTCAGGTTTTATATCAAACACAAAGCCAGTTTGGTATTTGCTCAAATTTTATACAGTTTAATACTTGGAAAAGTAATGCTTCGGCCCTGTAGTTATCACCGCAGCATCATCCCCTATGGCTATAGAGTAACTGAAAGTACCATTAGGGACTTTTGTTTTTTCCCAGTTCATGCCATCACAACTGTACAAGATATAGTCGCCGTCATTGGTAAAGGAGGATGCAATGTCGGCCACCATTAATTGACCCGCACCAGTCACGATAGCATTGCCGTTAACGTTGTCTGAATGACGTCCCTTCAAGATGGTTTTCCAGGTAATGCTGTCCTTACTGTACATCAGGCTGCCAGCAGAATCTGAAGCAATATACTGACCGTTAACATACTGCATGCCCGTTAGACCTATAGGCCGAGTAGTATCTGCATCCGTGATGATTTTTTGCATTTGCCAGTTATTGCCATCACTACTGACATAGATGGTGTTGTCAGTGCTACCACTAGCATAGAATTTCCCGTTAACAAATGCACTCCAGCCAAATACATAGACTTTGAAATCAGCGATATTTGCTGCCGGATTCCAATTTTTTCCATCAGCGCTCCAGATAATTTTACCGTCACTACCCACAGCAACAAATCTGCCATTACCGTAGGAAAACCCGTATGGTTCAAAGATGGGTACTGTCGATGCAGACGGCTTGGTACTATCGGCAAGTATAGTATTGTCCCAATGGATGCCATCTGATGAGCTGACGATCACCATTTGAGTTATCACCGTTTGAGTTGTGAGCGCGTACGCTTGTCCCACCATGAAGAATTTCCCCGCGGCAAAAATAGGTAAATATTGCCCCGGCATGAGGGAGGACGAAACGTCATTCCAGTTTTCGCCATCCCTGCTCACGGCTGTCTTATGGCCGGTTCCTAAAAAAAGACCATTACCGTAAATGACTCTATCAAAGCTTGGTATATTTTTTTTAACGGCATCGACTTCGGTCCAGGTGCGTCCAAACTTGTTGGTGCAAGCTTGTTGCGTGTCTGGCCCTGCGCTATTACCAGTCCCGCTAGTAGCAGTATTTGTAGAACTGCCGCCACCACTACCACTACCACCACCGCAGGCAGATAAGAGAAGAGCGAGAGCAAGGATTGCTGCGTTTTGAAGTTTCATCATGTGGGGCTAAAAAAGGGAGTCAGAACCAGGCCCGTTGGTCATACAAACAAGCCTAAGAAAATAGGGAAGCAGGGATTGTAACAAAATAAATTTCATATCAACCATCTTGTGCCATAGGTACAGATGCGTGACAGGCAGGGCTTCACTGACTAAGGCAGCGGCTACCAGTTAAGTGGCTTGCCGTAAAACACAGCGTTTTAGGCATGCTGCAACAGTAATTCTGCTTCATGTGCTGGCACAAAAGACAAACAATCTTGATGACATCAATGCCTATATCTTCTGTTTATTGTACCCATCGTGCCTATGCATGTAAAAAGCGGTGCATTGCAAAGCTCCCCTCTTGCCTTATCCCTTGACAGCATCGCATATCAATTGTCGTTCGCCATCAACCATGCAAGGTCGTCGGCACTGCTGCCCGTATCACTTCTATAAATCTGCGCAGGCGCGCCGGATAAAAACGTGCATAGGGATAGACCAGGTTCACAGGCAGGGGCTTGGCTTGCCATTGCGGCACCAGTTGCACCAGCCGCCCTGCGGCGATATCGTCGGTCAGTATCCAGGTTGATCCGATGGCGACGCCCAGGCCTTCCAGCGTGGCGGTGCGCAGGGCGTAGAGGTTGTCGGTGCTCATGCGCGGGCTAAAGGCCAGGCGCTGGATTTCGCCCGTCTGCAAGTGATGCAAGAATACTTCGTTGCGGTAAAAAGTGCGCAGGGATAGCCAGGGAAAACCCGCTAGGTCCAGGGCTTGCTGAGGCATGGGCCGGCCAGCCAGTATGGACGGTGCGGCAACGACGATGCGCGGAACTTCGGCCAGTTTGATGGCAACCAGGTTGCTGTCAGTCAGCTCTCCTATCTGGATGGCGCAGTCTATGCCCTCAGAGATAAAATCCTGCAGCGAAGTCTCGTCATGCAACATCCACTCTACATTCACATGTGGATACTGTCTGAGATAGTCAGCCAGCGGTTTGACCAGGCGTTGCTGGCCAAACGCATGGGGGGCGACGACACGCAACAGTCCTTCTGGCTCTTCGGTCACGCCACGCAAGTCTGATTCAAAGCTGGCCCAGTTTGCCAGCAAGTTCCTGGCATGTTCATAACAACGCTCGCCATCGGCCGTCAGGCGCATGCTGTGGGTGGAACGGTTCAATAGCCGCACCCCCAAAAATTGCTCCAGCGATTGCAGGCGGCGGCTGACGGTGGGCTGGGTCGTGCCCAACTGGGCAGCAGCAGCCGACAGATTGCCCGCCTCAACGATGCGCACGAAGGTTTGCATCAATTCTATGCGGTCACCAGCCCCTGTCATCAGGGATGCAGTGGCAGTCTGGTCAGGATGTTTAAGCTTGGCTTTGGTCATACGTTTAATGTATAACAAATCTGCATTAGCTGCTACTACCGTTTAATTTGGAGGCCCAGTAGACTGAGTTACATCAGATAACAGGGATCGCAACATGTCTTCCATTCACCAATCGCATGACCAAAATGCGGCTTTGCAAGCTGGCATGAACACCGCCAAGGCCACGGCTATCCATCAACAACCTTCGGCACCGCTGGTATTGCTACTGGCTACCGGGGCCGGTTTGTCGGTGGCTTCACTGTATTACAGCCAACCCATGCTGGGCATACTGGCAAAGGATATCGGTGTCAGTAATCTACAGATAGGCTATGTGCCGACCCTGACACAACTCGGTTATGCCCTGGGCATCTTGCTGCTGGCACCGCTGGGCGACCGGCATGACAGGCGCAATATCATTCTCATCAAGGCGGGTTTGCTGGTGGCAGCCCTGCTGGCGATGGCATCTTCACACAGCCTGGGCATCTTGCTGATGGCCAGCCTGGCGATAGGTTTGACGGCCACCATGGCGCAAGACATTGTCCCTGCTGCGGCCACGCTGGCACATGAATCACGCCGCGGCAAAGTGGTGGGCACGGTCATGACGGGTTTGCTGATGGGCATCTTGATGTCGCGTGTGGTCAGTGGCTTTGTGGCCGAGCAATTTGGCTGGCGCAGCATGTTTGTGCTGGCAGCACTGGGTATTGCACTGATCGCGGTAGCGATCTGGCGTGGCTTGCCGCATTTTGTGCCAACCACAACCATGAGTTACCGCGCCTTGCTGGCGTCACTGCTGGACCTGGTACGCCGCCATGGCAAACTGCGTCGCGCCGCTTTGGCACAAGGCTTGCTGGCGATGGGTTTTAGCGGTTTTTGGTCTACCCTGGCAGTGATGTTGCATGCTGAACCTTTCCACATGGGCAGTGCTGCTGCCGGTGCCTTTGGCCTGGCTGGTGCAGTCGGCGCACTGGCGGCCCCACTGGCTGGCCATCTGGCCGATAAGCGCGGGCCAGAACTGGTGACCAAACTGGGTGCGGGCCTGACGGCGGCATCTTTTGCCATCATGAACCTCAGCCCCTGGTTCCCGCCTACGGCACAATTGTGGTTGCTGGGCATAGGTACGGTGGGGTTTGATCTGGGTGTGCAAAGCACTTTGATTGCCCATCAAACCATCGTCTACGGCATAGACAATGGAGCACGTAGCCGCCTCAATGCGGTCTTGTTTGTCGGCATGTTCATCGGCATGGCAGCCGGTGCCACCCTGGGCAGCGCCCTGCTGGCACAATGGGGCTGGATAGGTGTCACCAGCATGGCGACAGTCACGGCGCTGGCGGCACTGGCAGTCAGGTTTTGGAAGCTGCCTTTGGGGCAGGCGTGAGGTCAGATGGTGTGTGCAATGCCTCAGTAAGTAAGTCAGCTTAGGAGCAAGACCTCATTTAAAGAGAACAAAGCTTCAATAAAAAGCCGGTTGAGCGAGGACTCAATCGGCTTTTTTCTTTTTGTTCCTGGCTTCTGCACAAGAATATAAAGCTCGCCTGGCAAATGCAGTCTGCAATTTGCCAACCTAGCATCGCTCACGCGGCAGCGAATAATTTTATTGACTTCTACAATCCGCCTGATAGTATATCGATACTCGATATAGCGTTTATCGATATATGGCATTGCCATAAAAAGTAATGATCAACTGGGGCGCAGATGGAAGAAATCAATTACTCAAAGTATCTGCCGCTGTCAGAAGCCACTTTCTATGTGCTGGTAGTGTTAACCGAACCTCTGCATGGTTACGCCATCATGCAGAAAGTCGAAGATATCAGCGAAGGTAATGTCGTGATTGGCCCTGGCACCCTGTATGGCGCATTTGCGACCCTGGAAAAACAGGGCTTGATCGCCAAGGTCAGGGAAGAAGAGCGGCGCAAATACTATGAACTCAGCGACAAAGGCCGGCTGGTGCTGGCCGAGCATATACGCCGCCTTGAAATCATGTTCCGTAACGCGCAGTTCGCGCTGCCCAAATTAAAAATGGGAGTGGCAAAGTGAGTGCAAAAGTCAGTGAAATCCTGGTCAAAAAATTCAAATGCTTCCAGTCCTGGGAAGATGAACAAGAGCAGCAATGGCTACAAAAAATGGCCAGCCAGGGTTTGCATTTAAAGAAACGCAATGTGTTTGGCGTCTACACCTTCATCCAGGGCGAGCCCGCGCAAATCGTTTATCGGCTTGATTTTGTCCCTGCAATGAAATGGCAAATCGCCAGTGTGGTAGAGCCTGACGATAGCTATCATCAAATGCTCATCGATGCGGGTTGGGAGCATGTATTGCAGGCATCTGGCTGGCAATACTGGCGCAAGTCATTCAAACAACTACGCCATGAGGGGCAAGCAGAAATTTATTCTGACGCGGCTTCAAAACAAATGAAATACAAGCGACGCATGCTGGGTTTCTTTTTTTGGTTTTGTTTTTTGCTGGTTCATCTCAGTCTCCCACAATCCAGCTTGCATACTTTGGGCGATGGCAAACTGGCATATGCTGTCGTCTATGGGATGGCGATGCCCATCGCCATTTACCTGGCCTATTCCATGACGCGTATTTATTTGCGCATCAGGCAGCTTCGTTAACAACTGTATCAACACTTTAGCGACAATCTCTTGCAAAGCAGCGATGGAGAAAAAATGAACGGCCAACTGATCAAAAAATTCAAATGCTTCTGGTCATGGGAAGATGAGCAAGAACAACGATGGTTGCAGGACATGGCCAGCCAGGGTTTGCACTTAAAAGAGCGCAGTGCATTCGGCGTCTACAGCTTTATCCAGGGCCAGCCTGCCCAGGTCGCCTATCGTCTTGACTATATCTCCAATATGAACTGGAACTTCTTGAAAACGCTGGAGCCAGACAACAACTATCAGCAATTGATTATCGATGCAGGCTGGGAACATGTGCTGGCATCGTCTGGCTGGCAATATTGGCGCAAGCCCATCATCCCAGGAAAAGTGCCAGAAATCTATACTGACTCTCGCTCCAAAAGGAGCAAATATCAGCGACTGCTGGTAATGTTGTGCATCTGGAATTTGATGGTATTTCCGATTGCCATCTATCCCATCCCTACTCTGCGACTATGGGATCACCATCCGCTGGCTTATCTGGTCATCTGCGGCATCTACATACCAGCCTGCCTGTATTTTTCATACACCAGTCTGCGTATTTACTTACGCATATGGCGCTTGCCTAAAAAAGAGATACCGGTAATTGTCTATGTAAAGCAGCGACTCACTATCCTCTGTAGGAGCGGCTTCAGCCGCGAATGGCCGACACGGCACAATGCTCGCGGCTAAAGCCGCTCCTACAAAATGAAGGAAGTTTTACTTACATTCTATTTTTTAAACATTGGCGTTGACTTAACCAGAAATTCCTTCAATCGAAAACTTATAATGCTACGTCATACTGACAGACTTCATCTGACTTACACAAGCCCGGCCACGTTCAAGCATTGGCTTTGTTATCTCGCCCTCGCTTGCGCAGCCTGGTCGCTGGCCTGTCCGACACAAGCACAAAACGCCGGCGACCCAAGACTACTACGCCTGCTGAGTCTGATGCAGCAACGCCTGGACCTGGCGCAAGATGTGGCCATGTATAAGTGGAATACCAAAGCCGCCATCGACGACCCTGTGCGCGAACAACAGATACTGGATGCGCTGGCGCAGCAGGCACCGCAATATGGTCTGGAACCCAGGCTGGCGCAGGATTTTTTTGCTGCGCAGATTATTGCAGGCAAGATGATACAGACAGCCTTGTTCAAGGAATGGACAAGCAGGTCGCAAGCACCGTTTAGTAATCCACCTGATCTCAAAACGCATATACGTCCGGCGCTGGATAAGTTGACGACAGAATTGCTAACAAGCCTGGCCGTTTCCCAGCCAGTGTTGCAAGGCAAAGATAGTCAGCAGACAGTTGAGTTGGCAGTGATGAATGCGAGTGTGCAAGCGGGTGTATCACAAACAGTTCAAGGGTATGCGGCGGCCTGGCAATATGCCCTGGGAGCATTGGTAAATCCGGTCAAAGTAACTCAGGAAAAATAACTTTGCATAACCGCTCACGTGCTTGAAGGTATAGGAATACTAAACCGTTATCAGGATTTTTCAAATTTCAAGAAAGCCTTTACCATGTCCATTGAAAATCTGCGTCCAAGACACAAGCACGACCATGAGCGATTGCAAGCACTTATTGCTGCCGGCCCAGTGGCAGCAGAACCTATACTGGAAGACCTATTTGAATGGCTATGGGATATGAATTACCCAATCGCCATACCGCTTTCAGACTTCCTGATTACGGTTGGCGATCCACTCATCCCTCATCTTCAGAAAATATTGCGTTTAAACGATTACTCATGGATAGGTGGTGTCCTTGACTATGTCGTGGCTAGACTGGCACCAGAACATATCCATATACTTAAACCAGAGCTGGATCAACTGGTGAAGGTGCATGGGCTTGCTGTTGACGTGATACATATTGGAATATCTGCCGGGATTTGGGATCAGAAAACATTAAGCCTTATACTCGACACCAATATCCAGACATGTGAAGAGCGTTTACCTGAGCTCAAAGAATTGAAAGCTAAGTCAGCACCCGACTGGATGCTTGATCATAGTATCGCCGGAGCTGAAGAAATTTTACTTGAGCTAAAAGTACTGAAAGCCAATCTCACTTGCGCATGACTGAATGGTGCGTTGCAACGCACCCTACGCACTGCAAGCAATCAATCACTTGGCATGAATCTACACTGAGGAAAGAGTTCTTTCTTCAAGACACTGCTCTGATAACTGAATGCTCAATTTCTTAATATCTCCATTTTTGAAGTAAGTGTACATCATCATATTTTGAGTCTCTTCATGATCAATATGAACGGTAGCACTCAGAAAATCTATTTGATTGAGCAATAATTCAAAAGGCCTTAACCACAAGTCGTCTTCAACGTCGTCAATCTTTACGCTACTAGCAAAAGATATATAACTCGCGTTTCTAGTTTTTACGCTATCAGAAAAGCAAGGCTTAAAACCTGGGGTAGTCAGAGAAATATCTTCTATCAATGCGAGGGGAATACTGCTATTCCCTTTTACAACAATGAAACCGTACACATCTGCAAAAAACGCCATCTTGTGCCTCTTATATAAAGCAGGAATATAAAGCTGGAAAAATTTCCGGTAAAACTACTTAAAGTGATCCGGCACCTACCGCCACCTCCATCATCAATCTGCGCAACCACAAATGCGCATCGCTGCGCGCATATTTGCTATGGCTATATACCTTCAGGGTGTAGGGCGGCATGGCAAAAGGTGCGGGGTAAATCGCTATGCCTGCTGCCTGTGCCAGGCTTGTGGCGGCATGGCGTGGCAGGGTCATGATGAGTTCACCGCTGGCGATGATGAAAGGGGCGACCAGCACATTGGGCAATTGCACGGCCACCTGTCTTTGCAGGGCCATGCCATCAAGTACATAGTCGATGACGCCGCGGCTCTCGTTCCAGGGGGTGACGACGACATGGCGTGCCTGCAGATAAGTCTTGAGTGTCAGCTTGCGCTTGATCTGTGGATGTCGCAGGCTGGCGATGGCGACATAGTCATCTTGCATCCAGTCAAATTCTTCCAGGCCCACTGGTAAAGGTAGGCGTTCTTCATCATAGCCCAGGGCAAAATCGATATGGCCTGCCGCCAGTTCATCGAGTGCCAGTTTTTGGTTGGTATTGATGATGCGCAGCGTGATTTGCGGAGCGACTCGCTGCAGCCTGCAGATCAGGCGCGGCAAAATGGCAAAGGCCGTATAGTCGCTGGCAGAGATGACAAAATTGCGCTGGCTGCTGGTGGGGTCGAAACGCTGGTTCAGGTTCAAACCAGCCGATAATTGCGTCAATGCTGTACTGACCGTGCTGGCAATTTGCTCAGCCCGCAGCGTCGGTTGCATCTGGTTATCCAGCCGCACAAACAACTCATCCCCCAGTGCCTGGCGCAACCTGGCCAGGGCGTGGCTGAGGGCAGACGGACTCAGTGCCAGCTCATGCGCAGCAGCCGTGACTGAGCGTTGTTGATACAGGGCATGAAATACCAGCAAGAGATTGAGATCCAGCTTGCGCAGGTTAAGATGCATATTCTGCATGATATCGTGAAGTAATTGCACTTGCCGCATTGTAGGCTGGCTTGCTAGGATATGGCAATGAGTACTGAAAATGGGTATCGCAATGAGTGTGGTAAATGAGTGTGGCAAACGCGAGGTCGCAGCAATCATGTAGCAGCCATCACTGTCTAGCCTTGGCATATTGATTTTCAATACATTTTTTAGGTAGGGCAATTTGTCCGAACCGCATCCCCACCCTCCCCCTCCTCTTGAATGGGAGGGACTAACAATGAGAATTTCATGGAAATTACTATCCGCCCCGCCCTGCCTGAAGATGCAGCCCTGATCCATGCCTATATCACTGAGCTGGCGATTTATGAAAGAGCCGAACATGAAGTCGTCGCCAGCGTCGATGATGTCAGGCAAAGCCTGTTTGCTACCGACAGCCCGGCGCACGGCCTGATCTGTGCGATTGATGGCAAGCCTGTTGGTTATGCGATTTACTTCCTCAGCTATTCCACCTGGCTCGGGCGCAAGGGTATGTATCTGGAAGACTTGTATATCTCGCCCAGCCACCGCGGTAGCGGCGCGGGCAAGGCGCTATTGCGGCATCTGGCACAGATAGCCGTAGAAACAGGCTGCGGCAGGCTGGAGTGGAGTGTACTGGACTGGAATGAACCGGCGATACAGTTTTACCAGTCCATCGGTGCCAGGCCGCAGGATGAATGGATACGCTACCGTCTGGCAGGTGAAGGCTTGCAGGCGTTTTCTGCGGGCCAAGTAGCCGCGACAGCTTGATATCCAGCTCCATGAGTAGGGTGCACCATGCGCACCACCCCTGCATGTACATCCTTCAGATGTCTTTCCCTGTGTCTCTGTGCCTCTGCATTGCGTGATCTTGAAGTTTTGCGCCCGACCAGGTGCGCACGGCGCACCCTACTGGCTAGTTAGAGTGGCCGCACTTCGCATGATCAAGCAACCAAGCTCACTGCACTAAAGCCGGTTGAATCGCATCAATCTTGCCATCTGAAGGCTGGGCAGGCAGGCCTGTCAGTTTCATCAAGAGTGAATACACATCCACATTATCAAACGCTGGCAAGACCGTGGCTTTCTTGAAGGCCGGGCCATGGGCAATGAACAAAGCCTGCATTTCCTGCGACAGATTATCGTAACCGTGCGCGCCTTTATTGGCTTTGCCCGCAGCCTTGGCATCCGGCACGACCAGCCAGCCAACATCGGCCAGGCAAACAAAGCGCGGTACGCGTGGGTTTTTGCCGTATTGGTAGCGGGCCGGGGTGTCTTCTTTTTTCCAGCACTGCATGTGCTCATGTGTTTTCAATAGCGCTTTGGCCACATTCTCTTCTTGTCCAGCCTTGGGCTCTACGCCTGCATAGCTGCCATAGACCACGACATCATAACTGGCTGGCGGTGCCAGTTGGTCCAGCAAGATGGTGCGCTCTGAACTGGTCGCCGCCATGCCATGGTCGGATACGATGACGATATTGGCCGCGATCCGGCGCGCACGCAAACCTTCCGTCAGGCGTGCAATGGCGGCGTCAACCGTGGCCGCGGCATCTGTCACCTCTTGGGTATCAGGGCCAAAGTCATGACCGGCATGATCGACCTGATCAAAATAAATCGTCAAAAATCCTGGGCGGCTGCCAGCATGCTTGTCCATCCAGTGCAATACCGTATCTACCCTTGCGACTGGCGTTACTGTTTCATCGAAGGCACGATATTCAGAAGGACGCACACCATGAATAGCCGCTTCTGAACCTGGCCAGAACATGATGCCGGTCTTGACCTGATTTTTTTCTGCTGTGACCCAGACAGGCTCAGCCTGATCCCACCAGCGCCTGTCGAGCACGGCGCTTTTGTTACTCATCTTGAAGCGCACGCCTGCAATGTTCTGGTCATCCATGGTGTTGGCGACGATGCCATGATGATCAGGGCGCAAGCCAGTCACCAGAGTATAGTGATTGGGAAAAGTAATCGATGGAAAAGAAGGCCGCATATTCTCGGCGCGGGCACCTTCAGCAGCCAATGCATTCAGCGTAGGGGTCACGCCACGCCCCAGGTATTCTGGCTTGAAGCCATCGATGGAAATCAGAATGACGGGGTGATAACTGCTATTGGCAGTTTGAATCATGGGTGCGTCTTGATGCGGCCTGACGCAGCCAGTAACGGCCAGCGATAACAGGCTATAAGCAACTATATTTACGAAAATTTTTTTCATGATGTATGATGAATAGAGCGCAGCCCCCGCGCCATATGGGTTGATAGTTAATGGTGCGTTATAACGCACCCTACTTCAATCAGGCGATCACTGGCCCCAAAAACAAGACTGTCGCAGGCCCGGTACGAAAACTCGGGCTGAGTGCATCTGCTTCTATCATGTAGGGCATGGCATCGTGCGCGTCCAAAGCGGCTTTGGAAGTCCATTTTTCTACCAGCACAAATTTATCTTCATCACCATCGACAGGGTGCATATCATATTGCAGGCAACCGGCCTCAGCACGCACCAGCGGTGCCAGCCTGGTATAGGCAGCGATTTGTTCGCTACGCTGACCGGGTTTGGTTTGGATAAGGATGACCAGCATGAGTGCTTCAGACATAAAATAATTCCAGACAATAATTAAGTACAAGCTTGTGTTGAGGTTTGCTGGGGTGCACACGGCGCACCCTACCAGCGTTACGGATTGCAACGTATCAGACCATATCCTCAGGCCTGACCCAGCCATCGAATTCCTCC
This sequence comes from Undibacterium sp. JH2W, assembly GCF_049340425.1. NCBI lineage: Bacteria > Pseudomonadati > Pseudomonadota > Betaproteobacteria > Burkholderiales > Oxalobacteraceae > Undibacterium > Undibacterium sp. JH2W. The sequence goes on along the minus strand of NZ_JBMPOT010000013.1, from coordinate 111,722 downwards.
GCCGTGACATAGCCCAAAGCCAGTGCCGCTTCGCGCAGGGTCGTGCCCTTGCTGTGTGCATGCTTGGCAATCGCAGCAGCGCGGTCATAACCTATATAAGGATTGAGTGCCGTCACCAGCATCAGGGAATTATCGAGCAATTCCTTGATGCGTGCCCGGTTGGCTTGCATGCCCTGGGCGCAATGTTCATCCAGGCTGGCCATGCCGTCAGCCAACAAGCGGCAGCTTTGCAGGAAGTTATGGACGATCAGGGGTTTAAAAACATTCAATTCAAAATTACCGGATGCGCCGCCTATGCTGAGTGCCACATCATTGCCCAGCACCTGGCAACACAGCATGGTCACGGCTTCGCACTGGGTAGGGTTGACCTTGCCAGGCATGATGGAAGAACCGGGTTCATTTTCTGGTATCTGCAATTCACCCAGGCCAGAGCGCGGGCCGGATGCCAGCCAGCGTATGTCATTGGCGATTTTCATCAAGGCGGTGGCCAGGGTCTTGAGTGCACCATGGCTGCTGACCATGGCATCATGGCCAGCCAGTGCAGCAAAACGATTGGGGGCTGCGCTAAAGGCAATGCCGGTATCGATTGTCAGGTTGGCGGCAACCAGGTCACCAAAATCAGCATGGGTATTGAGACCAGTGCCGACGGCCGTGCCACCTATCGCCAGTTCCTGCAAGGCTGGCAGGGTGTGACGCAAGGCTTTTTCGGCATAGTCAAGTTGTGCCACCCAGCCCGAGATTTCCTGACCCAGGGTCAGCGGTGTGGCATCTTGCAAATGGGTACGACCTATCTTGATGATGTCGGCAAATTCTTTGGCCTTGGCATCAAGGGTAGTGCGCAGTTTTTTCAGCGATGGCAAGACGTGTTCAATGACGGCCGCAGCAGCAGCCACATGCATGGCTGTGGGGAAGACATCATTCGATGACTGCCCCATATTCACATGATCATTTGGATGCACGACCCGGCTCATGCCGCGTGTGCCGCCCAAAAATTCTGAGGCACGGTTGGCCAGCACTTCATTCATATTCATATTGCTCTGCGTGCCAGAACCTGTCTGCCAGACCGACAGCGGGAATTCTGCTGCATGCGTACCTGCCAATACTTCTTCTACCGCCTGGGCAATCGCCCCTGCCACCTTGCCGTCAAGCAGCCCCAGATCACTATTCACCTGGGCACAACTACGCTTGACGCGGGCCAGCGCCAACACCAGTTCTGGCGGCATGGTTTCTGTGGAAATCGCAAAGTGATGCAGTGAACGCTGGGTCTGCGCACCCCATAATGCATCTGCGGGGACGGCAATTTCGCCAAAGGTATCGCGCTCATTGCGCTGCGCGCCGGAATACTTGGTTTTCATTTGCAACAGCTCCTGGGATGAGAGTAGAACTTCATGATATAAAATCTTGAAACTATGCTCTCATTTTAGCTGCGAATGCCATAGTCTGCCTGATTGCGATTTGGTAATTTCAGTCTGCCGCGCAATTCCTCTGTAGGAGCGGCTTTAGCCGCGAACAGGCTTTCAAACTGCCTGCACTATCTTGCAGAGTCCACTCAGCAAAAAATCGCGGCTGAAGCCGCTCCTACAGATAAAAATTGATTTTGTGGACAGGCATGCGTTTTCTGAACATGAGCTTGCACATTCATTCTTCATGATAGGCCAACAATTGCTTTAGCAATGGTGTCAAAATGGTTTCTCCACGCAATTGATTTCTCCAGCGCGCAGGTATGCCAGTTATGCCATCACGGATGCCAGCTATGCCCCCGGCAATACACGCTGTCGTATCAGTATCATTACCCAAGCTCACCGCGGCACGAACTACTGTTTCATAATTCCCTGCTTCGACAACCATAAGGGCCGAGCGCAGGCTATCGACCACGTAACCTGAGCCATGACCTATGGGTTCATCGTCTGGTCGTATCGACCATTCCAGTTCCTCAAGTTCTTGGGGTTGATTTTTATAAATCGCCCGCAGCGTCATCACAGCATCGTTCCAAGGATCGGCAACATCATTAAATATCCTGCGTGCCCAAAGACAGTAGAGCGCACAGCAGACTTGCGAACGCAGATGTGCATGAGTAATTTGCGACTGCAATTGTGCAATCCGGACTAAATCAGAATCCGACCCACGATGAAACAAAACCAGTGGCAATACACGCATCAATGAACCATTGCCATTGTCGTGATCACCACGGGCACCAGCTTGCAGCGCAGGTACATTCTGACGCATGGCAAGTATCGCTTTACCTGTCGTGATGCCGACATCAAAAACAATTCCATCAACTGCCATATAGCCCTCGTCATACCACATGACAAGCTTGCGACCAAAATCATCTGCATCAAATTGCCCGCATTCCAATAATGAGGCCAGCAGACAAAGTGCTTGCGCGCCGTCATCCGACCAGGTTCCGGGTTGAACAAGGTGATGTGAACGTGCAAAGCCAGCAGGTGGCTGGAACTCTATGAGTTCTGCTGCGGGGATAGTTGATGCATCGTGAAATTCGTAGGGAACGCCCAAGGCATCGCCGACCAGCAAACCCAGCAGGCCGCCAGTCAAACGCTCTATTTTTGTAGGTTTTTTTATCATGAGTAGATGTTCCGTTAATTTTTTCAGGCATTAAACCTCACCAGCGCATGATCCATGCCCGCCAACTCTTCTTCGATAATAGACGCGATCACGCCCCAATCGCGCCACCCGCCAAGCCTGCCATGTACCAAGAAAGCCTTGTTGCAGTGTGATACTCATGCGTGATCCTTAGCAAGTGAGCAGCTAGCCCCGGGATTGAGACGATGCCATAGATGCAGGATAACCTACTTAGTTAATATTTACAACTATCTTAGTTGAATTTACATTCAAAGCCAGGTCACGATATTTATTGATGCTGATGTGCATGCTCAGACACGCCCATCTGGTATGATGAATTGCGCAAAAAGGTAATATGAATGAACAATAAAAAAGGATATCTCGTGAATTTATTCGCAGTCGCCACGCTGTCCATTTTACTGAGTACATCGGCCTCAAGCACAGCCGCTGAAATCCCTGATCATGTCAGGGTCAAAGCGGCGGTTGATGCATTATTCCCCGAAGAACAATTCAACGTATGGGAATTTGTGAAAGGCGATCTGAACGGCGATGGCATTGATGATTTTGCCGCGGTTCTTACCAGCCATAGAGAGGAAGGGGAACGTGGGGAGAGGCTGGTTATCCTGGCTGGACAGAAAAATGGAAGCTACACTGTGCTTGCTGCATCTGATGATTTTTGCAGGGTACGCTATCATTACAATCTAGAAATTCAAAATAAATCCTTGCTGGTGACGGGTTATGCAAATCTGCATGGCTCTAATTTTTCACTGCAATTCAGATACAACTCTACTCGCAAAGACCTGGAACTCATAGGCGAAAATCACATAGACAGCAACGATGAAGAAAGATCTTTTTACCGTCAAAGTATCAATTATGCGACTGACAAAATAATTTTATCCAGGAAAAAGAACAAGCTATACAAAGAAGTGGAAATCAAGATGGTCGAACATAGATTGGCCGGGCTCCAGGGATTTAACTGCCGCAGTTACAGCGATGGCATCAAAGAATTGCAGTTTTATATCAATGAAGATTTCTCCTTCAAGCAATGGTAAGCGATTGCCTGGCTTTGGCGCATTAACTCACTGAGAGGCTGCCTAAAATTATGTGGCCTTGCCATGCATTTCAATCAGCCTTGTTTTTCAGCTGTACCTCCAGCTAAAGTAATAGAAAAGTGAGACATGGTTTAGGTCGCATGTATGCGCTCCAGCGAATGCGTCATGCAGCTCTCGATATCTATGACAAAAAGGGTGGTGCGCACGGCGCACCCTACACGCCCCCAGAAAGCATCTTGGTTTTATTTAAAATCAAAAGTGTTTTTTTGCATATCTGCCATTCCAGATGAGAAACTTGCTTCTCAATGCTTAAGCAAGATGCAGCAGACTACATGACCAGATACCCTCTTCTATCCGCCACTCCTATCTCGGCTGTCAAGCCCGCATTAAACTCCAGATAATCAGCTTCTATGCCATCACTGAAGATGACGCCGTGTTCTGGCATCAGTGAGGTGATTTGCAGGCTGGCGTGATCACGTATGAGCCCATGCACGAGATTGGTGGATGAAGTCTTGCTGGGGAAAGGTTCGCGTACGGCAAACTGCAATTCCCTGGTATCCCAACTGCTGCTGGCTGGCATGGGGATTAAGGGTAGTTCATACGGCAGATCGTCAGCCAGTGGCTGGCAGATGGCGCTGGCACCGGCGAGTACGCTTTTCATCCAGCCTGTGGAACCCAGGCCAGTGGATATGATGATGCCACTTGATGATTGCCGTTCTTGTTGCCCCTCGCTTTGTATGGTGTAGTGGGCCGATATATGGCTCCTGGGGCCGATAAAGATGTCATTCACGCCTAGCATGGTCTGGCCATTATTAAGTCTGGCCATGGCCATGGTGACTTCACGCACAGGGCGACGCTGGCTTAGTACCTCGGGCACCAGACTGGGCAGGTCGCTGACTTCGAAGGGTAACAGCACACCGTCCCAGCGTTGCGCATCTGGATTCACGCCGATCAGGCGCTGGCCGTCCAGATATTTCATGGTATTGACGACCAGGCCATCCTGCCCCAGGGCGATGACGATATCGTGTTCACCAAAGATCATATTGGGTACAAAGCCGCGGTCTACTATTTGCAAACGCCCCAGGCGCAGCAAACTGGTTTCTGCCGCTTTGACGCAAGCCTGGTAATTGTCATGCTCGGCCTGATAACCGGCAAAATCAGCACCCAGATGTTCTATATAAAACCTGGCCTGGCCCACGGTATTATATTTAACGATGAGTTCTTCCAGCCTGGTCTTGCGGGTGACCAGGATGATCTTGTTTTCTGTCTGACGCTCATTCGCCCGGTTCATCTGCATGGCTATCCCTCGCTTTATGCTGGCTGGTACATGAGTTCACGCAAGAGATCAGGCGTGATATTCAACTGGCCTATGGTCCCGGCTTTTTCGGCCAGCTCCTGGAAAGCCAGGGCAATCAACTGGCCAGATTGCATATTGCCCATCGCCAGTGCCTGCAAGACTTTGGGATCAACACCGCTATAAGCATGCATCAGGGTCTGGGCAGCATAGGCACGGCTGTCAGCCTCGGACCTGGCATTTTCTGTCGCCAGTTTAATATAGGTGGTTTGCTGGTTTTCTTCGGCAATTTTGGCTTGCATCTGGGCGAGTTTCAATTCGCTTTCTTTTTGCTGTATGCTTTTTTCAGCTTCCATCTGGGTTTCACGTATTTGCCGTTTTTTGCTTTCGACAGCAATCTCGGTATTCAATTCATTTTCGCGTATGCGACGTTCCTGCTCCACAGCAGCATTGCGACGCTCATAAATCGCATCATCTGCACATTTAAGGATTTGTTCACGCGCCTGGGCTTCCAGCGCTTTGGCAGCTTCTGGCGTGGGCTTCAAGGCCAAAAAACTCAGGCCCAACAATTCCACACCCAGGGCTTGCAATTCCTTGCTGTCCCGCACAGCCATGGTGACCGCGCCACCCAGGGTATCTGCCGCCTTCAGCGCATCGCGCAGGGCCAGGCTTTGCAAGCCTTTGCGCGTCAGCACCTTAACCAGATTGACGACACGCTGCGAGAGTTTTTGCGGATCATCAGAAATGTATTGCTGGCTCACCGGGTTGATGGAGAAATTCAGCAAGCTGCTGATTTTTTGCGGTTCACTGATGCGGTAAGTAACCTGGCCTTGCACTGTCACGGTCTGGAAATCTGCAGACTTTTCTTCAAAGATAAACGGCGTATCTTCACTCGCCATGGGGATGGCCAGCATGGACGTCGTGGGTGCATAGTAAAAGAAGGCCAACCCTGCACCTTCGCGCCTGACCTGGCCATTTTTGAATTGCAGCACATAGGTAGTAGGCTGGAATTTGATGAATTTAATATTGAACATGCTGGCTTCCCCGGTATTTTCAGGCGCGTGTTTGCCTGCTTGAATACAAGGATAGCTTACTTAGTTATTAATTTCAACTAAGTTAGTTAATTATTTTAACTAAGGTGGTTTTTAATAAATAATGGCTATGCTCAATAGGATGCGCTGCGCGCACCGCCTTTCAGGCATATGCAGGAAGTAGTAAACAAGCTGCGCATGGCGCATCCTGCTTTTAGCATTGCCATCAAGCAGTGCAATCTTTCATCGTCCACCATTACCTGTCTCTACCCGCACCAGATCACCACTTGCATCACTACCCAGAAAACTGATGCTGGTTTTCCCTATGCGCATGGTCTGGCCAGGTTTCATGGGTGCTTGCAGGTGCTGCGTGTCTTTGTCGTCAACGGGTTGCAGGCGAATTGCACCGTCGTGTGAGCTGAGGCGGGTGTCTATGGTATAGACCAGTGGGCCAGGCTGGGGAATGCCGCTGTCATAGCCTTCAGCGCGACGGCTTTCTATGATGATGGCGGTGTTTTTTCCTGTGGGAACGATGATGATCTTGCTGCTGGTCCCGCTATCATCACGGCGCTCTATGGGTGTCAGCCTGGTTTGCAGTGTTGCGCCACTGGCGCACTGTACTTGTTGATCGTCCAGCCAGCCGAGTTGCCATCTTTCCCAGCCCAGTAATTCGTGCGCCTTGCCAGCCGGATTACCCATGACGCTAAAGTCGCCGACATAGGTATGCCATTCTTGCGTGCTCGGCAGTGGCCCTGCCAGATCGACCAGGGACATGACATGGCCAAATTCATGGGCGAACCATGACCATCCCAATATTGTCAGGTCACTGCCTGAAGTCGCGCCGTTCAATATTTCACGCCCACCTGCCTGTATGCCAAAACCTGGCGAAGCAGAAAATGCCGGGCCCCAGTCTATGGCCTTGACTGCCGGATTGGCGATCACCAGCAAGGCATCGGTCTAGCTGTAATCTATCGATTTGCCAGCTCGCATGACGGCTTCTTGCATGTAGCTACGCTGGGTTTCGAATGGGGCGCCGCGGCCAAAATGATAGTCTACCGAGCTTTTCCCCATGCGCAGCCATTGGTAGCTCGATACAAAATGCAGCCTTAGCTTGCCATAAGAGACTGCTTCATAATATTTCTCTGCCTGCGGCGAGATGATGGACATCACTTGCTGCGGTGTCTGTGTGGCTGGGACATCGCTAAAATCGACGAATAGCACGGTGACCTTGACATCGCCGAGAGTACGCAGACGTGTTCCTATACGGGGAAAGCCCAGGCCCACATCACTCCTGATACCCATTTCTGGCAGGCGGCACAGCGTCAGCGCATCGTCTTTTTTGGTTTGCACGGGAGTATCCGCCGCTGCCATCATACTGGCAGATGCTAGATTCAGGCTGATAAACAGGGCTGTCGATAGCAAAGTTAATTTTTTCATGGCAGGATGATAACGCAAGAAAATCATGCCTGCCAGGCCAGGGTATGAGAACTTGATTCCTTTTTTTCTTTGTGCTGAGATTTTTGGTCTTGCCCATGGTGCGTTATAACGCACCCTACTGGTCTTGCAACAAGCTTTCATAATCCCTGATCATGCGGCGCATTTCCAGCATGGACGAGGCATCATAGATACCGCGTATGCGGGCTTGTGCATCCAGCAGGAAAGCGCGCTGGCCATGCAGGGGTTCGCCATTGCTGGCGCGGGCATTGATGTCGGTCATCAGGCTGGCAGTCAGTTTTTGCATTTGCTGGCTGCTGCCTGTGAGCAGGGTCCAGTCACTTGGTAGTTTCAGTTTTTTTGCGTAGGCAACCATGGTGCTGGTATCATCTTGTTCCGGTGTCACGGTGAGCATGATGAATTGGGGTGACATCAGTTTTTTCCTGCCTGTTTGTGTTTGCAGTTCACGCAGCACTTCCAGCGAGATGGGGCACAGGGTGACGCAGCCTGCATAAAAGAAACCGACAAAGCTGGGCTGGTGATGGAGTAATGTTTGATCGATCTCTTGCCCATGCTGGTTGATCAGGCTGAACCTGGCTATGCGTTGCCAGGATGCCCAGGTGTCCCAATGTGCTTGCAGGTTTTGCTGGTAGTAATATGGCAGTCTGTCATTGTTGAGTGCGTTTTGTGGGCCTGCGAATGCGCCGGTCAGCCAGCCCAGGCTGAGGGTGGTGGTGACTAAGATCAGTAAGCTCAGGAGCAGGTTTTTTATGATGGTCATGGTGGGGGCGTGCTGGAATTTTTTTGTCTGTTGAGATCGTGTTTTTTATTGTCTGTTGAGATCGTGCTTTTATTACTCGCATTCGTTTTTTTCGATTGCAGGTCGGGGGTAGCCCGACAGCTACATTCTTTTCTTGTCTCGCCAAGAAAAGAATGCAAAAGAAGGCGACCGAGGCGTCGTCGCCCCTACGGGGTACCCGTTTGTGCAGTACAAAAAATGGGAAGATCCGAAACTCGCCTGCGGCCTTGCCCTTAGGAGTATGCGCTTGCAAGCGCATACCGTTACGCAGGCGGCCAGCATGCTGGCCGAAATCCCTGCTGCACCTCAAACAGCGGCTCTTCTTTTTCCATTTTCTGTACTGCACAAACGGCGTCGACACATCGGAACTGCGAAAGTCAAAAACAAAAGCAACAGCAACCCCAAATTCAAAACCAACGTCAACACAAGCGCTATCCATATTTTCACAAGAGAAAACTCTCAAGACTTCTTCATTTCCATCTGCGCCTCTGTGGTGAGCCTTTTGGTCTTGATTTTAAAATACATACAAACCCTAATGCACAGTCACCGGCGTCCCCTTGTAGCAGCCTATGGTGTAAGGAAATTCCTTGGTCTGATGGTAATGGTACTGAGTCACCGTCACGCCGTTACGTTCTACTGCATGGGTGTGGCCATGGCATTCGTCGAGGTCGGCATTAGTCAGGGCTTTGCCATTTTCGCCCTGGTTGCCATAGATGCCGAAACCGTCGGCGATGTAGCCGACTAAAGGGGAGTGCTGGCCCGGGGTGTCTTTTTGTGTCAGGCAGGAGCTGATGTTGTGGTGATGGTATTGACCTGAGCGTTCGGGATGGCCCTGGCAGGCGTCCTGGATTTCCCAGGCGACGGCGTCGCGGTAGCCGCCGTCGTCGGCATTATAGAGGCGCACGCCATCGAGCAAGACACCGATGGCACCCAGGCTGGTGCATGTGGGTTGGGCAGCGACCACGGGATTGGCGGGCAAGCCCCAGGCGATGTTGGCCTGGCTGATGCTATTTGGATTGCGGTCATAGGCATAGGCCGGGTCAGTGCTGGCGATGGGAAAAGTGCCCGTGGGATTTGGCGGCAAACCATTGCCTGTGATGCCAAGGCTGGAACCCAGGCTCACCAGAAAACTGGAGGTCCAGCTGACTGCGCCTTGCACGCTGATCTTGCCCAGGGCATTCCAGGTCATGCCGTCGGCATTGAACCATGGCCCCTTACTGCTGGCACCGCCTGAGCCCGCGGTATAGCAGGCGTAGACATAGCCAACAGCAGGTGTGGTGCGGCTGAACTTGCCGTCCCCTAGCGGCAGCCTGGTTGCATCTATCGTATTGCTGGCAGACGTGCCAGTGTTGCTGCCTGTGCTAGTGCTGGTAGCACCAGTTGTCGCGGTGATGCCAGAACTACCCGCTACTGCGGCGCTGCCCGAACCGCCACCACAGGCAAGCAAAATCGCACTCAGGCCAGCCAACAGCGTAGCGATCAACATGGACTTCTTCATATTTCCCCTCTTTACGCCAACAGCGCATCAAGCGCTTATTAAAAGCAATGAGTAATCCTGGCGCAGGAATATGGAGGAAATATGAAGTGTAAATAAGTTAGTCTGGTCTATGCGGTTTTGCGTAGCACCAGCAAGCGATTATTGGCAGGCATGGCGATATCATCTTGCAGGCGCATGCCATGCTGGCTTGCCTGGATCAGGATGTTTTCTATATCGCGTATGCCCATATGGGCAGCTTGCTGTTTGAGCGATGCATCAAAATGCTGGTTGCTGGCACTGGTGAATTTATCGGCATAATTGAAGGGACCATAGATGAGAAACACACCCCCCTCGTTGAGCAAGGTGGCAACGCCTGCAAACATGAGTTCCACTTCTTCCCACGCCATGATGTGGCAGGTATTGGCAGTGTACACAGCATCAAACTGGGCCTGAGGCCAGGGGTTGATTCCTATATTCAACTCCAGGGGTGGTAGCAAATTGGGCAAAGCGGCCTCCGCCATCCAGGCGATGATGCTGGGATGATATTCCAGCCTGTCGCTGGTTTGCCATTGCAGGTGCGACAATGACCGTGCAAAATTCACGGCATGCTGGCCAGTGCCGCTCCCTATCTCCAACAGGCTCTGGGAGTTACTTAACAGGGGCTGGATGACTTGCAGTATGGGTGCGCTGTTTCTTTCGCAGGCAGCCGAAAACAATTTACTCATTACACTTCTTTCATATAGCGATGACTTGTCTGAGCATAGCAGCATATGGCTGTCTGCTTGATATGTTATCAATAGGACATACGCAAAACCGCCCCAACTACGTTGTAGCTCCTGCATTTAGCAAATTAGGTACTAAAGTACTGTCTTCGTCGCTACGGTGTAGTCGGGGGTTCAGGCAATACATTGCCTGCCGACGAAACGAACCTCCCTTACCAGGGAGGTTTCCTTGGTGATAGCCTTGTTGGGACAATTTTGCGTAAGTCCTAATCAAGATATTTTTTAGATAATACCAAACAACTTCACACCAGCATTTGAATTCCCTCCATGAATTGCTGGGCAGCGTCCGTGCACAAGCACCTGAAACTGTATTTTTCAGTCCATTTTTTTCAAATCTTGACATTTCAAAATACTCAATTTTTCATGCAGGTGGTATGCTGAAAATTCACTGATGCAAACCTGCATGCCGCTCTCTTGCCAGTCTTGACAGGTATTCTTGATGGTGACCAATGTTGAACCGCTGCCTTCCTGCTTGTCTGCTCCCCATCTGTCTTGCCTGTAATATCGCGACAGCCGCACCCAAGTGTCCGCCAAATCCCATCAAGCTGGACTTTATAGAACTGGGCATTTATTTCAAATCCGAACGCGGCGTAGCAGCCGGCAATGGCATAGACCGTGACCTGGTTGATGAACTCAGCAAGCGTAGTGGCTGTGTTTTTGATGCAAGAATGCAGGCGCGGGCGCGCAGCCTGATAGAGATAAAAGCCGGTCGCACTGACATGATGATGGCGACTTTGAGCACACCTGAGCGCGAAGAATATCTCTGGCTTTTCCCCTATGTACGCAGCCATCACATCGTCCTGCTCGGTCCGGCAGCACCTGCTACGATGCAGACACTGGCGCAATTCCAGGCAGCCAGTACGCTTAAATTTGGCGCTATCAGGGGCTTCATGCATAGTGCATTTTATGACCCATTGATCACTGCCTGGACCCAGGCGGACAGAATCAGATTCTATGTCGATGAAGCGCATTTGATCAATGCCTTGATCAAGGGTGAAGTGGCTGCTGTCACCTCTTATCAAGGTGCATTCCAGTTTTACATCGATAGCAAAATCAACCCTAACACCGTGCGCGTTGTGGATTGGGATGCGGGTAATTTGCAAGCCGTGGGCAATCTTGCCATCAGTAAAGCACGTTTCAGCCAGGCCGAGGCGCATGAATGGGGCATGCTGCTCAAGGCGATACAGCAAGACGGTACTTTACTCAAAATCTACCGAAAATATGTGGATGCACGTGAGGCGCAGAACATGCTGCCATGACGCTTGCCCTCTCACGCGATCGACTCCAGTCTGCTATTATTGCTTTTTGATACATTATCAGAGCCTGTGTCAGAGTCTGTGCATTAAGTGCATAGCCAAGCTGGCTTAGCCTCAGCCATGAAAAAATTCCAGCAACCAGCCCATCCGCAACTGCGCCCCTATATAGACCGTTTTTGGGGATGGGAAAGCGAGGCAACTGAGCTCATCGCCCTGCCAGAATTATTGCCGGGTACGGGGGCAGAACTGTATTTTCACTATCGCCGTCCCTTTCACTTTCGCAGGCAAGGCGATACCGTAGAACAGGCATTGACCCAGGCGCATTTACTGTGCTTGCGTCAACAGTCTGTGAGCCTGTCTGCCTCGGCTGATCTGGGTTTTATCGCCGTGCGCTTCAAGATAGGTATGTTGTCGCGTTTCAGCAAGATACCGATGCAGGAAATGACGGACCTGACAGTGTCGGTCGAAGATATCTGGGGCCAGGCAGCGCGCAGCTTATGCCAGCAATTATCGTATGCCAGCTTACTGTCTGAGCGACTGGAGTTAATACAAGTCTTCTTGCTCAGGCACTTGCGGCCAGTTGCACCTGATGCCTTGATAGAACAAGCCATGCCGCTACTGTACCGGCAATATGCACACCTCAGCATAGCTAGCCTGGCTGAGCATTTTTGCATAGGCAGACGACAGTTTGAACGCCGTTTTCTGGCGGCCAGCGGGCAAACAGCAAATAGTGTGAAGTGCAGCAGTCGCTTCCAGCATACGGTACGCAGCCTGATGCTGAATCAGCATATGCATGCTGCCTCAGTTGCGCTGGACCACGGCTATTATGATCAGGCGCATTTCATCCATGAGTTCAAGAAATTTACTGGTAGCAGCCCGGACCAATATTTGAAGCTGGCACGCAGCAGGACGCATTTTTACAATACCAGCCGAGGCCACTAAAGCATACTGAAGCTCCCTTATTAAACGGAGCAAAACATGCTGTTATTATTGGCCGAACTGCAAGCCCATGGCGCGGCGCGCGATGAAGTAAAAAGCCTGCTGGAAAAATTAGTAGTATCCACCCAGGAAGAGCCTGGCAATATTTTCTATGCATTGCATCAGCAGCAGGCACAGCCTGATATTTTTATGGTGTATGAGCTGTACCGCGATCAGGCAGCCTGCGATACACACCTGCAATCGGCACCACTCAAGGCTGCTTTGCAGCGCATGGAAACATTATTGGCACAGCCACCGAAAATTACTTTTGGTAATATGGTGGCGCACACAAGCTGGCCAGCAGCATAAACAAGAACAAGGCAAGTGCGGGCTTGCCTTGTTCTTCTTTAAAACTAACTGGCTTTTCCTGTCACTTGCTAGTGCTACTCTATGTTGAAGCAGGCTCATTCATCATCAGCCGATTTTGCCAATTGCATAATTAATGCGATACTGGCAAGAACAGCCATTAATGAAGATCAACAGCACCTCATCAGGAATATCCATGAAAATGAAAATGCTCATCCTTGCCGCCTTGTTGCCACAACTTGCGCTGGCGCAAAACCCTGCGAATTCAAAGATCAGCAATGTTCTGGTTTATCCTGGTGGTGCCAACGTCGAAAGAGTGGCCAGGGTGGCCGCCGGTGCCAGGGAATTAAAGATCAATTGCCTGTCTGCGCGCTTTGACCTTGATTCTTTAAAAGTACAGGCGGATGCAGGCATACAGGTCGGTGACATCAGTGTACAAACCCTGGACAGGGCGCGCGCACCTGAATGTGCCAATACCAGCCTGGATATGCGCATACGTGAATTGCAGGAACAAAAGGCCAGCATCAGTGCAGAAAGTGAAGCGCAAGACCTGGTCATAGGCTATCTGAAAAGCTTTGCCAACGAACGCCAGAACAGCAGCGCCGCGCTTGTCACTACCGCCGAACAATTACGCCGCAGCGGGCAGGATGCCTTGCAACGTCGCCTGGCTGCGCAAAAGCGCCTGAATGAACTGGAGCAGCAACTGGTGCCCCTGCGGGCAGAACAAAGCCGCCAATTCCAGGCCAATCCACAAGTGCGCAGCGTGCAAATTCGCCTGGCAGCACAAACTGAAGGTGAAGTCCGTTTATCCTATCGTCTGAGTCAGGCTGGCTGGACGCCGGTTTATCGTGCCTATCTTGACACTGCCAAGTCGCAAGTCAGACTGGAGCGTCATGCCCAGGTAGCCCAGAATAGCGGGGAAGACTGGAATGCCATCAACCTGAAGCTATCGACCTCACAGCCTAATCAGTCCAGCCAGTTATATCCGCCGTCTCCGTGGACCTTGAGCATCATCCCGCCTTTGCCTAAAGAAGCACAATATTCGTATTCCTTGGCGAAGGCTACCCCACCACCTTCACCCGCCCCAGTCGCCAGAATGGCGATAGACCGTGATGCTGAGAATGTGGCAGAAATGCCCAATTTTGATGTCAGCGTATTTCAAAGTGAATATGCAGCAGAATTCCAGGTGCCAGGCAAAATCAACCTGAACAGCGACGGCCAGAAAACCGGTTTTGCCCTGGGCAGCCAGGTCGTCGATGCACAAGTGCTGGTGCGCGTACAACCCAAACAAGAGGCACAGGCTTATTTGCTGGCCAATGCTGCCCGTCCTGCAGGTTCATGGCCTAGCGGCAATCTGCAGTTATACCGCGACAATGATTTTATAGGCCAAAGCCAGCTCGCTTTTGGTAGCCAGGAAAAACTGGAACTCTTCTTTGGCACCGACAATCTGGTCAGGGTAGAAGTCGAACCAGAACAGCGCGATGATGCCAACAAGGGTTTCATCAACAGCCGCATAGAGAAAAAATTCACCAATTCCTATGTCATAGAAAACAATCACAAAACCACGGTCACGCTGCAAGTGCTGGAAGCTTCGCCAGTGGCGCGCCATGAAGACATCAAGGTGGAAACGAAGTTTACCCCTGAAGCGACACAAAGCAGCTGGAACAAGCAACCCGGCATCATCGCCTGGCAGATGCCGCTGGAAGCTGGCAAGAAATTGAAACTCAGGGCCGACTATACGATCAGTTATCCCAAGGATGCGATGGTGAATGGTTTACGTTGAGTTGCATCTCAGGACATGCAGGAAAAGTTTTCAGTTTCACTTGCTCCTGGTCAGGTAGTTTTTACCTTCACAGGAGCAGTTTTAGTCGTGAAAGCCCTGGCCGTATCGGGCATACACGGCTAAAGCCGCTCCTACAAGGCATGACTGGCTCACGTGCATTATCACACGAGCTGCCATAACTGCCAGATAGCGAAACCCAACAGCAACAGGCCACCAAGCCGGTTAATAAAGCCCAATACACCTGCTCCCATTTGCCTGGAGAGCAAGGCAACACCCGCACTGAGCATCAGCCACCAAATTGCCGACCCCAGGAACACCCCAAGCACCATCAAGCCTGCCGCCGCGTGGCCCAGCACTTTAGGCCCGGCGATGCTGGCAAAGACAGCGACAAACGAGATGATGGTCATGGGGTTGGCCAGGGTCAGGGCAAATACCGAGATGAAAGCCTGGCCAGTTTTCTGCTTACCCACGCTGGCCGCCTGCCCTGCTTCATTTTTTTCCAGCAGCAGCTTCAAGCCCATCCAGCCCAGGAACAAGGCTCCGCCTATCGCCAGCGGGGTACTCAGCGAGACAAAATAATCCGTCACCGCCACCATGCCAAATGCCCCTATCGCGCCATACACGGCATCAGCACAGGCTGCCCCCAGGCCACTGACAAAGCCGGTACGCATGCCCTGTGCCAGCGTGCGTTGTATGCACAGCAAACCTATGGGGCCGACTGGCGCTGCAATTGACAGACCTATCAGCATCGCTTTGAAAAATAAACTTGCTTCCATCTTTGCCTCTGGAAATCACAAACAGGCATACAGTATGAAGATTTGAGTCAGTGATTGACATGGAAAAATTCAGGTAAAACTGCTACATTGCCTTCATTATTCTTGCGTATCCTCATCTGGACTTAAATCTCATGGATATCGACGCCAAAGCCTGGAAAATCCTGGCAGCCCTGCAACGCGACGCCCGCATCTCATTGAAAGCACTCGCTGACGAAACCGGCCTGTCGCTACCTGCCACATCAGAGAGAGTCAAACGTCTGGAAGAAGCTGGCGTCATAAAAGGATACCGTGCCGAGGTCAATGCCGAAGCCATAGGCCTGCAAGTGCAAGCCGTGATAGGTATCACCGTGCCCCAGCCACAAAAAGCCAGCCTCATCGCGCATCTGAAATCCCTGCCAGAAGTGCTGGAATGCCTGCATGTGACGGGGCAGGATTCGTTCCTGCTGCGTGTTGCCACCAAAGACTTGCGTCATCTGGAAAGCTTTGTCGGCAATATCAACCACTATGGTGAGACGCGCACGTCTATCATCATGTCAGCACCCATTGCTTTGCGCGCTTATCAAGCCTGAGTTAGCAGCCATATGCTTGTGCTATGTCAAAGTCTGTGTCAAAAACCGGCTGGACTAGTTCTATTGAGGAATAGGCTTTCAATTTTGTAGCGCCTAGTCTGCACTCCATCGTATTCACTATGTATATGGAGTTGGCATGCAACGCAGAACATTCATCACTGGCAGCCTGGTCACAGCAGCCAGCCTGACTTTGGCTTTTCCGACCATGGCCCAGGTCGCCAGCGTCAACGACGCCATCAACAAGGCTGGCCGCCAGCGCATGCTGACACAAAGACTGGCCAAGGCTTACCTGCAAATTGGCCTGGATGTGGAAACGGAAGCATCAAAGAAAATACTGGACCAGTCCATGTCCAGCTTTGACCGCCAACTGGTGGAGCTGCATGCCTTTGCTCCCACAGCGGATATACGCAGTAATTTATCCAGCATGGAAAAAACCTGGCAGGAATACAAGCAGGCACTGGTCGGCAAAGCACCCAATCAGGGCGACGCCAGGCTGGTACTCAAGCATAGCGAAACCCTGCTGCACATGGCCGATGACGTCACCACCCAACTGGAAAAGCATGCAGGCAGCGGCGCTGGAAAACTGGTCAACCTGGCAGGCCGGCAACGCATGCTATCGCAACGCCTGGCCAAGCTCTACCAGGCCAGCAACTGGAATATCGCGCCCGGCAATGCGGCCAGCAGCATAGAGAGTACCCGCAAGGAATTCTCTGCCGCCATGCAAACCCTGCAAGCATCGAGTGGCAGCAATACCAGGCTCAAAGATGAATTACTGCTGGCCCAGTCACAATGGACTTTCTTCGAGGCAGCCTTGCACCAAACAGGCGATGGAAAACTACAACGCCATTCCGCCGCCAATGTCGCCACCACAAGCGAACGCATACTTGAAGTGATGGACAAGATTACCGGGATGTATCAGCAGATGGCGGTTTGAGTTTTTTAATGAAGCGTAAAATCCCCTGTCCGTTTCCAGCGAGCCCAAACAAATGACACCCTGCATACTTCCTCCATCAAACCGAAGGTCTTACAACATTCAAGCGAGGACAGCATGCACATCAGCAGCGAATCATCCATACTCTATTTCGGCACCCCCGTCATCCTGGTCAGCACTGTCAATGAAGATGGCAGTTTCAACCTGGCCCCTATCTCTTCCATTTTCTGGCTGGGCTGGCGGGCCGTCATCGGCGTGGGCTCCAGTTCACAAACCGCCCGCAATCTGAAAAGAAATGGCCAGTGTGTACTCAACCTGGCCTCAGTCAATGATGTAGCCGCCGTCAACAAACTGGCGCTGACCACAGGTTCAGACGCCATGTCACCGTGGAAGGCAGCACGCGGTTACCGGCTGGAGAGGAATAAATTTGAACTGGCAGGCTTGACACCGCAAGCATCAGAAACCGTGCAAGCCGCACGGGTACAGGAATGCCTGGTACAGCAAGAATGTACAGTCGCTGCCATGCATGGCATAGCCGAAGATGAAGCCATGCTCAAGGGCGGCATACTGACTTTCGAGTTGAAGATACAGCGCCTGCATGTCGATGCATCGCTACTGCTGGACGGCAATCCTGACCGCATAGACCCGGACAAGTGGCAGCCGCTGATCATGAGTTTCCAGAAATTCTATGGACTCGATAATCAGCAAGTGCATGCATCGACCTTGGCAACGATACCAGAGAAGGCTTACCGCAGTCCGGAGGTCGACAAGGCCAGACAAATAACCAAGATACCTAGCCTGACAGAGACTTAGATTTTCATCATCGAAGCGGTCCTGGGCTTGGACAACAACTCGGCAAAGACTTGCCAGCGACTTTGTTCATCGCCCGGCTTGGCCAGTTTTTCTACATAGGCCTTGGTCATATCCTGGCCAAGATTGTAGTTGATGACGTAGGAGCGATGTTTTTCCATGAAGCGCAGGCGTTGCCTTGATCTGGCCTCGTCAGACAAGGCGTATTTCATCAGCATGGCGACGGCAGCCTCGGTATCGATATCACCGTCGAGATACAGCTTGGCGACCATGTTGCCGGCATAAGTCAGCTTTTGCAGGATTGCCTGCAACTGGTAATAATGTTCTACCTTGGCCGGGTCTATGCCTGCCAATGGGAACAGGACTTCTTTTTCAAAAGCCAGGCGCTCGGCATGCGGGAAGGCGACTTCTATGCCGTAGTTGGCACTGCCCTCGGCCAGGAAAGACATAGGTGAATACAAAGGGTAGACGCTGTATTCTACCCAGGCATTTTCATTGACCAGGTGTTTTTCTATGAGCAGATTGAAGACATGGTGGCCGGGGTAACCCTCATGACTGGCCAGGTCGATGGCACGGCTGATGAACATGGGGAAGTCGGTATTCACCTGTATCAGGCTATAACTATTGCCCTTGTACCAGTTGTAGGCACTCCAGACCTGGTCTTTGACATATTCAATCTCGAAATTTTCTTCTTCCGGCAGGCTGATGTATTTCCTGGTGCGGGCGCGCGATTCATGGATGGCGGCTTTGAAGACGACATCAAGCTTGTCTTGCGGGATTTCAAATTGCTTGGCGTAGGCACTCAAACGGGTATTCAAGTCGCCTTCACCGGGCAAGAGCTGACCCAGTTCAAGCAGGATGGGGTCAAAGTCTGCCGGGCTTAAATCCGGTGAACGGGCATCATACAAGGCCACAGACTCTTCATCGAAAGACAGTTTATGGCCTGCCAGATAGGCGATGTAGGTGCGCACGGCAGCGACATGCAGGCGCAAAAAGTCCTGGCGCAGCTCTTGCCCTGCCTCTGCCGCTGGCAGGGACTGTGCCTGTTTCGTCAATTCTTCCGCTTGCTGCAACAAATCAGGCAGGGGCAGTTTTTGCGATGCTGCCTGCCATTCTGGCGGGCCATAATAGGCATCGACATAGCCAGGATCATGCTGGCCTGTTGCCAGGACAAGTTTTACATAAGCTTCTGCTACTTGATTGAGTGTCATGATCGATGCCATAAGCGTTCTCCGCATGTATTTAATAAGACATTTTGTTGCCAGCATTTTACTGCTATTGGACAGATGGTAACTGTTCAAATTCACGTCTGTTTTCACAGCGCAGTGCACAAAAATTGACATGACCTTCAGCTAACACTATATTGCGCTACCGCCTGAGCTCATGCATACAAAAAATGAGCCATGGCGTGACACTGAGGATAGATAGGCTGCCCACAAGGCAGCCTATCACAATCAGGACTTACGCAAAATTGTTACTGCCAGTCTTTGCTGCGCAGTCGGGGTAGTTTTGCGCAAGTCCTCAAATAAAATGGAGGATACATGGCTCTGCAGCAGTTGGATGATGAACAGATACGCACCTGGACACGAAGACAAAAGGATCAATGGTGGTTTGACAATGTCTACCGCAAGGACATGGCACAGCTGACCCTGCGCTCTGCCCTCACTGGTTTCTTGCTGGGTGGCATACTCGCAGCCACAGCCCTGTATATCGGTGCCAAGACCGGTATCGGTATCGGTGTGGGTCTGACGTCGGTAATTTTGTCGTTTGCGATTTTTCGCATCCTGCATAGCCTGGGTTTGACTGCCGATTACAGCATATTGGAAAACAATTGTACCCAGTCCATCGCTACAGCGGCTGGCTACATGGTCAACCCGCTGATTTCCAGCCTCGCAGCCTATATGCTGATTACCGGGAAAATCATCCCCTGGTGGCAAATGATCATCTGGATCTGCGTCGTCGCTTTAATCGGCGTGCTGGTGGCCTTTCCCCTCAAGCGCCGCTTTGTCAATGAAGACCAGCTTCCTTTCCCTGAAGGCCGTGCCTGCGGTGTGGTGCTGGATTCTCTCTACACCGATGGCGCCGGTGCCGGCCTCTACAAGGCCAAGTTGCTTGGCTATACCAGCCTGTTTGCCGGTTTTTACCAGCTCATCGTCAGCGATGGCTGGATGCGCCTGATACAGTTCAAGATTTTGCGCATGGATAAATGGGCCGGCATGACAGAAGCCTGGAGCCTGCCTGAGCGTCTGGATACTTATTACTATACGGCGGCTACCAAGCTGCATTGGGCAATACCGAATATCCTGGGCACCGATATACGCCAGCTCGGCTTGCGTCTGAATCTCGATGTTGCCATGATGGGGGTAGGCGGCCTGATGGGCATACGGGTTGCCAGCAGCGTCATGCTGGGTGCCTTCATCAATTTTGTCTTGCTTGCGCCATGGATCATACAAAGAGGTGAAATCGTCGCGCGCACCTTGCCAAATGGCACGGTAGTACCAATCTCGCGCACCGAGATCGTCAATCAATGGGGCCTGTGGTGGGCAGTGACCATGATGGTGGTCGGTGCCATGGTCGGCTTGCTGGCCAAGCCTGAATTGTTCAAGGCAGCCTTCAAATCCCTGAGCGGCAAAGGCAACAAGGAAAAAGATACCGGTCCTGATCCGTTGAAAGAGGTAGAAGTACCTTTGTGGATATCGTTTGTTGGTGTACCTATCCTGTGCGGTATTGCAGCCTGGTTGATCAATGTCTTGTTTGGTGTGTCTTACATCATGGCCTTGATTTCCTTCCCGCTGATTTTCGTCCTGACAGTGATTTGTATCAATGCCATGGCGCTGACTTCCTGGGCACCGATAGGTGCGTTGGCCAAGATCACTCAATTCAGCATGGGGGCAATCGACCGCAGCAATCCGGCCACCAATTTGCTGCCAGCCGGTATGACTTCAGACATCGCCTTCAATGCCTCTTCACTGCTGTCTGATATCAAGCCTGGCTATATGCTGGGCGGCAAACCAAGGCATCAGGTGATCGGCCATATTATCGGCATTTTCTCTGGCACGCTGGCTTGCGTTCCGCTGTTCTTCCTGTTGTTCCTGCCGCCCGATGCTGAAGGTCT
This sequence comes from Undibacterium sp. JH2W, assembly GCF_049340425.1. Lineage (NCBI taxonomy): Bacteria > Pseudomonadati > Pseudomonadota > Betaproteobacteria > Burkholderiales > Oxalobacteraceae > Undibacterium > Undibacterium sp. JH2W. Next base: position 90,749 of record NZ_JBMPOT010000013.1, on the reverse strand, counting down.
GCGCAGCCCAGCAACGATAGTCAGCGACCAGTTTGCCTTCCCGTCTGCCTTGCAATGGAAGGGTGTCGCCGAGATCATCGCCAAAGGTGTCAGCGGTTTGCCGACTTCAGCCATCATTGCCATGGCGGTAGCTGGCCTGTGCGCAGCCTTTATTGAAATCGGCAATATCATCACCCGTGGCCGCCTACCGCTGTCTGCGGTTTCCATAGGCCTGGGTGTGGTCTTGCCACCTGAGTCCTGCTTCGCCATGTGGATAGGTGCCTTGATATTCTGGTACATGGGCAAGAAAAATTCAGAAAAAGGCACGAAGGGACATACTTTCTGGGTAGAGGGCTGTGAAGCCATCAGCGCCGGTTTGATCTCTGGTGCGGCTATCCTGGGTATAGGTAATGCTATTATTAATGTGATGATGTAGTTGTACATTTGTAGGTTGGGCCGGGCCTCGCTAGGCTACGCTTTACCAGCCCAACACTCGGCTTTTAATAACGTATACGTTTGCAAAGGCCCAGTGTTGGGCTGATACCCCGTAGCCCAACCTACGAAGCCCCTCAACCTACGAAGTTATTTCCAAATCTATACCTGCAAATACCTCTGCAGCATACCGACCAGTTCTTCTTTCCCTCTTGACTGAAACTCCGCCGTTGCCTGGTCTATCACCAGCCTGTGGGTGAAGTGTTCTATCGTGTGCACCACGAAGTAAGCCTGCATCTGGCGGTCTGTGTGAGCGGCCACATCGCTGCGCAGGCTTAGGCAGCGTGCCACTTCAGCGATCAGGAATTGTTCTGCCTGCCTGGCGGTTTGCCGCAAGTCTGCCGGTAGCAAGCCTTCTTCATACAGCAATCTGTGCAAGCCGGGATTGTGTTCATGCAGCGCCAGCATATGATCGACGATTTCATTCAGGGTGGCAGGCAGTGACTGCTGACTGCTGCGCAGGGTTTCCAGCATGCGTATGGCAAGCGCCAGGCCCTCGGCCAGATGCTGCTCTGCCAGGGCCGTCAGGATCGCATCCTTGCTGGGGAAGTATTGGTAGAGTGAACCTATAGAGACGCCAGCCCGGCTGGCGATGCGGGAAGTGGTGCCAGCGGCATAACCATACTCATCGAAAATATGAATAGCAGCTTCCATGATGGCTTGCACCGTCATCCTGGATCTTTGCTGCAAGGGCTGTTTTAAAGGCTGGGTTATAGGCTGACTACGCGATTTGCTCATGGTAAAAAGCAGGCTCCAGAATGCGAATAGACAATATGAATGATTATTCATATTATAGTCCAGCAAGATTACCGGACTACATTATGAATATGAAGCAAGCACGCTCTGAGCAAACTTACTGGCATTGCTACCATGAACCAGCCCTGCTGGCACGGGTGCTGGCTGTAGTGCAAACCCGCCATCTGCTCTCCACAGGGGTAGAACTGCATATAGACCTGTACCAGCAAGCTGACCCGGCAACCCCGGTGCTGATACTCAATCATGGTGGTGGCGGTTATGGTGGTTTATTCGTTGGACTGGCACTGGCATTTTATGAGCAAGGCTATACCGTCATCGTACCCGACCAAAAAGGCCAGGGTCGTTCTGGCGGTGCCATGGGTGATTTTACGGTGGCAGAGGCAGTGCAAAACATCGTCGATGCGGCCACCTGGGCCAGACAGGAATTCAACGGCCCCTTGTATCTGTGCGGCGGCAGCATAGGTGGTGGCCTGACATATGCCGCCGCCGCTGCGCTGACCAAGCAAGGCCAGCCTCCGGTCGCTGCCGTCTGTCTGAATTTGTATGACTTTGGTGACCCGGTCACTGGCCTGGCGTTTACCCGCTTTGCAGGTTTGGCAAACATCCCCGGTCTGGCCAGGGCATGCAGGGCCATGAGTGGTGCGTTGGCAAAAATCGCGCCGCGCCTGTGCCTGCCATACCGCCCGCTGGCACGCTTTGAAAACATGATGGATGAGCGTGATCTTGCGCTAGGTTTTTATGCCAAATGGCGAGCTGATCCTTTGACTTTACGCACAGTCACGGCCCGCTATTTTGCCAGCATGCTCAATACCCCTTTTGCGATACCACTGGAAGAAAATAGCCAGGTGCCGGTGCTGGTCATCAATCAGCAACGTGACAAGATGGTCAAGCCGCAACTGACGCTGGCTTGCTACCAGCGCCTTGCGGGTCAAAAAACTTATGTAGAAATCGACTGGGGACATTTTTCTCTTTTGCCAGCATTCAATGCTGAACTAGTCCAGCTTGGTACGCGTTGGCTGGCCAGCCTTGCCCATGCTGATCTGTAGGAGCGGCTTTAGCCGCGAACATTTTTTTCGCAGGCTATACGTAAAGTGAGCTTAAGGCATCTGCTGTTCGCGGCTGAAGCCGCTCCTACATGAATCAGCCGACCACTTCTGCCCCTGGCGCATAGTAAGTGATCTCAAAACGTATGCCATCGGCATCCTTCATGAACAAGGCTAGTGAGCCACCCAGGTTTTTGATATCCTGTACGTCAAACCCTGCCTCTTGCATGGTCTGGCGTATCTGCATGACTTGCTCTGCCGAGGTCGCACCAAAACCCAGGTGGTTCATGCCTGCGCCATAACGTTCATAGGAGCGGGTATCAGGATGGGCCTGCATGAACTGGAAAAAGAAACCCTCATCATCGGTCCAGACCTGGGGCTTGCTCTCGACAAAGCCCAGTTGCGGCAACAGGCATTCATAGTAAGGCATGCTGGTTTCCAGTGAACTCACCAGCAGGGAGATATGGTCTATCTTCATTTGCTGACTCCTGCTGCTGTTGGTAAGGGCAAGGGATTTTGTGGGCTTTCGCTACCCCAGGTTTCTGACAATATCCAGTTATTGGCCGGGCCTGAGACAACATCATAATAGGCGTGCATAATGCCATCGATGCTGTTGACATCGGCTGTCAGCGGATACCTTGGCGCTTCAGCAGCAAGCGCTGGTTTTAAGAATAAACACAACAACATCATACTGACAAAAAAACTCACCCGTATTTGTTGAGCTGAAAAACTGGCCTTGCTGATATGTTGATTTGTCATACGAACTCCTTGTTAGCGAAGTCCGCAGTATCTTTTAGCAGCATCATACTGACTAGCGACAAATATGCGCCAGGGTATAGAGAAAAACTAATCAGTTAATAATATAGTCATGCGAAAAATTCCGGGCTTGAATGATTTACGTATTTTTGAAGCAGCGGGCCGCCTGCAGAATTTTCGCCTGGCCGGGCAAGAACTCAGCCTCACGCATAGCGCGGTCAGCCATCGCATACGCTCACTGGAAGAACAACTGGGGCTGGAGCTATTCGAGCGCCAGAATGGCGTCAGGCTGACCGATGCCGGGCGGGAATTGCATGCAGCAGTGACACTCACACTGGATCAACTGGGCACAGCCATAGACCGCATTGGCCAGCATCACCGCAACCCACGCCAGGTAGTGAGGGTAGCCTGCCTGCCCGCTTTTGCTGCTTACTGGCTACTACCCAGATTGCATGAATTTTATTTACTACGCCCTGAGATTTCGCTACAGATACAGGCCGGTATAGAACTGGCTGATTTGGGAAACAACGGCGTCGACCTGGCACTGCGTTTTGGCAAGGGTACATGGCCGCATGTGCAAAGCGACAAATTCCTGGATGAATATTATTACCCTGTAGCTTCACCGGATTTCATTGCCAGATTGCAGCCAGCCGCTACGGCCGACTTGCTGAGCCTGCCCTTGCTGGTACACGCCAATACCATAGGTGCCGGTTCATCCTGGTCTGCGTATTTCAAGGCTCTGGGCCTGCATGCACAACAGACACTGCGTAGCATCAGCTTTGATGATAGCAACCTGGTCTTGCAAGCGGCCGAACATGGACATGGTATTGCCTTTGAGCGCCATAGCCATGTCAGCGCCCGCATCAAATCCGGCGATTTGCAAAGGCTGTTTGACAGTGGCGTGCGCAGCCATAGTCGATACTATTTACTTTCCACTAAACAGAGTATGAGTATCCCTGCCGTACAGTGTGTACACGACTGGCTTATGGGGCAGGCCCAGGATTTTTCCGCGCAAAGCGCTGCAGGGCTGGCATCTATACGATGGCTGGACGAAGTGAACCGGATAGCCAGCACTGCCTGATGCGATAAGTGTTGAGGAGCAGGACAAAACAAGCAGCAAGCTTGCTACAAAAAAATACAAAAATTGTGACATTTCCTGCCATCCAAACAGGTGGCTCGCGCGTTAAGGATAGAACTAGTCACTTTTATTTACCCATGCCGGGAAGAAATCCATGTCTGCCTCAGATACGCTGAACCTGCTCGCCAGAGCCCGCCGTGCTCCCCTGTTAAAAATTGCCGCTTTGGCAGTGGCCAGCCTGTTTGTGCTGGCACCTGTACATGCCCAGGATGAGCCACCAGGCCGCGTCGCCAGAGTCAGTTATGCCTATGGCAATATCGGTTTTGCTGATGCAGGCACGAATAACTGGGGCACACTGACACCGAACCGCCCCATCTCTACGGGCGACAGCCTGCAAGTCCCCTTTGCTGGCAAGGCAGAATTGCATGTAGGCCCGAATGCCTTGCGCATGCAGGAAAACACCCTCTTGAGCTTTAGCCTGCTCGACGATGACAATACCCAGATAGACTTGAACCAGGGCAGTATCGTGATACGCGTACGCGCCCTCAACAATAGAGAAAATTTTGACATACGCACCCCCAACCTGGTGTTCTCGCTGCAAGAACCTGGCGAATACAGAATCAATGTCAATGATGACAATACCACTACCGTGCAAGTAAGGCGCGGTACTGCAATAGCCCATGGCGAGCGCGATACCATCACCATCAGACAGGGTGAGCAAACCCGTTTTTCTGGCAGTAACCTGCAACACATGTCCATAGGCAATGTCTCGCCTCTTGATGCTTTTGATTTGTGGGCGGCGGATCGTGACCGTGCTGAAGAAAATGTGGAAACCGTACGCTATGTCTCGCGTGAAGTCATAGGCTATGAACAACTGGATCAATATGGCGCATGGGAAACCACCACCGACTACGGTGCAGTATGGTATCCGCGCCAGGTCAGTGCCAGCTGGGCCCCTTACCGCGATGGCAACTGGGTCTGGGTCGCCCCCTGGGGCTGGACCTGGGTCGATCGCGCCCCTTGGGGATTTGCGCCTTACCATTATGGCCGCTGGGCCTATGTAGGTACACGCTGGGCCTGGGTGCCTGGTCCGCGCCAGCATCATATCAGGCCTGTGTATGCCCCTGCCCTGGTGGTCTTTGTCGGCGGCAGCTATCTTGCCAAGCCGGGTGGCCATCAAAACCAGGCCTCGGTAGCCTGGTTCCCGCTCGGGCCTGGCGAAGTCTACCGGCCTGGTTACACCCACAATACCCAGTATATACAGCGTTTGAATCAAAGCCTGGTTGTGAATAACACCCTGGTCAGCGGGCGCTATGTGAATCAAGGGATACAGCATGCGGTCACTGTCGTGCCGACTACGACCTTTGTGCGTGGCGAGCATGTCATGCCAGTGTCAAGCAGCAGGTTATTCACGCCTATCAAGCAAAACTCACTGGTTGCTACGGAAGCACCCAATCTCACCCCAGTCAACAATAATCGCTTCGGCGAAACCCGCCCACGCAACGGGGGCGAAGCTGATCAATACCGCCAAAGAAACCTGAATATGCCAGCTGCCCGTGGCGACCAGCGACCCGCTGTGATCAGCAATATCAACGAAGGCAGGCCGGTATCACGTCCGGCAGAAGTGAATGCGAATACAGCACCTGGCATACGCCCGAACAATGCAGCTGTGGGCTTGCAAAATTCCAATTCGTTCACCAATACGCCGAATACCCCTATTACTCCCAACACCAGCAACCAGGGCAGTAATGTGTACACACCCAGAACACCGGCTAACCTGGCGCCACAGACCGGCAACTCTGCAGGCATTAATATTGCCCCTGCGGTCAATGCGCCTGCGCATACCCCTGTCAATGGCATCACACCTGCACCAAACCAGATCCGGCCAACGGAGAGGATAGAAAATAACGACAGGTCAGCCAGGCCAGGCAATACCTGGAATAATGAAGCGGGCAATAACCAGCCACGCTCTTATGGCAATGGCATGCCGAATACCGGCAATGCACCGCTGAATATGAATAACCAGCGCCCGATACAGAATCAGCCTGCCAATACCATCAATGTCGCGCCGGTTGCCAATCCCCCCGTCAACCAGCAGTTGCATACACCGACGGGCAATACACCCGCCAATAATGCCATCATGGCGCCTTCAAACACGAACCAGTACCGGCCAGTTGAGAACGTCGACAGATCGGCAAGGCCAGCGAATAGCTGGAATAACAATGGTCAGCCAGAAATGCGCGAAAGGCAGCCAGAGCGCAATATTGAACGTGGTAATGACAGGCCTTTGGAGCGTCGCCCTACTGTAAACGCGGTGGAAAGACCCGTGCCACAGGCTCCGCTTATCCAGCCTGCACCACAAGCACAACCCATGCCTCAGCCTGCCCGCATGGAAAGCAGACCTGCACCTATGCCCATGCCAGCTTCTGCCCCAACACCTGCCCCGCGCGCAATGCCTGCACCGGCCCCTGCTCCGGCAGAAAAAGCCAAGGACAAAGAGGATCCACGTAATCCAAAAAAGAATGGTAATAATGAGCGCTGAGCATTAAATACTGAGCTGGCGTGTCGATTCAATATGGATGAGCCAGCTTATTAACTATGGCCTTACTCTGACATTAAGCAATACTATTTTCCTGTCACACTGACTTGTAAATCACCATAGGCCAGGCAGAAAATTTTGCTTATTTTTCGGAACTTTTTCGCTCTCCTCCTGCCGAAAGTGACTTACAGCCAAATGGCATGCATATCACCTTATGCGATGTGAAAGAGAACCGATGATGCCTGTCTTAGCTACTTTGCGCCCGTTGTTACCAGCAGCAGCTATCAGCTGCTTGTTCGTCTGCTACGGTACACAGGCGCAAACTGTCGACCCGCTTACTGCCGCCATTCTGGATATGCAGGGCACACGCCTGGCGTCGCATCAAGCCGCCACTCCACAAAATGCGGTCCAGGAAATCAAGCTCAAGCAGCAATTGATCTTGCAAAAAAATGGGCAATTCCGCTCCGTCAGTGATTCTCTCTGGCCTGGCAATATCCGCTTCCAGTTCCTGTCTACAGGTAACAAGGATGGCATGGCTGTGCTTGACTTGCTGCAATGGCGGCAGGGGCTGGAGATTACCAGGGGCGATGCCAGCGAAGCACGCAAAGCCTATGCTGATTTCCTGTTCCTGGTCCCGGCCTTCTTGCAGCAGCAAGCCAGCAATCTTCAACCTGTTCCACTGCCTGGTGATACCAGCGGCAAATACGAACAAGTCAATTTCAGCGATGCCGCTGGCCGGCCAGCCAGCCAGCATGGTCATAGAACGTAGCAGCGGCCAGGTGCAGAGCGCAAAAACAGCAGCATCGACTTATGAATACGCCGACTACGGCAGCAAACAAGATTTCAAGCAACCGAAACAGATCACCGTAAAAAATGGTGACAAGCTGGTATTGCAATGGACCATCCATGCGCAGCTCACTGAACATGTCGATGCCCATAGCTTTGACTTGCCAGCAGGCTATGTAGAGATACAGGACCAGGGCAGCTTGCGGGCAACCCTGATTGCCCCTGGCACCTACAGGGTAGATGGTAGTGAATCTGGCTATCACACTGGCTTTTCCGTAGGCAGCCACAGCGTAGCTATCTATGACGCCCCCATCAGCACGGCAGAAGCAGCCAAGGTCAAAGCACTCATAGAACAGACTGCACCCGGCCGCAAACTGGCGTATCTGGTGCTGTCACATAGCCACCGCGACCATATCGCCGGAACACCAAGCTATGCTCAGGAAGGTGTGCAGATACTGGCAGGCAAGGATGGCAAACTGGCCGTAGAACGCCAGTTGGGCGCTGCTGTTGCCAGCAAGGTTGTTGAGGTCACCCAGGCACGCGAACTGGACCTTGGCGGCCGCAGTATCAGCATTTATCCGCTGGCCAGCAGCCATGCCTCAGACATGCTGGTGGCCTATGATAAAAGCAGCCAGACCCTGTTCCAGGGCGACTTGTTTTATCTGCCTGAAATTGGGCCCATCCCCCCGGTATTTGATGTAGGCCTGGAATTGGAACAGTTGATCAAACAAGGCAGCTTGCAAGTACAGCAACTGGTCGGTGTACATGGCCGTAGTGGCAGCTTGCAAGAATTTCAAAAAGCCCTGGAATTAAGGCGGGCAGCCCAACCGCCTGCAGAAAAAACCTGAATACTGTATGGCATTCCTGCTCCTCAAAACTGTGTTGCCTGACTTGATCTGCAACACAGTTTACGTACACTGCTACCCTTAGTCCTGCAATTGTTGTAAATTTCGGTAAGGTAAGTATATTGCATGCCCACCCTATCAAAGACAGGCAAGCCTGTAACAAGGTTTTGCCCTTTGCACAACAGGATAAAGTCTCAAGATGCGTCAGGACAGCTCCCCCTTGTTCTATCAATATGTCATCCTTGCCTGCCTGCTGGCTCTGTCGGTTTTTTTTGTACCGGCGCAAGCGCAAGAACTGCAAATCTTTACGGAAGACTGGCCCCCCATCAGCTTTGGCACAGGCACTAAAGCCGAGGGCATGGCAGTAGAAGTGGTGCAAGCCATGCAGGCGCATATGGGCAGCACCCAGGCCGTGCAAGTCGTGCCCTGGGCGCGTGGCTATAAAGCCTTGCTGGAAGAACCAAATACCCTGTTGTTCACGGTAGGCAGATCAGAGGAGCGGGAAAAGCTCATGGTCTTGCTGGGGCCTATCGCCATCTCCACCACTTCTCTATATACCCGCAAAGGCAATGCCGCACGCCTGCTGGCCATGAGCGATGACATACAAAAACTCAAGGTAGGCGCATACCGCTCCAGTATCTTTGCTGACACGGCGCGCAAGAAAGGTTTTCAAAACATAGAGCAAGCGCCCACCCCCCAAATCATTGCCAATATGCTGCTGGCGAAGCGCTTTGATCTATGGGTAGAGGGCAGCCTGGTGGTTTCCTCGGTATTGAAGGACATAGGGCATAGCGCCGATGAGGTGGAAAAAGTCAAAGTCCTCGACAGCCTGGAATTGTATCTGGCTTTTTCCAGCTCCACTCCAGCCACCACTATCAAGGTCTGGGAAGATGCCTTGCGCTGGTTGAAGAAAGAAGGCCACTTCAGCCGCATCCATCAAAAATGGCTACCTAACGAAGCACCACCCATGGCGGTCATCAGGCTGGACCCACCTAAACCCTGATCCAGGTTGGCATAGCTGCGATCAGGCATACACCACCTCCACCTGCATGGCAGTGTAGGGGGCCAGCAAGTCTGCTTCAGTGTTTTTGGCGACGACAATGGTATCCAAGGCTCTTGCTGGCATGATTTGATAAGGTGATACTGCGTCCAATTTTTCTGAAGACGCCAGCAGTATCGTCTTGCCTGCCTGTACGCTCATGGCATGTTTGACTGCTGCCTCTTCATAATCGCCCGTGCTCAATCCAGCCTCCGGGTGCAGGCTGCTTGCCCCCATAAAATAGCAATCTGCACGAATTTGCATGATTGCGTTCACAGTGGCAGCACCAACAGCGACCAGGGAATGCCTGTAGAACCTCCCCCCAAGTAAGATCACTTCTATGTGCTCATGTCCACCCAGTGCCATCGCGATTGAAGGACTATGGGTGACTATGGTAGCGACCAGGGAGGCAGGTAAATACCGTATCAACTGTGCAGTAGTCGTCCCGCCATCGACAAACACGATTTGTCCCGGCACTATCATGCCAGCAGCAGCCTGGCCTATGGCACGTTTTTCATCCGCAGCAATACTCTCGCGCTGATTGAAATCCACCAGTGCCGGGGAGAGCGGCAAAGCACCTCCATGGACACGTTGCAACATTCCTTCTCTGGCCATTTCACGCAGGTCGCGGCGAATAGTATCTTCCGACACCCCCAGCTCTTCACTCAGTTTTTTTGCAACCAGTTGCCGGTCTTTTTCCAGCAAGTCCATCAAGTATTTTTTTCTTTGACTGGTCAGCATAGTAGTTCCTTCATTTTTTTCATGTTTTTTCTTGATTTATCACGATATTGCACGATACACTAAAAAATCAAGTAAATTGAGGAACCCATGGATACCGACCGCGTTCGCATACATGATGTCAAAGTACTGTCAGATGACTGGCATATTTTGCGAAAAACCCGTTTTGACTATTTGCGTCACGATGGTCGCTGACAGCAGAGACTCTGCAGGAGCAGACATGATGGTCGGTCTGGCCCATCAATTGGGGAAACCCGTCTACCATTCCTTATCTGACATTCCTGCTTGCCAGTAGATGCCAGCCTTCCCGATTTGCTCATATCGGCAACACTGGCAAGTGCCCATCACTTTACGACATGACGACATTTCTCAAGTTAAAAGATAAGGGCGTGGAATTATGGCCAGTGCCGCCTGTCATGACGATATCCGCGCTGGCTACCTCTAGCAGTGACAATTCTGTATTGATGCTGGAAATAATCGCCGGGTTCATGAGCTGACCTTGCACGACTTGTGAAGCAGCACCTATCCAGATAGTCGGTTTGAATCCGAACAAAGCTTTTTGCTGTGGCGCTATAGAAGTTTTAGTTGCCAGCAATTTCCCGTCTCTGTAGATGGATGCATTGATCGCACCTTTCGGCAGATTATTGAGCACTTGCACCTCTTTGCTACTGGTGCCTGTACCAGTAGCAAGCAGTTGATTACCTGAAGTCGTTAACGTCATACTAAAAAGCTGGCCGTTTTGCGCTGGCAGTTGCGGGCTATAGTTGCCATAGGAGTCGCTTACGCCGACAGCCATGCTCATAGAGAAGCTAAAGGGGTAATTGTCGCCTATCCCGCAGTTCTTGATGAGCATCCAGGCAACTGACAATTCGTCAAAATTTGTTGCCACATTTTTCTGGAAGATGACGATTTCCGGATTATCTGCATTATTTGATTGGTTGATGAAATTGAGGTGAATGCTCATGTCCTGTCCTTTGCTTTGGTGAAGTTAAGGCGTAAGTCACAGCGTCAGGGTAGTAGAGAGGAGCGCAGGAACACCTGTCCACAAGCTCCAAAAAAGATAGCATATTTACAATTCATCAAGCAAAGAAGTGGGTTTTTAACCCACGCTCTTTGCCTGTTAGCTCACGACAACAAAAGCACCAAGGCATCGGGATGGACGTGCCAGCCCAGTAATCCTGCCAGCCCCATGAATATGCCAAAGCCGGTAGGTATCAGTGTCACGAAATACAGCCAGCGCTGCCTGGTCAGTGCGGTGACTGCCAGCAGGGAAATCGCAATCGCCAGCAAGGCATCTGACAAGTCGAACTGGTCATCCTTGTAATTGGCATTGTCATAATCAACCTGGTCTTGTTCAGCCTGCTTTTTCAGTTCTTCTTTTTTCTCGTGCTGTTCCTTGGCCAGCTTGACATAACTGTCTATGGCAACCTGGTATTCTGCTTTCTGGTCGGCAGGCACATTTTTAGAGGCGAGGCGCAACTGCAACTCTGTTGATTTGGCCAGTTCTTCACGCATATTCCTGGCTTGGTAAAACGCCCAGTGGTCTATCTTGTTAGCTTGCGATTGCTGCATGGCCTGCACGATATTGTCATCCTTGACCTTGCAGATACCCATGAAGGTCGCCAGCAAAGCCACCGTGATGGCAACCCAGATATTGAGCTGATTATTGGCCTTGTTTTGCTTGTTTTCTTCCTGCTGTTCTGTTAATTGCTCTACGGTTTCCATGGGATCGATGTCCATATTTACTCCTATGTTCAAAATTGCATCAAAACAGTATTGTCGCACCAAGTGCCGCTTTTGCCGATATTAAATTGTGCGGGCTAGCAACTGGCTTTTACTCCTCTATTTCAAGAATTCATCTGTTTTTCTTTGCTTTCGTCGGAAAAGGCGAGACGAAAGTCGCGCAGGCAATTATTCTTGGCAGCAATCGCAAATAAGAAGGAAATAATCATGTTCACGACGCTCTGGTTTATCATCCGCGCCAGTTTTGGCTGGAGCCTGGTGATCCTGTTCACCACGATATTCTTGGTCAACGGGATTTTTAGAGGCCATATACCGGATGTCTTTGTCCTCATTCCTCTCAGTATGGTGCCCCTGGTCATGGGCATCAGCTTTTCCCATGTGCGCCGGGTACGCCTGATCGCCAGCAAGGTCAACGCCACTACGCTGGCCAACCGTCAGCGCCGTCAGATAGAAATCCCGCTGGAAGCCAATGAAGCCTTTGAACTGGTCGATGCCGCCATCCGCGAATTACCGGGTGCAGAAGATACCGAGAGTGCCAGAGACAGCCTGCAAATACGCGCCAAGATCAAACGCATAGACCCTTACCAGGCCAATTTTATTGATGAATTAAAACTGCTGGATTTTTTGACGACCGAACGTAATCAAATCCTGGCCACCATCACACCTGGTGATGGCGTCGGCAGCCTGACCTTGATTTGTGAACCTGAGCGCCCGGCCTGGACGGATTTATTCCTGGTCGATAATGGCACCAACCTGGAAAATGCCGAAGCCATCAGCCGCGCCATCACGCGCCGCATCGCCGAACGCAGGCGCAATGAAAAAGTCAGCACTGCGCAGTCAGTCACGGAAAAAGAATTGACGGTGGCCAAACTCAATTTACTGCATGCCCAGGTAGAGCCCCATTTTTTGTACAACACCCTGGCCAGCGCGCAATTATTAACGCGGGCTGACCCGGCAGCAGCGGATCAAATGCTGGGCAACCTGATTACTTATTTACGCCATTCCCTGCCGCGTACTGAAGATACCGCCTCCACCATAGGGGAAGAACTGGAGAGATCCATCGCCTATCTGGACATCATGAAGATACGCATGGGTGCACGCCTGAATATACAGATACAAGTACCAGCAGAATTGAAAACCCTGCCCTTCCCCATGATGATGTTGCAAACCCTGGTGGAAAACGCCATCAAGCATGGCCTGGAACCCAAGACCGGCGGCGGCACCATCTGGATCATCGCCAGACAGCATGAAAGCAATGTTGCCGTCACTGTGGCCGATGATGGCAATGGCCTGGGGACAGAAATTGGCGGTACCGGAATAGGTTTGAAGAATGTCCGTGAACGCCTGCGCCTGGCGCATGGCAATGCCGCGAGTTTTGTCCTGGTGGGTAATTTCCCCAGTGGAGTAGCCGCCACTATCACTGTCCCCGTCATCAAAGCCAGGGGAGAACAACATGCCTAAATGTGTCATTGCTGAAGATGAAAGCCTGTTGCGCGAAGCTCTGCTGCAACAACTGAGCCTGGCCTGGCCAGAGCTGGAAATTGCCGCAGCCTGCGACGATGGTGGCAGCGCGCTGGAAGCCATCGCCGCGCACCAGCCGGATGTGGTGTTTCTCGATATTCGTATGCCAGGTTTAAGCGGCCTGGAAGTGGCTGCGGCCATGACTGAAGTCAGCCCGCATAGTCAGATCGTGTTTGTGACTGCCTATAACCAGTATGCCATTGATGCCTTTGAAAAAGGCGCAGTCGACTATCTGCTGAAACCTATCACCCAGGACAGGTTGCTGGCCACCGTCAAGCGTCTGCAAATGCGTGCGCTGACTGGTGCGGTGGATATACAGGCCGTCAGCGCCCTGGTACGCCAGCTTAGCGGCGGCCCCGCCGATGTGCCCAAACCGGCACCGCTGGTCTGGATCACGGCCAGCGTAGGGAATGAAACCAGACTCATCATGGTCGATGATATTGCCTACTTCCAGGCTGACAGCAAATACACCGTGGTCATGACAGCGGAAGGTGAATCGCTGTTGCGCAAACCCATACGCGATTTATTGCAAGTGCTGGATAACAGCATGTTCAAGCAAATACACAGATCGACCATCGTCAATATGCGGGCGATTGCTGCCATCAGTCGTGATGACAGCGGTAAAGGTCTGGTCAAACTCAAGACCAGGCCAGAGACGCTGAGCGTCAGCCAGCCCTTCATGGTCTTGTTCAGGAATATGTAGGCATGCGCTCTCTCAATAGTCAGAATAGTCAGGCTAGTCAGGTCTGGATACAGGCCCTGGTAAACACCATGGTGCACGCCATAGTGCACACAAGTAAGTCCCTGCTGGCCCTGTCAGCAGCGGTCAGCCTGAAAGTCATCGATGCCCAGGATAGTGAGGGCAATTACCTGTATGCACGCGGTCGCCACAAGTATTTTGGCATAGGCGCACTGGTAATTTTCTTTGCCCTGTTTGCAGGCTATGGCATGGCCCATATGCTGGCCACCATGGTGAATGTCAGCAGCACCGGCGCCATGATTTCGGGCAGCCTGTGGGCGCTGTTCCAGTGGTGTCTGGAGAGACAGATGATCATGTCCATACAATCCGATGCCAGCTGGCGGGCAAAGTGCATGGGACTGTTCTGGCGCAGCCTGCTGGCGTTATTGTCGGCGATCACCATGGTCTACCCATTTTATGTAGACAGCAACCGCGCCGAAATCACCGTCAAGACCGGCGAGTTGGAACGCAGCCGCCTGATACAAAACCTGCAAAGCGCGCAACAGGCAACTGGCTTGCCCAGCCTGCAGCAGGAGGTAGCAGCTTTCGATGACAAGCTGCAAAAGGCAGAAGACAAGTTGCTGAGCGAGCCACCGCAAATGGCAGAAATGCGCCAGCAATTACAAAGCTTGCGTGAACAGGCAAAAACCGAAGAGCGCCGCAGCAATGGCCAGATCGCCAACTGGCACAAAGCCATGAACCTAGCCCTGCCTGCCGAAGCTGTCTTGCTGGAACAAAAAATCAGCGCAGCACAAAACCGCATCAATGCAGCCAGGGCCAGATGCCAGCGACAAGAGCAGGACATCAATACTACCCTGATCGCCTGGCGCAAAGAAAAACTGGCAGAGAAAGCGCAACTCGCAGAAGAGCGTAGCCAGGCAAATACCATCGCCAGCAAGGCCAGGATAGATGCACAGGTGCTGGAAAAAGCCCAGGCTGAGCACATACAGGCGGCATCGCATGCCGGTTTTGCTGCCGACTTTGCCGCCACCTGGGACATGCTGCAAAACGATATGCACAGGCGTTTGCAATTCATCTGGTGGCTGTTATGGTTTTTGACGATAGAACTGGTCGCCATCATCGTCAAGTTCACCAGCCATACCGATGTCGATGCCAGGTTGAATGCGGATGAGCATTTATTGAAACGGACTATCAGCAGCAAAGTCAAACTGCGCCAGGAACAAATTGAAGTTGCACAATTGCGCGAGATGACAAGGCTCAAGGGTGAGCGCGCTGCCCTGCAAGCAGACGATGGTATCAGCACCGCGGCACTGGCCACCATACGTCGCATGCAGCAGTTGGAACAGCAGGCTGAGTCTGGTTCAGGCCAGATGTCTTCGGGTTTGCGGTCTTTATTGCAAGACAGCCTGGACGCCATGAATGCGAATTTTTTGCGCTTGCTGGCACACAAATAAAGAGGTTTAATAACGCCACGATTATTTCCAGTTCATAAGCCCATGAAACTCGCCGCCATCGCTTTTGCAGTCTTGATCAGCACCATGCACTCAGTATCTGCCGCAGATGCCTGGATTGCACAAACCAGTGGCACTGAAGTTGAGTTGCGCGGCTTGTCCGTCGTCAATAGCCAGGTTGCCTGGGCCAGCGGCGCCAAGGCCACAGTCTTGCGCACCGTGGATGGTGAGCATTGGCAAAGCATGCAGGTGGCAGGCGCAGACGGCCTGGATTTTCGTGACATCCATGCCTTTGATGCACAGCATGCCATTATCATGAGTGCCGGTCCTGGCGCTTTGTCGCGCCTGTATCAAACCAGCGACGGTGGCAGCAGTTGGCAGTTACTGAAAACCAATGAAGCCAGGACTGGCTTCTGGGATGCGATTTCCTTCTCCAATAGCAAACAGGGCATGCTGTTTGGCGACCCCGTCGATGGCCAGTTCCAGATTTTATCGACGACTGATGGCGGCCTGAACTGGCAAGAGCATCGCCATGCAGGTTTGACTGCATTAGCCAATGAAGGTGCGTTTGCCGCCAGCGGCACCTGCCTTGCCACCTACGGCAGCAAACATGCCTGGATAGTCAGCGGCAGCGCGGAACAAGCGAGGGTATTTGCCAGTAGCGATGCAGGCATGAGCTGGTCAGTCGCAAACCTGCCCCTGCCTGCGGCAGCGGCCAGCAAGGGCGCTTTCTCAGTAGCTTTTCTGGATGAAAAAAATGGCATGGTAGTCGGTGGTGACTACAAACTCCCGCAACTCGATAGCCTCAATGGCGCGCGCACTGAAGACGGAGGCAAGACCTGGCTGCCCTCACCGGTATTGCCCCAGGGCTTTATGTCCGTCATCACCACCGTCCCAGGTGCTGCCTGGACTTATGTAGCGGCGGGCCTGGCCGGTTCCGGCATTTCCCGCGATGCTGGCAAGACCTGGCAAGTGCTGGGCCAGACGCCCATGAATACCGTGGCCTTTGCCAATGCCCAGACTGGCTGGGCAGTTGGCCCCAAAGGTTTGCTCATGAAATTTAATTATGTGTCAAAATAGCACTTAGAGGCTATTGCGAAATTAAGATGGCTCAGCCTTCTGTGTCTTGCAGCATCGTCATTCAAGCAGCCAGAAAGTGTCCGGCCTGTCCGCAGTGTCCGCTGATATGTCGACAAGCGGACAGTTCGCAGCAGGATTTGCTGCAGGCGCCATACTTAAGTATGTACTAAGCCCTGCTTTTGTCTCTGGCACGTTCTTTGCAGTTACCATTGCCAGACTGTCGTTCTGCAAAATCCGCGCTGTAGAAAAAAGGGATATAAAAATGAAAACGAGACTGAACTTGCTGGCCAAACTGGTGCTCGCCACCACCTTGCTGGCAAATGTACTGGCTGCTGGCGCTGCACCTTTGGCCGTATCCAACCTGGATGCGCAATTGATTTCCTACTTCCGCCCGTACGCCCCGGCGGCTGAAGTGCTGGTCAAAAAAGTACAAAAAAACTTGCCCGCAGAAAAAACTGAGACAAGCACCAAAGTTGCAGATAAAAACAAAGCTAGCAACGATACCCAGATCTGTACCGAAACCGAATCTGACAAGGCCATGGAAGCAGAAGGCTTGCCGGGCAAACAGTCTGGCATGCTCAAAATGCCTTAAAGGCTGTTGCAGCGTTTAGAGAAACAAGTCTGGGTTGTAGGGCGCGCTGTGCGCACCACCCACATGGTTAAAAATTGCTAGCTTCATGTTCAGCAGCGAATATCTTCAAAAAATGGTGCGCATGGCGCACCCTAACAAATACAGCCCTCATCTTGCAATAAGTCCTTAGCGTATCAAAGCAACGACAAGCGCCTAGTGTGTTGCCCCACCGGCAATGCGCAAATCCTTGTCGGTTTTCAATACACTTTCCAATACTTTCAAGATCGCTGTCTTGAGCATCTCCAGCGGCATGCTGGCAGCCCCGGGGTGGGCAATCGCCTGTTCCGGCAAATAAGGGATATGGATAAAGCCTGCTCTTTGTATGCAGTCCAGTTTGGTGGCCATGTGCATCAGCCCATAGAACACATGGTTGCAGACAAAAGTGCCGGCAGTTTGTGAAATGGATGCCGGTATGCCGCTCAAGTGCAATTCTTGCGCTATCGCCTTGATGGGCAGGCTGCTGAAATAAGCTGCCGGGCCACCTGGCACCACCGGCACATCGACGGGCTGAGCGCCAACATTATCCGGCATGCGCGCATCATCGACATTGATGGCAATACGCTCCAGGCTGATATCTGCCCTGCCACCTGCCTGGCCCAGGCCTATCACGATAGCTGGCTGATGCTGCCTGAGTGCAACATCAAGTATCAACAGGGAATTCACGAATTCACAAGGCAGGCGGGCGCTGACTATCTGGTGGTTGTCACCTATCAGCAAGCCATCCAGCCTGCGCACTACCTCCCAGGAGGGATTGCTTTGCTCGCCGCCAAAGGGATCAAATCCTGTCAGTAAGATGCGCTTCATGCTGCCTCCATGCCCATTCAGGGAAATACAAAGTAGTGTATCAACAGGATATTACAACCCAGGACCAGCAATGCGGTAGGAATCTGCACTTTTATTACCTGATACTTGTCCTGCAGCTCCAATAAGGCGGCAGGTACGATATTGAAGTTGGCTGCCATCGGTGTCATCAGAGTGCCGCAATAGCCAGAGAACATGCCTATCGCCACCAGGGCCGCCGGATTGGCATGATGCTGGTTGATCAGGAATGGCAGGGCGATACCCGCCGTCATGACAGGGAAAGCCGCAAAAGCATTGCCCATGATCATGGTAAACAAGGCCATGCCTGAGCAATACATGATGATCAGGGTCAGGCGGCTGTCAGGATTGATGAAGAGTTTGACGATATCCTGTATGGATTGCCCGGTTTTGGCGGCAACAAACACGCCCCCCAGCATGGCCAGCATTTGCGGCAGGGTCAGCGCCCAGCCTATGGCATCGACCAGACGCCGCGATGCACGCACGGCTTGCAGAGGTGTGCCACGGGTGTACAGGCAGGCCAGGCCCAGCGCGCAGAGACAGGCTATGCATAGCGCAGTCAGGGTCAGGTTTTTTTGATCCAGCAAAAACCATCCCGCAATTTGAAAGTCTTTCACCACCACCGTCAACAAGACCGTGACTATGGGTATGGTCAGTGCCGGGATGAAAATGCGGTTGCCCAACTTGCTGGCGATTTGTAGGCGTGCTGGCCTGTCATGATCCACATGTTTGCCCATACCCAGCAAATTGGCACCGGCCAGCACTGCCATCACCAGCACTGAGATACCGACGATACGATAAGTCAGCGGCTTGCCCAGCGTGGCCAGCATGAGGTCGCCAAACAAAAAACTGAAGCCAAACAGGAACCAGAACAAGGCTGTGGTCAAACGCCGCGGGTTACTGGTATCACGCAGCGTCATGAAAGCCACCAGCATGACGATGATGCCTATGAGGTAGAGCACCAGATTGATACTGACCAGGCTATTCATGCATTCACCACGACTTCTGTCTGCTTGGCTAGATTCTCCTGCTTCCAGGCTGCAATGTCTTTGGCAATACTGGCATCCAGCCGCGACAGGCGAAACAGATGTATCACCAGGGCACACAGTGCCGTAGGCATACCCCAGATGCCGATAGCCAGAGGCTCTATTCCGCTGATGCCATTTTCTTTAAGGAAGGCCGTCATCAGCAGCACGGCACCAAAGGCGATGAAGATATCCTCGCCAAAGAACAGCGCAACATTATCGCAGGCAGCAGCGTGGGCAGCGATGCGGTCGCGTATGGCAGGTGGTAATTCACCGTGCAGGTTGCTGGCAGCCCCTTCTGCCATCGGTGACAACAAGGGCCGCACGGTTTGCGCCTGCCCGCCCAGGCTTAGCAAACCCATGGCGGCGCTGGCTTCACGTACGACGAAGTACAGCATCAGGATACGCCCCGTGGTGGCGCTGCGTATGCTGGCTACCCATTGCTGGGCACGCTCACGCAAGCCATAGTGTTCCAGCAAGCCTATGACGGGCAAAATCAATAATGAACTGGTGAGCTGGCGGCTATTGAGAAATTTTTCACCAAAGGTTTCCAGCAGACTCATGAAATCCATGCCTACGGCAAAGCCTGTACCCAGGCCAGCAACGGTGACGACCAGCAAGGGGTTGAAACGCAGGGCAAAGCCTATGACGACCAGGGGTATGCCTATCAGTGGCAGTAATAATGCCAGGTTCATGCGGTCTCCTGTTTTGTTTTTTTATTTTTTTGTTTTTTTAAATCCCCTCCCCTTCAAGGGGAGTGTTAGGGTGGGGGTGGGGATGGGTTTCGGTTAATCAACTTATCATCAAATTTCGACAGAACACCATCCCCATCCCAACCTATCCACTGCGCCGCTTGCAAGCGGCTTAGATTTCGTCGGCGCAAAGCTCGCTTTGCGAAACCCCGACTACATCCCCTTGAAAGGGAAGGGGCTAAAGCAATCCTGCTAATTCCCGGCTTGCCTGCAACTTGAAAACAAGGAAATAAACTACAAGACCCTGTACGCCAGCCTGTCCAGTCGCGTACCGCTAAGCCGCCCCAGCAACTTGCGCACGGGATCAGGATAATCCGTATTTTTTTCCAGCTCGCGATAGTGGGAAATGACCGCCGTCTTTTCCATGATACTGCTCAACTCTGCCTGCCTTTGCTGCTGCAATTCATGTTGCGGATCATGGATCAGCAAGGCGTTTTCCAGGTCGAGGCGGAAGGCGCGCGGGTTGAGGTTATTGCCTGTCATGAGGGCATAATCCTGGTCTATCCACATACCTTTGAGATGATAGGTATTGTCATCATCTTTCCACAGGCGCAATTGCAATTGTCCACTGCTGATGTCTGCCTGATGGGACTTGGCAAAGCGGCGCAGATTGACTTCATACAAATAGGGCAAAGCTGCAATAACCTTGAATGGCTCTTCTGGCGGGATAAAGAAATCATTGGCCGTCTTGTCGCCAACGATGATGCAGATACGCACACCACGTTTCAGGGCACGATTGATTTCACGCGTGACCGCCAGCGGGAAATTAAAGTAGGGCGTGCAAATGGTGATCTGGGTCTTGCTGGCAGCCAGCAATTGGCAGATGACTTTATTGAGCGGATTATTCTTTCCCACCCCCACCAGCGGCGTCACACTGAGACTGTGCCTGTCATGTTCTTGTTCGGCCAGATTGCAGTCATAACGGGCACTTTTCAGCTTGCTCCTGAATTGCTTGATTTCCCGGCGTATGCTGCGGGTAGCCGGTATCTCCGGCATGTCCAGCCTGTGCACGGCAGCGGCAGACAATAAGTGTGCACGGATGAATTGCACCATGCTATTGGCCAGCACTTTATTGTGTATCAGCAGGTAGCGGTCATGGCGGTATTTGTCCTGCTTGTGAAGGTAGACATTGTTCAGGCTGGCACCACTGTAGATGACTTCATCATCGATGACAAAGCCCTTCAGGTGCAGCACGCCAAATAATTCCCGCGTCTGCACCGGTATGCCATACAACGGCACGGTGTAGGCATGGGCCTTGCTGACCTCTTTATACCAGGCAGCATTGCCGCCGCTTTTGGCAGCCCCGATCAAGCCTCTTTGTGCCCGGTGCCAATCAACCATAACGGCGATATCAAGCTCAGGGCGGGCAGCCTTGGCGGCATACAGGGCCTGCAGGATTTCGGCACCGGCCTCATCGTTTTGCAAATACAGGCTGCACAAATAAATTCTGTGCTTTGCCTGAGCAATTTTTGCCAATAGCGTGTTGCGGTAATCCGCTGCTGTGTGCAACGTCTGGACGGCATCCGCCTGTAGCGGGATACCGTTTAAATGCATAAGGTCGGAAGCGGACTTGAAGAGGCGCATGGTTAAAATAAATACCAGTGAAAACCTGACGATGGTAACACCAGCGCGGCTTCAGGACTACTGCTAGCGGAACAAGTGTGCCATCTTGAAGCTGGATGTGTTGCCCAGTTGCTGGAAATGCTGGTCCAGCCAGGTTTGCGCACGGGCCCGGCCCTCAGCATGCAGGCTATGCAAAAATGCCGCCTGTGCGTTCATCTTGCTATGGCTGCTCAACTGGCTCATGAGTTCAGGTGCGGCAATCACATGCAGCTTGAGTTTGCGCAGGCGACGCTCCAGCTTGCCCCAGGCCAGCCAGCCACGCTCAGCTTCGCGCTTGGCCAGCAACAGCCCCTGCAATTCAGTATGGAAGGTGGAACTGAAACCCATCTCAGTCAGGCGGTGCCAGATTTCGCTGGCAGAAGAAGGCACTTGCGTCCTGGGCTGCGCATGCAGCAAGATGGCAATGATGTCGCTGGCCGCACATTTATGCACCAGCGGAAACAACGGTGGGTTGGCGGTCAGCCCACCATCCCAGTATGCCTCGCCCTCTATCTCCACTGCCCTGTGCAGCATGGGCAAACAGGCCGAGGCCAGCAAGACATCCAGGCTCATCTGGCGATTGCGGAATAGTTTTAAGGTCCCCGTGCTGACCTGTGTGGTAGCGATGAAGAGTTCAATGCCCGGTTGCTTACGCAAGCGTTCAAAATCTATCTGCGCTGCCAGGATATCGCGCAAGGGGTTGATATCAAAAGGATTAAGCTGGCTGGGTGAAAAAAAACGTGTCCAGGAAAACAAATGCTTCATGGCAGCCGGTAACTCTGATTGAGCAGCGATATCCGCTGTCAGCACATGCTCATCCATGACCGTACTAAAAGGGGAGCTGCTGGCGACGCTATCCCAGAAATTCTTCAGTGCCTGCCTGGCTCCATCTGCCCCGCCTTGCTGATAACCATGCGCCAGTGCCACCGCATTCATGGCCCCGGCGCTGGAACCACTGATCGCCTCTATACTGACACGCCCATCTTCGAGCAATCTGTCCAGCACGCCCCAGGTCAGTGCACCATGCGAACCACCGCCCTGTAATGCCAGTGTGACTGTTTTGTTCATTCTATTCCCTTTCCAGAGGCATACGCCATGAGGGAGAGTGAAGCATGGAGGTGACCGGCTTATGACCAGGTCAGTATGAGAGAGTGGTAAGCAAGGGGTGTGCCTGTGAGTATTGAATGCGTTAACTTCGTAGGTTGGGCTACGGGGTATCAGCCCAACACTCGGCATTTAAATCACGTAAACATTTGCAAAGGCCGAGTGTTGGGCTGATGAAGCGTAGCCCAACCTACACCCTAGCCCAACCTACGATTAACCCAACCGCGATTACGATATTACAAGCGCCGCCAAACCTGCCATCTTTCCTTACCCGCAAACACTGGGATGGAATCACTGACTGCCCGTTCTTCCAGCAAGTCAAAATACGGCAGCATCAATGCACGGAATGCCGTACTGCGTATGGTAAACGGTGGCCCTTTAAGCGATGCATCTGGCGCATCATCAAAAAAGAAATAACCTGCCAGCAAAGCACCTGCTGGCAAGAGTGTTGCCCAACGCTGGACTATATCTGCCCGCATGGCAGCAGGCAGTGCGCAAAAGAAGGCGCGTTCATAAATCAGGTCCAGCGGCTGCGCTGGTGTATAGGCAAAAAAATCTGCCTCTATGACATGCTTGCCCCACTCGCCTATCGCTGCCTGCGCGCTGCGCACGGCAGCGGGGGAAAAATCAATGGCCACAACTGGCCAGCCTGCCTGCGCCAGGAAAGCGGCTTCATAGCCATTGCCACAACCGGGGATCAGGGTATTCATGGGCTGAGATGCAGCCTGCAAGAAGGCTTGCAAATCTGCCGGGACATTACCCTTGTCCCAGGGTGTGAAGTTTTTTTCAAAGCGTTCATCCCAGAATTGCGGATTACGCGGATCACGGTTCAGGAACTCAGCCATGTCGCAGTGCCTGTCAGACTTTGAAATAAAAATGCAGCAGCAATTGCGCCACCACGACGCCGGAGAACAAGCCCGCACCAAAATACACGATGGTGCGCAACAGGCGGTTGGTGCGTCTTTGCTCACTTAACAGGGCCATCAGCATTTCATCACTATGCCCAGGCTCGGCAGCGCGTGTCAGAGCCTGGTGCGCCAGACGTGGTAATTGCGGGAAGATATGGCTGTAGCGCGGCGCTTCGTCCTTGAGTTTTTCTATCAGACCGCGCCAGCCTACCTGCTCGCTCATCCAGCGTTCCAGATAGGGTTTGGCGGTTTTCCACAAATCCAGGTCAGGGTCCAGCTGGCGGCCCAGGCCTTCGATATTGAGCAGGGTTTTTTGCAGCAGCACCAGTTGTGGCTGCACTTCTACATTGAAACGACGCGAAGTCTGGAACAGGCGCAGCAAGACCTGGCCAAAAGAAATATCTTTCAAAGGCCGATCAAAGATGGGTTCACAACAGGCACGTACTGCTGCTTCCAGCTCATCGACACGGGTTTCTTTGGGTGCCCAGCCTGACTCTATATGCGCTTCGGCCACGCGTTTATAGTCGCGGCGGAAGAAGGCCAAAAAGTTTTGCGACAGATAATCCTTGTCGAAATCATTGAGGGTGCCAACGATACCAAAGTCCAGGGCGATATAACGGCCCAGCGTTTCCGGTGCGGTTGACACAAGGATATTACCGGGATGCATATCGGCATGGAAGAAGCCATCGCGAAACACCTGGGTGAAGAAAATGGTGACGCCATCACGCGAGAGTTTGCCGAGGTCGACTCCAGCTTCTCGTAATCTATCCAGTTGCGAAATCGGTATGCCCTGCATGCGTTCCATGACGATGACAGAAGACGAGCAATAATCCCAATGCATCTCGGGCACCATCAACAAATCCGAGTCGGCAAAATTGCGGCGCAACTGGCTGCCATTGGCGGCTTCGCGCATGAGGTCAAGTTCATCATGCAGGTATTTATCGAACTCGCCGACCACTTCCTTGGCTTTGAGACGTTTGCCATCGGCCCACAAGGCTTCCAGCCAGCCAGCAGCGATTTGCATGAGGGCAACGTCATCATCAATGACTTCTTTCATGCCGGGGCGCAGGACTTTGACGGCCACTTCGCGACCATCTTTTAACGTGGCAAAGTGCACCTGGGCGATGGAGGCCGACGCGACGGGCACGCGCTCGAAACTGGCGAACAACTGGTCAGGGTGCGAGCCCAGGGATTTCTTGATTTGCGCGATCGCCAGGTCAGGGTCAAACGATGGCACGCGGTCTTGCAGATGTGCCAGTTCTTCAGCAATATCAAAGGGCATGAGGTCACGCCGGGTTGACAATACCTGGCCAAACTTGACGAAGATGGGGCCGAGTTCTTCGAGTGCCTTGCGCAGGCGTTCACCACGCGGTGCCGAGATGTCGCGCCAGAATATCAAGATATCGATCAGGCGTGCCGTGCGTGGCACGGACAGGCCGGAAATCGCGATTTCATCTATGCCATATTTGATGGCGATACGTATGATTTTTGCCAGCCTCAGGAACTTCAATATCATCCGCGCATCCTTTCCAGTTTTTCGATGCGCTTGATAAGACGCTCGACATCATCCCGCGTCTTGTTGACTTCGGTACTAAAACCCTGCACGACCTGGGGCCGGACCAGCATGGGGTTTTCTTCTAAAAAATATTCTGCCAGGTTTTCCTGCAGCTTTTGATGGGTTTCCAGCGCTGTCTGGTGCAAGGCTTTGGCAAAACCAACCATGCGTACTGCCGCCACATCACCAAACAATTTGCTCAAGTCTTCTTCCGCTTCCCAGCGCAGGTTCTGGCTGAGATGGGAAATAGTATTGGCAAAATCTGCATCGCCTTCTATCTTGACATAAGAAAAAGCACGTTCACGGTTTTGCGCAATCAAGGGTAGGTCGCTGAGTTTGACGTAGATGGTCACCTGCGCCAATTCGCTAGCGACGGCACTTTCCAGCAAGCCATCTGGCGCAACTTTCAGGCGCAACTGCATGGTTTGCAAGTCTATACAGGCAATTTTACCGGCATGCGGCAAGAGCTGGCTTCTGGCCCAGCTTTCTTGTGCCAGCAGGTGATTGATAAAAGTTACAAAGGGTGCAATGGGGATCATGTTCAAATCAGGGCAATTGCAAAACACCTGGTCAACTCAGAAATGGTAACCAGATCTATCGTGCAAATAAAAAAACCGCCCAGCATTTGCGGGGCGGCTTCCAGTTTAACAGCTTATCGCAATGGACATGCCTGCGACGTATCAAACTTGATTACATTTGTTGGATACCGGCCAATACCCAACCACCCTGGCCATTCACAGGCTTGGACAAGTTCCAGACTTCGTTGAAGGCTTCTGCCGGTGCATTGGCTGCTTCCTTGATCATGCCTGTGAACTTGATGCTGGCCAGATGGTCAGCGCCTACAGTTTCCACACCCAGCAAATCTGCATTCAAAGTCACCACATCAGTGACATTGGCTGATGCACCACGTTCCTGGATTTGCAATTTCAGTTCAGCATACATTTCTGCCGACGTGAATTCACGCAGGTCATTGATATCTGCCTTATCCCAAGCCGCTTGCAGGCGGATGAAATAGCTTTTTGCATTGCGCAGGAAGCCTGGCACATCAAAGTCAGCCGGAATAGTCCAGGTGGGATTGACGTCCGCATTGCTGCCTGTAGATACCGGCGCATTGCTTTGGAAAGCCATGGGTTGCGGTGTTACAGGTGGAACACCAGCAAAGGCTGGCTGATTAAAACTATTGCCCGTGTTTTGACCATTCTTGTTACGGAACAGACGTATCACAAAGAAAATCGCAAAGCCGATCAGGGCAAAGGTCAGCAAACTACCCAGCATGCTGGCAGCAGCGCCACCCAGGCCAAAATGCGACAAGGCTGCGCCCAGCAAGGCACCACCGATCAAACCGCCTGCGATACCCTTCCATGGGATGCCTGGTTTAGGAGGGGCTACTGCAGGTGCCCCAACTGCAGGCGCAGGCGCCGCTGCTGGCTTGGCAGCATTAGCTGGTGATGGCGGCGTAGCCTGGCGTGACACATTATTGGATTGACGACCTATAGAGCCGCCACCACCCAGACGCTTGGCTTCTGCGTCAGAGACTGTCATTGCCATCGTACTTGCTACGACCAGCATGGCGATCAGAAACTTTTTCATCATTCGACTCCTGTTTGTTTCAAGGTTTTACTACTTCAAACTACTTTTTTCAGACTTTTAACTTCGCAACTTCGCTTACAACTTAATACCGGTGTGTAAAGCGGCCACACCTGCCGTCAAATTAAAATATTGCACGCTGTCCAGCCCTGCTGCTTCCATCATCGTTTTCAGGGTTTCCTGATCAGGATGCATGCGTATCGATTCAGCCAGGTACTTATAGCTGTCAGCATCGCCAGCTATCTTTTGTCCCATCCAGGGCAAGACCTTGAAAGAATACAGGTCATAAGGTTTTTGCAAAATTTCTGGTACCTTGGAAAATTCCAGCACCAGCAATTTGCCACCTGGTTTCAACACACGCTGCATTTCTGCCAGTGCCTGATCCTTGTGCGTCATATTGCGCAAACCAAATGCCACGCTCACTCTGTCAAAGTAATTATCCTGGAAGGGTAATTTTTCTGCGTCGCATAACAAGGTGGGGGTGATCAAGCCCTTATTCAAGAGGCGGTCACGGCCTACCCTGAGCATGGATTCATTAATATCGGTATGCCAGACTTCACCGGTCTTGCCCGCCTGACGTGCAAATTCCTTGGTCAGATCACCCGTACCACCGGCAATATCGAGCACCTTGAAGCCAGGGCGCACACCCGCCTGGGCGACCGTAAAAATCTTCCATACCCTGTGCAAGCCAGCCGACATCATGTCATTCATGACATCATATTTGGCGGCGACAGAATGAAAGACCTCAGCGACCTTATGGACCTTCTGATCTTCTTCTACGGTGGTATAACCAAAATGGGTGGTATTGCTCATGGTATCTGCCCTGTTTTCTTCAAGAATGCTGAATTATCACGGTTTTCTGGCGGCTATAGAAATTTCCGCTGCCTGACATTCAGCTTCTTATGTAACGGATTGTATCTCAACCGCTGCAAGTTTCTGCACACTATGTAAAAAAATCAGTTTTCTCCTGTCAGCGCCCTGACCACAGCTTGCTGCCATTGCGCTGCATTCCTGGTATTCCAGACCAGGTGGACTTCTTCCATGCACTGGAAACCGCAGTCAGTCACTTCAAGCCGCACCAGGCCGGCATCGTCAAGGGCAAAATCAGGCAGATAGGCCAGCGCCTTGCCCGACCTGACCATGGCCAGCAGCAATTGCAAATCATCTATCCAGTACGCTATGCGGCGCGGGAACTGGTCATCGCGCCAGCCATCAGAATGCTTGCCACGTTGCTTGCCGCAAAACAAGGAGCGCACCGGGCTGACAAAATCATGGGCCAGCACCTGGGCACTGGTGAAATTCAAACTGGTGAAATTCAAGTCTGATTTGCTGGCAGCGTCCACCAGCAAGGGATGCTGCTGCCCGGCCAGCAATTGCAGCTTTAACATACCCAGCGAGGCACTGGCCCAGTCTGCCGACCAATGCGCCGTGCGGCCATGCAAGACTTCGCTGGTGACCAGGGCATGGCTTGCCTCGCCCCTGGCCAGGGCTGCCAGGGCATCTTCTTCATACATACTCAGCAAATGCATGTCTGCCGCCGGGTAAGCTGCCATGGCTTGCGCCAGTTGTTCTGCATGCCGCCACAGCAATATGGCCGGGCCAGCCACGCGGCAACTGATGCTGGCATCATCACCACGTACATCAGCCTTGGCCTGGTCAGCCATGGACAACATATTGCGGGCAAAGTCCAGCATGCGCTGGCCGCTGGCATTCAGGCTGAGTTGCTTGGCAGAACGGTCAAACAAAACCGTATCAATGTCGCCCTCCAGCCTGCGCAAGGCTTTGGAAATGGCGGAAGGCGTCAGGTGCAACTCCAGCGCCGCTGCCCCCAGCGATGGCTGCCTTGCTACGCAGGCAAAAATTTTGAGGTCCATGAGGTTCATCTTGCTTAAGTTTCTCGCTTAAATTTCCAATTTGGACATTAAAAGTGAATTTATATTGCTTTACGAGACATTTTATCAGACCTAAGATGTAAGCATCTACTTCCCTCATTGACTTCTATCTCAAATCTCATCATGACCAATACTGAAAATGTCGTACACCAGCAATGGATATACAGCCGCCATCCCACGGGCATAGTCAGCAACGAGCACTACGAATTGCGCAGCCAGCCTCTGGATACCTCGCTGGATCGCGACGAGGTCTTGATAGCCGCCCGCTATATCAGCGTAGACCCTTACATGCGTATCAACCAGTCATCCAAGCCTACCTATAACCCGGAACCACACCCGCTCAATACCGTGCAGGCCGCAGGCGTAGTTGGCCAGGTGCTGACATCGAATGCCGCCAGCCTGAAGGCAGGTGACTGGGTATTTGGCATGACGGGCTGGCAAAGCCATGCGCGCGTGCATGTCAGCGCACTGACCAGGATAGACCCGGCCATTGCCCCCGTGTCCACAGCATTGGGCGTACTCGGCATGCCAGGTCGAACGGCCTGGTTTGGCCTGACCGAGGCAGGCAAGCCACATGCAGGCGAAGTCGTCGTGGCATCTGGCGCAGCAGGGGCTGTTGGTTCACTGGTCGTGCAATTCGCCAAGCGCCACGGCGCAAAAGTATTGGGCATCGCCGGTGGCGCAGAAAAATGCGCATGGCTGAAAGACAAGCTGGGCGCTGACTGGGCACTGGATTATAAAACCTTCAGCAACGACGAAACACTGAGCCAGGAGATACTCAAGCTCACAGGCGGTGTCGATGTGTATTTCGATAATGTAGGCGGCATGGTCACCGACGCCATCCTCCCCATCATCAAACGCCGCGCCCGTATCATCATCTGCGGCCAGATCAGCCAGTACAACGGCGGCCTGGACGTAGCAGAAATGGGCCCGCGCCTGCTGCAACACATGCTCTACCAGCGCGCCACCATACAAGGCATACTGGCGCGCGATTACCTGCACCGCATGGATGAAATGCTGGCCATCGTCTCGCCCTGGGTCAAGGCGGGTGAACTGGTATTTGAAGAAACGGTTATCGACGGCTTTGAACAATTGCCATCTGCCCTGAATTCCTTGTTCACCGGTGAGCATCGCGGCAAATTGCTGGTGAAGGTGTGAAGCTATGAGACGCTTTTTATCCTTATTCCTGCTCAGCTTTTGCTTCATCTTCAACGCCCACGCTGAAAAAAAACACGGCCCCACCTGGGGCGTGCACGGCATGCTTTTGTTTGGCAACAGCGAAGGCATGTATGTCTCGCACCTGCCCATGTTCCATACACCGCATGATTACCAGGTCGTCTTGCAAATACGCTGCCTGGATCAAAAGCTCGATGCGGCAATCAAAGCCAGGCTGGAACAAAAACTGGTCTTGTGGACCATGGAACCAGAACAATTCGAGATCGCCAGACTGGCTGCAGACAGCAAGACGCCGCTGAAACAATTCAAGGCCAATATCGTGCTTGGGCATTTTGAACAGGGTGGCAAAACCGAATACAAGGATGTTCCGGTAGTCGTAGAAAAAACCCTGATCTTCCGCCAGTTGTCGCCGCAAATGCGTAACAACAATCAGGCTGTGTATCATCAGATAGGTAGTGGCACGCAACGTTTCCTGTTGAAGGAAATTGACAGCAGGCCTGACTTTGATCATGTGCTGGCGATCAGTGTGCCTGCGGCTGCGGCGATGGCTGATGTCGTAGTGAAGAAAGCGGGATTGCAGGCTGCGACAGATGCGGAGTTTTTGCAGGTCTTGCAAGGCAAGGTGGATAAACGGGCTGGTGTGAAGGGGACGATTTATCTTGATAAGGCGGATTTGGAGTAAACTGACAAGCTGGACACGCATCACTCACCAGCACACATATTAGCGTCGGTTTTGAAGTTGGGTTTGACTTTGGGGTTGCTTTTGAATTTTGCAGTTCCTATGTGTCGACGCCTTTGTTGCAAGGCAGAAAATGGAAAAAGAAAGGCCGCTGTCTGAGGTGTAGCAGGGGTTTCGGACAGCATGCTGTCCGCCTGCGTAACGGCAATCGCTTGCAAGCGATTGTGCGCCCTGCAAGGGAAGCGAGTTTTCGGACTTTCCCATTTTTTGACTTGCAGCAAAGGCCCCCCCCTTCAGGGGGATGTTGGCAGGGTTTCGCAAAGCATGCTTTGCGCTGACAACATCTAAGCCGCTTGCAAGCGGCGCAGTGGAATCGACGCCTGGGTCGCCTTTTTGGCGAAGCAAAAAGGTATGTAGCCGCCGGTCTACCACCGGCCTGCAATCTTAAATAACGTATGCAGGCAATTAAAAAACGAACTCAGAAATATCGTTTCGTTTTTTAGGAATACGTTGATCGGAGGCTGAGTGTTGGGCTGGTGAAGCGTAGCCCAACCTACGAATTTTCCCCGGCGTGCAATCGTAAATTAACGAATGCAATCATCATAAAATCAGCTCACAAAATCTCACGATTCTGATATTAATAAACTACACGACATACTGCGAACGCCGCTAGATTCCAGCTAAAAGCACGCTGGAATGACGTTAATGTGTGTACGGCTTATCAAAAGATCGCGGTGCTGGTCTACACCTGAGACGTGAAATCTGAGAATTGAGATCTGAGATCGACGCTCACTCAATGCTTAGTCCCACAACTCCCACCACCCTTCACCGGCATGGGTGCATCCCGCCCCGTCTCCCCCGCAAACCCCGCCGCCTGCAATTTCTCCAGATATTCCTGCCAGACCTGAGTCTGGTTTTCACCCAGCCAATACAGGTAATCCCAGGTAAATATCCCCGAGCTATGCTGGTCAGAGAAGATAGGCTTGATCGCATAATTACCAACTGGCTCTATGCCAACAATGCCAACATCACGCTTACCAGTTTGCAGCGTTTCCTGCCCAGGTCCATGACCACGCACTTCGGCAGAAGGTGAAGACACACGCAGTAATTCAAACGGCAAAGAAAATTCCTTGCCATCATCAAAAGCGACTTCAAGCACCCGCGATTGTGTGCGTGCGTTCAGGGAAGTGGGTTGTGGGTTGCCTATGCTCATGATGCGAAATTCGAAATAATGGTTTGCCTTAATTGCGGCAACAAGTTGCGACGTGTGTCCAGTGCAGCCTGATCAGTCGCATCGCTGCGCGTAGCCGCCCAGATGGGGTTAGGGAAATGCGCATCATCGGTATAACGCGGTATCAAATGCCAGTGCAGATGTGGCACCATATTACCGAGGCTGGCGACATTCATTTTATGCGGCTGCATGACAGCACGTATGGCCGCTTCCAGTTTCCAGACAGCTTGCATGAACACCGTCCTGTCTGCATCAGATAAATCCGTCATTTCTTTGACATGCGCATTCCAGATGACGCGGCAAAAGCCGGGGTAATTTGCATCATCGACGAGGATGACGCGTAACTGATCTGTGCTGACGAGGATATCGCCAGCACTGGCATCACATAATTCACAAACGACCGTCATTACACCAGCACCCTTTCTATACCACCGTTATTGGCTTTGGCGACATATTCCGGCATCCAGTTTGGCCCCAGGATATGCTTGGCCATTTCGACGACGATGTAGTCGGCAGTCGTGCCTGAATCTTCATCGTAACGCGTCAAACCTTGCAAACAGGCCGGGCAGGATGTCAGGATTTTGACGTCGCCGGTAAAGCCATCGGCGCGCAGTTTGTCTGCGCCCTTGTTCATTTCTTCTTCTTTGCGGAAGCGTATCTGGGTAGAGATATCAGGACGCGATACTGCCAGCGTACCAGCTTCACCACAGCAGCGATCATTCTTTTCTATCTTGACTGCATCGACCGTAGTAATCAGTGCATTGACCGTTTTTAAAGGGTCTTGCAATTTCATCGGTGTATGGCAAGGGTCGTGATACATATAACGCGTGCCATTCACTGCCGCCAGTTTGACATCTTTTTCCAGCAAAAATTCATGGATGTCGATGATGCGGCAGCCAGGGAAGATCTTGTCGAATTCATAGCCCTGTATCTGGTCATAACAGGTGCCACAAGAAACCACGACGGTCTTGATATCCAGATAATTGAGCGTGTTTGCCATGCGGTGGAACAGTACGCGGTTATCGGTAATCATCTTCTCGGCCTTGTCGAACTGGCCGGCACTGCGTTGCGGGTAACCGCAGCACAGGTAACCAGGTGGCAGCACGGTTTGCACGCCTACATTCCACAGCATCGCCTGGGTTGCCAGGCCAACTTGCGAGAACAGCCTTTCTGAACCGCAGCCGGGGAAGTAAAACACGGCTTCAGTATCTGCTGTCGTGGTTTGCGGGTTGCGGATGATGGGTA
The DNA here is from genome assembly GCF_049340425.1 of Undibacterium sp. JH2W. Classification (NCBI taxonomy): domain Bacteria; kingdom Pseudomonadati; phylum Pseudomonadota; class Betaproteobacteria; order Burkholderiales; family Oxalobacteraceae; genus Undibacterium; species Undibacterium sp. JH2W. The sequence continues at coordinate 57,997 of NZ_JBMPOT010000013.1, read as the reverse complement.
CCATCTTGTCATCTTCAATATCCAGCAAGGCGCGCGCCGTTTTCTTGGGCAGGTTGCCTGGCATTTTCTTGTTGATGAAGTGGATCACCTGCTCGCGTATGACAGGCTTGCCCAGGCTGGCTGGTGGTGCCTTGGTCTGTTTCTTGGCGAGCTTTTTCAATACGGTATTACCGAGGCGTTGTGCCGCCACACCCCAGCCAAATATCACCTGGCGGGCTGCCTTGATGGTGGCCGGGTCTTTGGCGTTCAAGAAGAACATGGCTGATGCGGTGCCGGGGTTGAATGACTTCTTGTCCATCTTGCGCAAGAGATTGCGCATATTCATCGACACATCACCAAAGTCGATATCGACCGGACAGGGCGTTACGCATTTGTGGCAAACCGTGCAGTGGTCAGCCACATCTTCAAACTCTTCCCAGTGCTTGATGGAGATACCACGGCGTGTCTGCTCTTCATACAAGAAGGCTTCAACCAGCAGCGAGGTCGCAAGGATTTTATTACGCGGCGAATACAGCAAATTCGCGCGTGGCACATGGGTGGCGCAGACAGGCTTACACTTGCCGCAACGCAGGCAATCCTTGACGCTATTGGCGATTGCTCCAATATCGCTTTGCTGCATGATCAGCGACTCATGCCCCATCAGGCCAAAGGATGGTGTGTAGGCATTGCGCAAGTCGGCAGCAAAATCTGGCAGGTTCAGCAGCTTGCCCTTGTTAAAGCGGCCTTCTGGATCGATGCGCAATTTATATGAGCGGAAATCCTTGATTTCATCTTCAGTCAAAAATTCCAGCTTGGTGATACCTATGCCATGCTCGCCAGAGATAACGCCATTCAATGAACGGGCCAATACCATGATGCGGGCAACGGCATGATGTGCCACTTGCAGCATTTCATAATCATCAGAATTGACAGGCAAGTTGGTATGCACATTGCCATCACCGGCATGCATATGCAGGGCCACAAAGACGCGGCTGCGCAAGACTTTTTTATGCACGGCCACGCATTCATCGAGTATCAGCTTGAAGGAAGAGCCGCTGAAAATCTGGCGCAGTTGCGCACGAATTTCTGTCTTCCAGGATACCCGCACTGTCCTGTCCTGGACGATGGAAAATACCGTCACATCAGGCTGTGATTTTAATCTATCTTCAAAGACAAATTCCAGCTTGTCCAGGCCCAGTTCCAGCAATTCTGCCTTGGCTGCACTGAGTGGCTTGTCGAGATTATTCAGCAGATAAGTCCAGCGTGCTTCTGCTGCCTGCAAGAGTACATTGGCTTCATTGACGCGGTCTTCCAGCAATTCAGATGCGGGAATATCATCACCGGCGGCATCTTCACTCTTACCCAGCGGCAGATTGCGCCTGGCAAAAAATCCTTTCAAGCCATCGAGCAAGGCCAGCTTGTTTTGTATCGATAATTCTATGTTGATGCGCTCTATGCCATCGGTGTATTCACCCATGCGGTTCAGCGGTATCACCACGTCTTCATTGATCTTGAAGGCATTGGTGTGCTTGGAAATCGCTGCTGTCTTGGCGCGGTCCAGCCAGAATTTCTTGCGTGCCTCAGGGCTGACGGCCACAAAGCCTTCGCCGACGCGGGTATTGGCAATGCGTATGACTTCAGACGCAGCCTGGGCCACGGCGTTTTCATCATCGCCGACGATATCGCCGAACAAGGCCATCTTGGGCAAGACGCCACGCTTGGATTTGGTCGTATAACCGACGGCGCGCAGATAGCGTTCATCCAGATGTTCGAGACCTGCCAATATCGCACCGCCCTTGCGGGTTTCGTTATCGAGGTAATCCTTGATTTCAACAATGCTCGGTATCGCATCCCGTGCCTGGCCAAAAAATTCCAGGCAGACGGTGCGGGCAAACTTGGGCATCTTGTGCAAGATCCAGCGTGCCGAGGTGATCAGACCATCGCAACCTTCTTTTTGCACACCTGGCAAGCCCGCGAGGAACTTGTCGGTCACGTCCTTGCCCAGGCCTTCTTTGCGGAAGACGCGGCCCTTGATATCGAGTTGTTCAGTTTTGAAGGGCTGCTTCTCGCCGGGATGTGTCCATTCGAGCTTGAATTTGGCCACTTCCACATCATGGATTTTGCCGAGATTATGTTCAAGCCTTGTTACTTCCAGCCAGTCACCATTAGGGTCCACCATGCGCCATGAAGCCAGGTTGTCGAGCGCTGTGCCCCACAATACTGCCTTCTTGCCGCCTGCATTCATGGCGACATTGCCGCCTATGCATGAGGCTTCGGCCGAGGTTGGGTCTACGGCAAATACAAAACCGGCTTTTTCAGCGGCATCCGAGACGCGCTTGGTGACCACACCAGCACCGGAATAGATAACCGCATAATCGCGGTCCACGCCCGGCAGGCGTGTCATTTCGACTTCGCCCAGTTGTTCGAGTTTTTCTGTATTGATGACAGCCGACAAAGGCGTCAGCGGAATAGCGCCGCCGGTATAACCCGTGCCGCCGCCACGCGGGATGATGGTCAGGCCCAGTTCTATACAGCTTTTGACGAGGCCAGCCATTTCATCTTCGGTGTCGGGCGTCAGCACCACGAAGGGATATTCAACGCGCCAGTCAGTTGCATCAGTGACATGCGATACACGGCTCAGGCCATCGAACTTGATATTGTCTTTTGCAGTGAAGCGCGCCAGCAGCTTGTTGGCTTTCTTGCGCAAATCATAAGTGTCGCGAAAATCCTTGGAAAAGGCTGCCACCGCCTTGCGGGCGGCCTGCACCAGCGTCTCTACACTATTGCTGCGCTCTGCATCGTCGTCATTGGCTGTGCTGAGACGGCGCTTTTCAACTTCAGCCAGCCTGTGGTTCAGCGCATCAATCAAATCCTGGCGACGGCGCGGGTTATCCAGCATATCGTCTTGCAGATAGGGATTGCGCTGCACGACCCAGATATCACCCAGCACTTCATACAGCATGCGCGCAGATCGCCCGGTCTGGCGTTTGCCGCGCAATTGATCGAGCAATTGCCATGCATCTTCACCTAACAGGCGGATGACGATTTCACGGTCAGAGAACGACGTATAGTTATAGGGGATTTCCCGCACGCGGGTCGGTGTTGCGCCTTGGGGTGCATCTGCGAGCAAGGCCTGTATCTGGGCTGGAGCATTCATCAGTGACGTGGTTGGACGGATATATAAAAGTCCATTCTAGCGTATTGCGATGCACAACGCGCCAACAGCCTTGAAGTTTATATGGAAATGAATGGTCTTTGTAGCAATTTTCCGAATGGAATTTGGAAAAAGTCGTCAGAAATGATGCAAAAGTGGTTAAGCTTGCAAATTCATCGCAATTGCGGCTGCACAAATGTTGGGCAGGGAATTTGATTTACATCGTTTGGTTTGTCGTATTTTACACCTGACTGAAGAGCAGGCAGTGGTCGTTTGACACAAAATAAAAAAGATGAAACTTAAGCCAGCACTTCCAATCCTTTGCGATCATTCAAAACATCAGCGCAATTTGCCAAGTCTGATAAAAAAACCTCGTGGAACAGACAAATCCCAGATTTTTGCAAATGAAATATTTTGTTACAATGCTGCCATTATCTGCAATTGAAATAACGAATCGTCAACATTCTTAAGCCAAGAAATCACTGATCACGAACAATATGAAACTAACACATGCAACAAGCCTTTCTCTGGCTCTTCTTTTATCTGCCTGTGGTGGTGGAAGTGGCGGTAACAGTCCTGCAAACAATACCGCCGTTGTTAACAATGGGACTGGTACCGGAAATAATACAGGTACTAATACGGGTACGGTAACGGCCTATGGCTGCACAAACAAGTTTGGAACAACCTGGACAGAAATTGATGCAGCAAAGAACGTACCCTATTTCAGTATCGTTGTGTATGGCAATGGCTTGTTTTTAGGCATGGGTTATGGAGATACCCTGGCAAGCACAGATGGTGAAAATTGGAGCAAGGTAAGCAACTCCTCCATCAACAGTCCGAACATCGCCTATGGTGGTGGGAAGTTTGTCAAAGTTGGCAAAGCAGGATTCAATTTCACCAATTTGATTGCCTCCATCACCAGTGATGGCGTGAAATGGGAAGACATATTGATCTCAGATGGTAACGACAAGTCTGCACAGGCCATACCAGTTTTTGAACCTGTAGATATTACTTACGGTAATGGCAGGTTCGTAGTAGTCGGCGGAAACGGTAATATCATCTGGAGTGCAGATGGCAAGAACTGGAATATAGCAACCAGTCTGACTAACACCAAAGTAATAGGATCAGTATGGGTCGCCTTTGCCAATGGCAAATTCTTTACTTACGGCACTGTAAGTAAAAATCAGCTCAGTGTCAGCAGCGACGGTAATACCTGGCAAACACAAGTAATCACCAGTGATGAAGGGTTTCCTACCGATATCATCACCGGGATGCAATATGTCAACGGCAAGTATGTAGCGATAGACAGCAAAGGTGTGATTGCTTATAGCACTGATAGCATTAGCTGGAAAATCGGATACAGGGGCCGAGGTAGTACTCCTGCGCGTGGCAACCAAATGGTCGCAGGTGGCGGCCAAGTCATGGCCGTTGATTATGCAAGCGCTTTTGTAGCCGATGACCACGCTGTCGTCTACAGTTGCGATGGTGTGCATTGGGACAAAATCGCAGCACCGCATGCCAACGTCACCTACATGATTGCCATTGGAGACAATGTAGCGGTGCGGTCTTCAGGCAAGATGGCATTTTCCAGACGCTGATCAGAACAGACTGAAGAAAATAAGAGGCTGACTAAAATTACTCTGGATTTCCGCAATTAGGAAAGCTGCTTGTTATCAAGGGTATCTGCGGAAGGCTGTACGCAACCTTCCGCAGTTTCAATACAGTTAACCCAGCAAAGCAGGCGCAGTTTTGCCGTATTTCAGTGTAGTCTCTACTGGCAACCAGTTACCCGTGGATTCCTGACGGCCTTGCAGCAAAAAGCGTGGATGCGCTTCTTTGACTGTGTCGGCAGCGGCTTTGGACAATTCGCCGATCTTGCCTTTTTTGAGGCGGTTCACGACCAGGCCGATTTCTGTTTCCGGGAAATCGCGCAGCATGTCGTAGTCACCATCGCTGTCGCCAGCAACAAATACCGGGCCGTAGCCTTTTTTGGCGACCAGTTCGCGTTTGATGACGACGGTCTTGCCTGGGCCCCAGTTCAAAGGCCAGTCTTTGCGGTAGGCGTTTTTGTAGACATCACCGTTTTGTTCCAGGCGCAGGCCCAGGACGTTTTCACGCTGTACGTGGTAGCCATATTTTGGATTGGTCGCGAATACGGCAACCACATCTTCCAGCGAAGCGGTGCTGACATACACGTCGAAACCGTTTTGACGGAAAGTGTTCATCAATGTTGCCACTTCTGTACACAGGCGTATGCCGTGGAAATGGGCTGTGGTGATGACACCGGCCACACCAGGCAGGGATGTAGGGCTGGTGTACTTGGTCTTGGTCAGGCTCATGCCCAGGTTGGCGTCATTGGATGCTTCTGCCAGGGCGCTGACCTCGGCAACTGTCATATTGGCGAAGAAGTAGATGACCCATGGGTAACCGACATTCACACCATGCGTGTCATTGACGGCTTCATACAAGAAGTAGAGCTTGGCGCGGAAGTCCTGGAACTGTGCTGTCTCCATGATTTCTTCCAGGCTGCGGCTACCAGCCATGCCTTTGTAGTTGGCGTGCAGGTAAGCATAGTCGCTGTCCAGATCAGTACAGATGCTTTCCAGGTCGAGCTGCTTGCCAGCGGCATTTTTGTAGTCTGCAGTAAAGTTGCCAGCCGGTACGTTTTGACGGATGGTGGCAGAGAATTCTGTCGGGTTCAGTTTGAATGCCAAATGGTTGATCTGGTACATCAACAGCGCTTCTTCGCAATCATTCATGATACTGGTATTGTCCCAGTCAAACACGGCATAAGGCTTGCGCTTGGCAGAATAGTTTTTGCTGGCGCTGCCATGGTTGGCGATCAGGGATGTAACCAACTCACGGTTACGCGGTGACCATTTTGCAGCATCCAGGTAAACATTGGCGGCAGCGGCTGCTGGTTTGGCCAGTGCTGGCGCGGCCAGAGTGGCACCTGCTGCAGTAGCGACCAGGCCTTGCAAAAATCCACGGCGTGGCTGTTTGTTTGTTGATTTGCTATCTTGCATTTGATTTCCTTGTAATGCGCATGCCTGAGCCGCATGCTGGGGCGGGTATTTTGATGACTTGTAATGCTAAAAATATAAAGGCATATTTATGCTTCAAGGCAAGTATTATAGTCAAACATTATGACATGCCTGTAAACAGAAACATTTTTAGACAAAAAAATCTAAGTCTTGCCAAATTGGATCGGGTATTACAGTTCTACACCATCATGAACTGAATGCAAATGACATAAATGCACTTCTGAAGGGGCAAACAGACGTATGGGTAAATCGCTCATGCCTATGCCACGGCTGGTCAACAATAAGCGCTGGCCAGGCAAGGGGAACAAGCCCTGGGCATAGCGCCTCTCACCCGAACCAGGCGGCAGCACCAGGGGCATGCCGCCTGGGGTGGCAATTTGGCCGCCATGGGTGTGGCCGCAAAAGGCGATGGCAAAATCATGCTGGGCGACATGCCTGAGGCCCAGCGGAGAATGCATGAGTAGCAGGCGCACCTCCCCTGCCCCGGCAAAAGTCTGCTCTGCATCTGGCATGCCTACCCCTGGTTCGTCCATACCGCAAATGGAAATTACCTCGAAAGACGCAGGCAAACGCCGGTTTTGATTGACCAGGACTTGCACGCCGGCATCTTGCAGGCAATTGGCAATGTGCTCATCATCAAGCCACAAATCATGATTGCCCATGACGGCAAACTTGGGAGTAGCAGGATCAAGCAAACCCAGTGGCCCGGCTAGATGCTGCATATGCCTGGCATGCAGGGAGACATAGTCACCACCAAACAAGATGACATCCGGCTCAAAAGCAGCTATCGCGGCAAAGGCTTGTTCGATAAGGCGGTGATCGGTCAGCGGACCAGCATGCAAGTCAGAAATGAAGGCCAGTTTGCATGTAAAGCCCTTGGGTACAGGCAGATAAAAGTCGCGCCTGTCCAGATGGAGCTGGCCTTGCAGCCCCAGGGCATAGGCTATGCGGGCTGCCCAGTTTTCTTGATAGAAAGCGGCTTCCATAGCCTCGCCAGCTTGCCGCCACCAGCCGTAATACTTGCCTCTACCCATGCTCAATTCAATCTCATCAAGCCAGGAAGCCAGCCAGTTTGGCCCAAAAACTGTCTGGCACTTTCAATAGTAACCAGCTCATGATGATGTAGCGCAGGCACTTGCCCACGGCCATATAAAACACGCTGGGCCAGAAAGGCATGCGCAGCCATCCTGCCAGGGTACAGATGGGGTCACCTATGCCAGGCAGCCATGCCAGTAGCATGGTCTTGGCACCAAAATGCTGTAACCAGCGATACCAGTAGCTCTCGCGCTCACGGTCAAATGCCTGCTTGGCAGCATAGCCCATGCCATAGTCGACCACCCCACCCAGAGTATTGCCTATGGTGGCGACGACAATGACTTGCCAGAAAATGGCCGGGTTACTCTTGATAACGGCAAAAACCGCTGGCTCCGAGCCCAGGGGCAGCAAGGTGGCGGAAATAAAACTGATAATAAAAACAGAACTGAGACCAATTTCAGGCAGGGCCAGCACGCTTAATAACCAATGAACTGCAGCTTCTATCATCGTGGTTTGATATGTCGGTAAAAGGCATACATTATAATGGCGCCGGTAATTTGAAATCAGTATGCCGCAACTTAGGGCCAAATTAGCCCTAGATCACTGGTAGTTCACCAGCAGTTCACCAGTAAATCACGATTAGATCAGCCATTTTTAACTATAAATAAGACATCCATGAGCACCGATTATCTGAAGAAGATCCTGACAGCGCGCGTCTATGACGTCGCCTTTGAAACCCCGCTGGAATACGCTACCAGCCTGTCGGCACGCATGGATAACCGAATTTATTTCAAACGCGAAGACATGCAAAGCGTGTTCAGCTTCAAGTTGCGTGGTGCTTATAACAAGATTGCCCACCTCACTGCGGCACAACTGAAGCGCGGTGTCATCTGCGCCTCCGCTGGCAACCATGCCCAGGGCGTGGCCCTGAGTGCCCGCAAGAAAGGCTGCAAGGCCGTCATCGTCATGCCGACGACCACGCCGCCCGTCAAAATCGATGCCGTGCGCACCCACGGTGGTGATCTGGTTGAAATCATCCTGTTTGGCGATTCCTATACCGACGCCTATGGTCATGCGCTGGAGCTGGAGAAAAAACGCAAGCTGACCTTCGTCCATCCCTTCGATGACCCGGATGTTATCGCAGGCCAGGGTACGGTGGGCATGGAGATTTTGCGCCAGCATGCCGAACCTATCCATGCGATATTCGTCGCCATCGGTGGTGGTGGTCTGATCTCGGGTGTGGCGGCTTACGTCAAGGCGGTGCGCCCGGATATCAAGATCATCGGTGTACAAACGACGGATTCTGACGCCATGGCACGCAGCCTGAAAGCCGGCAAGCGCGTGACCCTGAATGATGTAGGCCTGTTCTCGGATGGTACAGCCGTCAAGCTGGTGGGTGAAGAAACTTTCCGCCTGGCAAAGCTGTATGTCGATGAAGTGATTACGGTAGACACCGACGCAGTCTGCGCGGCCATCAAGGATGTGTTCCAGGACACCCGCAGTATTTTAGAACCAGCTGGGGCCCTGGCAGTAGCCGGTTGCAAGGCTTATATAGAACGTGCCAAGGCCAGCAAGAAGCCGCTGAAGAATGAAGCCCTGGTGACCATTGCCTGCGGTGCCAACATGAATTTTGACCGCCTGCGCTTTGTGGCTGAGCGAGCCGAAGTCGGTGAAGCCCGTGAAGCCGTGTTTGCAGTGACCATACCAGAAGAGCGCGGCAGTTTCCGCCGTTTTTGTGAACTGATAGGCGCGCGCAATGTCACAGAGTTTAATTACCGCATCAGTGATGAAAAAGCCGCACATATTTTTGTGGGCATACAAGTACACGATAAGCAAGAATCTGGCAAAATTGCCAAGAATTTTGAAAAGCATGGTTTTGCCACGCTGGACCTGACCCATGATGAGCTGGCGAAATTGCATATCCGCCATCTGGTTGGTGGCAAAAGCAGCCTGGCCAAGGATGAATTGCTGTACCGCTTTGAATTCCCGGAGCGCCCGGGTGCTTTGGGCCGTTTCCTGAATAGCATGGCACCGAACTGGAACATCAGTTTGTTCCACTATCGTAACCATGGCGCCGATTACGGCAGAACTTTAGTGGGTTTACAGGTTCCAAAGAAGGAAATGAAAGCTTTCCGCGAATTTTTGGCGACCCTGGGTTACCGTTACTGGGATGAAAGCAAGAATCCCGTTTATCAATTGTTTTTGGGCTGATGCAGCCCGGCGATTTAATTACTACAAACAACATGACAGATTCCGCACCAAATACGCCTGAGCATTCTTTACTGGGCAAGCCAGCGACCTACAAGTCCGAATACGATGCCAGCCTGCTATTCCCTATCTCCCGCGCAGGGAAAAGGGAAGAGCTGGGCCTGGGCAGCAGCCTGCCTTTCTTTGGTGTGGATATCTGGAATGCCTATGAAATCTCCTGGCTCAACATGCGCGGCAAACCGCAGGTGGCGATAGCCGCTGTCACGGTACCGGCAGATTCACCAAACATTATAGAATCCAAGTCCTTCAAGCTTTACCTGAACTCTTTCAACCAGACCCGCCTGGCGGGTACAGATGCCCTGGTCAGTCTGTTGCAGGCAGATTTGTCTGCCGGTTTTGGTGCGGCAGTACAAGTCAAACTGACGACGCCTGACCAGTTCGACAAACTCGCCATGCATGAGCTGCAGGGCCATTTGCTGGACAGGCTGGATATTGAAGTCGATAGCTACACCCCTAATCCAGCACTGCTGACTGCGAATTTTGACGAGTCGGCAGTGGAAGAAACCCTGATCTCGCATTTGCTGAAGTCCAACTGCCTGGTGACTGGCCAGCCAGACTGGGGTAGCGTGCAAATCCATTATGTAGGCCCACAAATCAACCAGGAAAACCTGTTGCAGTATTTGATAGGCTTCCGCGATCACAATGAATTCCACGAGCAATGTGTGGAACGCATCTTTGTCGACATCATGCGCCACTGCAAACCGCAGAAATTGTCAGTCTACGCACGGTATACCCGTCGCGGCGGGCTGGACATCAACCCATGGCGCAGCAATTTCAGTTCGGGCCAGGGCCCGGATAACCGCCGGAATGCGCGCCAATAAACGGCGTAGCCCCCTTCCCATCACTCTTTTTTGTATCCATTTGTAAGCAATATTATGTTGAAATTCAAAAATTTCTCGCTGGGCGCTGCCTTGTGCGTCTCCAGTTTCATGTTCTGCGCGGCATCCCAGGCGCAAACGACCAGTACTCCTGCCCCTGAAGAAATGGGCTGGTGGGATAGTGCCAAAGCCAGGGCCAATAAAATCCTGGATGAAGGTGATTTGTCGCTGATGGTGGCTGGCCATACTCATCATGGCCGAGGTACTTACACCAAGGAAAGAATTGCTGAATTGAATGAAAATACCTGGGGCCTGGGCTTTACCAAAGCCATACGCACCAAGGACGATAATGAAGAATCCCTGTATGCAATGATGATTTCGGATTCGCATTTCAAACCCCAGCCCATGGCTGGCTATGCCTATCAATGGACAAAGACCCTGGGTGATACGGTTGAAGTCGGTGGTGGCCTGACGGGCGTGATGATCAGCCGTACCGATTACTTTGGTGGCATCCCTTTTCCCGCCGTCTTGCCGATAGCCTCGATAGGTACACGCAGCACCAAGCTGATGGCAACTTATGTCCCACGTTTTTCCAAAAACAAGGGTAATGGCGACGTACTTTTTTTGTTTGTTCGCTTTGATTTGAAGTAAAGTCTGAAGGCATGTAGTACGGGTAAAAGTGGTAACGCGCCTTGGTGATTTTTCGTCTATTCTGGCGTCATATGTTTTTAATACTAGCGAATTACCATCATTGTCCTTAGAACTTGCTTGATGTAAAGTAAGCAGACTTATTCGTTTTATAGATTGTTGTCGTGATAATTCCGGTCCCGTTTTCAAGCACCCGCCCACGCGAGCCTGTCGCCAGTTCAGACTGGCACATGGCCTTGCTGGAACATAACCCGGACGCGATGTATGTGCTGATCGACGACAGTCTGGTGTATGCCAATCCCGCCGGTGTAGAACTCATGCATGCCGGTGACGCCCAGCAATTGATAGGCTTGAAACCTGAAGCTTTCTTGCATGGGCGGCATCATGAAGGCGCCAGGGCCATCTTGCAAAAACTGCGGCAAGAGGGAGCGCAAAGCAAGCATACCTGTCAATGCATACGCCTGGATGGGCAATTGCTTGATATAGAAGTCCGGGGTACGCAATTCAGTTTTAATGAACAAACTGCCATCTTGTTGACGGCGCGCGAAGTAAGCTCCCGTCTCAACCCCCGCGACAACACGACTGTCACCGCCCTCCCCATCATCGATCAAGTCCGCTACAAATCCAGCCGCGTTCATGAAGCCCTGCATCACGAGAAAGAAATCCTCGAGATGATCGCGCTGGACAAACCCCTGACCGATATCCTGGAAGACGTCTGTGACCGCATGGAACGCCTGCTCGACAATGGTGCCTTATGCGCGATCACCCTGTTTGATGCGAGTACCCAGCAACTGAGTTTTGGGGCTGGCCCTTCGCTACCCGACGGCTTTTGCGCCTTGTTGGGCAATGTGCCGGTCGATACCAGCTCGGGCTCGGCCTCGGCAGCGATTTTCTACCAGCGCACCACCATCGTCCAGGACATTGCCGTCAGCCCGCTGTGGAAGAATTTGCGTGAACCAGCCTTGCGTTATGGCTTGCGCTCCTGCTGGTCTTTACCGATTACGACCGCCTTCAATACCCTGCTAGGCACGGTCGACGTGTATCACCAGAAGGTACATAGCCCGAATGAAGATGAGCAAGCCATGATGATGGATGCCTGCGATCTCATCGGTCTGGCGATAGACAAAAAGAACATGGAGCAAAGCCTGGAGGAAAGCGAAGAACGCTATCGCTCCGTGGTCACCAATCTCAGTGAAGGCATCATGATGATAGGCCCAGGCGGCCAGATCCTGACCTGCAACCCCAGTGCCCAGCGCATCCTGAAGATAGATGACATCAACACCGTAGGCAAGCGCCATCGTTATTTCAAGAGCATACTCGGCGACGAGGGGCAATCGATACGCATGGGCGATGATCCAGTCTCACTGGTATTTCGCAACAAGGCACCGATTTTGAATTTATCGACGGGGGTGGAGTTACGTGACGGCTCCATCGTCTGGCTGCTGGTGAATATCCTGCCTATCAACAAAAAAAGCAGCACCAGTGTTTCTGCCGTATTGATTTCATTCACCGACACAACCGAGGTGCGCGAGACACAAAGGCAGTTGCACTTCATGGCTTCTTATGATGCCCTGACTGGCTTGCCGAATCGCCATCAACTCAATCAACGCCTCAACAAGGCGCTGGCCAATGCCAAGCGTACCCAACACCGCCTGGCCCTGCTGTTCCTTGATCTTGACCGTTTTAAAAACGTCAATGACACGGCTGGTCATGCCGCTGGTGATACGCTCTTGCGCGATGTTTCTTCACGCCTGAGTTCTTGCATACGTACCAGCGATATGCTGGCCCGCCTGGGTGGTGACGAATTCGTCATCGTTGCCGAAGCCTTTGAAGATGCCATGCAACTCAAGGACCTGGCAGAACGCGTGCTGGCGCGCATGCGCGATCCCTTTGTCATCGATGGCAATGAATACCATCTGGGCACCTCTATCGGTATCAGCGTCTATCCGCATGATGGTGAAGACGGCCCTACGCTCATGCGTTGTGCCGATTCCGCCATGTACCATGCCAAGGAATCTGGCCGCAATAACTACCAGTTCTTCACCACTGAGCTGAATGTCCGTGCCCAGCACCGTTATGCGCTGGAAACCAATCTGCGCCGTGCCCTGACGGATAATGAATTCCTGGTGTATTACCAGCCCAAGATTTGCCTCAGCACCTCATGCGTGGTGGGGGCCGAAGCGCTGATACGCTGGCAAATGCCGGACGTCGGCCTGGTACCACCGAATGAATTCATCCCCATCTCGGAAGAAATTGGCCTCATCCTGCCGCTGGGTCGCTGGATTTTACGCCAGGCTTGCCTGCAAACCCAGTTATGGCGCGAACAGTATTCGCCCGACCTGGTGATCAGCGTGAATATCTCGCCCAAGCAATTCCAGGACCCTGGCTTGCCAAAATACATAGAACAAGTCTTGCAGGAAGTAGGCTTGCCCCCCTCTGCCCTGCAACTGGAGATCACCGAAGGCTTGCTGATGGGTGATGTGGACTTGCTGCTGCCGGTATTTGCTGCCATCAAGAAACTCGGTATCAGTATTTCGCTCGACGATTTTGGGACAGGTTTCTCATCTTTATCTTATTTGCAACGCTTCCCTATCGACAATCTCAAGATAGATCGCTCCTTTATTCGCGAGATACCAGAGAACCAGGATTCCGTGGTATTGACGCATGCCATCATCGCCATGGCCAAGGCGCTGGGCATGAGTGTCACTGCAGAAGGCGTGGAAAAAGCCGATCAGATGTTCTTCCTGGCCGACTCTGGTTGCCAGGAAATGCAGGGCTTTTATTTCAGCCAGCCACTGCCAGTTGATAAATTTGAAAAATTACTAAGAGACAACGTTCGTTAAAAGTGTTGTCAAGTTTTGCGCATAGCGCCCAAAAGAAGCCTATAATTTGTCAAAACCCAATTTTGTGCATCGCACCATTTCGCTGTAAAACGATCTTGCACCATGACGAATATTGCAAAAATCCTGCCTCTCAACAACGTACTGCTGGATCTGGAAGTCTCCAGCAAAAAAAGAGCATTTGAACAGGCCGGGCTGTTATTCGAAAATAATTGCAGCATAGCGCGCTCAGTTGTCTCCGATAACCTGTTTGCCCGTGAACGCCTGGGCTCTACCGGGCTGGGCCACGGCGTGGCCATTCCGCATGGCCGCATCAAGGGCTTGAAAGCTCCGATTGCCGCCCTGGTCAGGCTCAAAGAGGCGATTCCTTTTGAATCACCCGACAGCCAGCCGGTCAGCCTGCTGATTTTCTTGCTCATGCCTGACAATGTCACGCAACAGCATCTGGAAATCCTGTCTGAAGTGGCCGAGATGCTGTCCAATGAAACTTTCCGCGATAGCCTCAACACAGAAGCCAGTGCGGCGGCAATTTATGAAAAAATCATGGCATGGCGCCCCAATTTGCCTGGCAATGCCTGATTGAAGGTCTGAGGCAGCCATGCATGCGCATGGCCACCAGACTCGCCTAGTTATCCCTCCCAGCCACCCAGTAGCATATCGTCAGATTCAGCCCATATAGCCATGCCATCATTGACAGAACTCACGGTACAAAAAATCTACGACGATAACCGCGACACCATGCAACTGGGCTGGTTTGCCGGTTTTGCTGGCGCGGACAAGCAAATCACGGGCGATGCAGCTTCCTCTGCCGATCAGGTCGGGCATTTGAACCTGATCCACCCTGGCCGCATACAAGTGCTGGGCCACCAGGAACTCTCGTATTACAACCGCCTGTCGAATGCCTCACGCAATAACCTCATGCGTGAACTGGTCGCTGGTGCACCGCCTGCCCTGATCGTAGCGCAAGGTCTGGAATCACCGCCGGCATTTTTGACGACTTGCGACGATAATAATATCCCGCTGTTTTCCACGCCTTATCCATCAGCGCAAGTCATTGATTATCTGCGCGTGTATCTGTCGAAAAAACTCGCACAAAAAATAACCATGCATGGCGTCTTCATGGACGTGCTGGGTGTGGGTGTGCTGATCACTGGTGAATCTGGCCTGGGCAAGAGCGAGCTGGGGCTGGAATTGATTTCCCGCAGCCATGGCCTGGTGGCTGATGACGCCGTCGAATTTTCGCGCATCGCCCCCAATATGATAGAAGGCCGCTGCCACGAATTGCTGCAAAACCTGCTGGAAGTGCGCGGCCTGGGCTTGCTCGATATCAAGACCATCTTTGGTGAAACTGCAGTACGCCGCAAGATGCGCCTGAAACTCATCGTACACCTGGTGCGCCGTAGCACCCTGGAAGAAAATTACGAGCGCCTGCCCATCGATTCGCAAACCGAAGAAGTGCTGGGTTTGCCGATCAGAAAAGTCGTCATCCCGGTGGCTGCTGGCCGCAATATTGCGGTCTTGCTGGAAGCAGCGGTACGCAATACCATATTACAATTACGTGGCATTAATACGCTGGAAGATTTCATGGAGCGGCAACGACGCGCCATGGAAAACGGTGACTAACTGATTTGATTGTCCACGACTAATTGCTGTAATTACCCACGACGGTATCCGCTATGGAAATCCTGCTTATCTCCGGTATCTCCGGCTCTGGCAAATCGGTAGCTCTGAATGTGGTTGAAGATGCCGGTTATTATTGCGTCGACAATTTGCCGCCCAGCCTGCTGGCCGAGCTCATCAACACCCTGACGCGCGAAGGCATACCCTCGGCCGCCATCGCCATTGATACCCGCAGCGCTAATTTATTGACGGGCTTGCCCGACTCTATCCAGACCCTGCGTGACCAGGGCCATAATGTCAAAGTCCTGTTCCTGACCGCCAGCACAGAATCCCTGGTCGCGCGTTTTTCAGAAACCCGCCGCAGCCACCCACTGTCACACCGCCTGGGCCTCGATAAAGAACCCGGCGACAGACTCAGCCTGACCGAATGCATACAGGAAGAACGCGAAATCCTCTCAGGCATACAAGTCGTGGCCCATGTCATCGATACCAGCGACTTGTCCGCCAACAAACTGCGCGCCTGGGTCAAGGATGTCATACAGATAGGCTATACCCCGCTGACACTGATGTTTGAATCCTTCGCCTTCAAGATAGGCGTGCCGCTGGATGCCGACTATGTCTTCGACGTACGCATGCTGCCCAACCCCCATTACGACCCCGTGCTGCGCCCGCTGACCGGCCGCGACGAACCCGTCATCCAGTTCCTCAAAGAACAAGCCATGGTGGACGAGATGTATAGCGATATCCACCAGTTCATCAGCAAATGGCTACCCGCCTTCAAACGCGACAACCGCAGCTACCTGACCGTCGCCATAGGCTGCACCGGCGGCCAGCATCGCTCTGTCTACATGGTGGAAAAACTCGCTGCGCATTTCAAGGCGCAGGAGCAGGTGCTGGTCAGGCACAGGCGTTTGACTTGAGGCAGAGCCCAGGCATGCCATTCCTTAGTTTGATCATCGCTGACGGCCATACTCAGCTTTTACAACACTGATAACAATAAAGCATGCGCGTCTTCAATATTATCCCGGCAAAACATCTTCAAATCAGTGCCATAGAAAACAATGGCAATTCAACTCAATCCGTCACTATGACTGCTGCAATTGAGATGCCCAGGGATAAGGCTTGTTTTGTCGCTGGCACATTAGTGCATACCAAGGAAGGTTTGAAACCCATAGAGGATATTTGTGTCGGGGATTGGGTGTTGTCTTATCCGGAGAATGAAGACACGCCTTCTCATATTCGAATGGAACAAGAATATTTTTACAAACAAGTCACTAAAACTTTTATCTATGATGACAAACCGATTGTGCATATCACTTATGTACAACCAGGTGGCGAGAAAGTAGCCAGTCCTCTACGTGTGACCCCGGATCATCCATTTTATGTAAGTAAGGTGGGATGGGTTCCATGTGGTGAATTAAGATTTGGAAGTACTTTGGAAGCTGCCAATTTTGGCAACCTCTTAGTAACCAAGGTCAAGCAAACTGGCGAATCCGCACGCGTCTACAACATAGAAGTAGATGAATACCACACCTACTATGTAGAAAAACTCGGTGTCTGGGTGCACAATAAATGAGATGGGATGCAATTGACTCATCGCCAGGACCGCGACAGGTACACAATATAGCGATCGCATATTTCCCAAGGCAATAAATAGTTCAAGAAACTTCCATCATCCAGGCAAGTCCAAGCATCTCCATCATCCCTGAATTCAAAAAATAAAAATGAAAACCAAACCACAAAAAATCTGGACGGCGACAACAGCGACTATATTGAGCGGCTTGTTAAGCCTGGGCCTCACGGCATGTAGCACAGCACCACAAGCCACCACACCGCACTATCAATTAAGCACAGATGCCGCCTGGAGCAAGCTCAATACCGTCGCCTACAAAGGCAAGCAGGATGACATCTACTTTGTCAATCCAGACCTGGGCTGGTATGTCAACGGCGGCGGCAAGATTTACCAGACCAGCGATGGTGGTCAAAACTGGCAGGAACAATTATCCAAGCCCGGCACCTTCTTTCGCACTGTGGGTTTTGTCGATGCCATGCACGGCTATGCGGGTAATATAGGGACGGATTACTACCCAGGCGTCACCGATACCACGCCGCTGTATGAAACCCGCGATGGCGGTGCCACCTGGCAAGTCGCCAGAGGCATGGAAGGTATCAGCATCAAGGGCTTGTGTGGCATAGACATCTTGCATGACAAATCTGGCGGTGCAGAAAAAACCGTCATCCATGCAGGTGGCCGCGTTGGTGGCCCAGCTACCTTGCTGCGTTCTTTGGATGGTGGCAATAGCTGGAAAAGCATAGACATGACGCCGTACACAGGCATGATACTTGACGTCAAATTCTTTGATGCCAATACCGGTTTTGTCATCGGTGCCTCCAGCAGCGACACCGAGAAATCGCACGCCCGCATCATCTTGACCAGGGACGGTGGTGCCACCTGGAAAACTGTCTACGAATCGACCCGCTTCAATGAAATCACCTGGAAAGCCAGCTTCCCTACCCGCGACACTGGCTATGTGACGATACAGAGCTATAACCCAGATCCTGCCACCAGCCAGCGCTATGTCGCCAAGACTGAAGATGGCGGCCTGAGCTGGAAAGAAATCCCCCTGGTCAACGACATCAAGGTCAGGGAATTTGGCGTAGGCTTCATCGATGCCAAGACCGGCTGGGTAGGCGCCATCGATGGCGGCTACCAAACCACCGATGGCGGCCAGACCTGGAAACACGTGCCCATGGGCCGCGCCGTCAACAAGATACGCCTGCTGCCTACAGACAAAGGCTTTGTCGGCTATGCGATAGGTGTGGAAGTGTTCAAGCTCAAGCAGGATAATGCGCGTTTGCCTTGATGGTTTAATAGTACTCCTGTGCTGGTATGTGGGACCTTGATGGTCCCCATATTTTTTGCTTATTTTCTCTATACATCCTCATGACCATTAGCCTCAACTGCCTGCCACAAAATCTGGACAATCCGACGTGCAATGACTATATCTCAAAGTCGGCTTTGCCAGCCTGGCTACCAGTACTGGACTATCTGCAGCAGACATTTGATCTGCCAGCTGGCAACTGGGAGAAAATCCCTCTAGGGGCAAATGCCTTGTTTAGCCTCGGTGATGAAGTGATCGTCAAACTGGTGCCACCCAACTGGCGGCGTCAGGGTGACAAAGAAATTCTGGTGACGCCACTGCTTGAGGGCAAGCTATCATTGCAGACACCAAGGCTGCTAGGTAGCGGCGAGATTGACGGCTGGGTATTCATCATCAGCAGCCGTTTGCATGGCACTTTGCTGGCTGACATATGGCCCTCTCTGGCGCTGGAAGAAAAACTCGCCATCATGCAGCAGACTGGCCAGCTCATGCGCGAACTGGGCAGCGTGAAGCTTGATGCTGACATCGCCATCAAGGTCGACTGGTCTGGCTATATACAGAAGCTGATCGCTGATTGCATGGCCAGGCACCAGCGCAGAAAAATGCCCGAGGTTCTGCTGGCCCAGGTCATGACTTATCTGGAGCAAGCAGGCGATTTTGCCAGGGCAGATGAATTGCGTTTCATCCATATGGATATACACCCTTGGAACTTGATGGCAAAGCAGGAACAGGGCCTGTGGAAGTTAAGCGGCTTGCTGGACTTTGGTGATGCCATCGCCGGCAACAGCGACCGCCTGGAAATCCTGACACCCATGATCTTCATGGCACAAGGCAATCCTTTGCTTCTTAAAGCCTTGCTGCAAGCCTACGGTGGCATTGAGGATATCAGCACAGCAGAACTGCAACGCCAGTTGACCGCCTATATGCTGATCAGGCCAGATTCTGATGTCACGTTTTGCATGCAACAAGTGCCCGCTAGTGGGCCGCGAGATAGCTGGGAGCAGGTGGCTGAGCAGATGTTTCCGCTGTGAAGGCAGGCGCGCTGTCCGCTTTACAGCAGCTACCACCAGCCTGCATCATCACGCATTATCCTTATGATTCCGTTACAATCGCAACGACATATGCGATATCTGGAACTAGAATCTGATAAAAAAGGAAAATACTTTGAAAAACTTGATGAAGTGCGTAGCAGGAATGCTAGTGATAGCATCCTTGCCTGCTTTTGCTGATGTGGACATGAAATGGCGGGCTGAGGTAACAGACAGGAATGAAAAAACACCTATCGCAGGTGTGAAAATCAGTTTTGATCTTTTTGACGTCTACAGCAAAAAAACCACGCACAATTCTTGTATAAGCGATGCGACTGGCGCATGTGAAGTAAGTGCGAGAATGACCAATGGTCTCTTTGAAGGTGGCCAGATGGAAGCCAGAGAGATCACCTTCACCAAAGAAAAATATACGCCGGATCCAGATATAAAATGGTTCAATCAAGGCCCTAATAAAATCTTCAGGATGACGATGACAGCCGACAACTGGCAAGAAGAACAACGTCAGAAAAAATTAAAGCAAGACGAAGATCTGGCGCTCACCATACAAAAGGTAGGCCAGGAAAAAGATGAGCAACTCCAATTAAGTCAAAAAATTGCTCGCGCCGAAGAAAGCTCAAAAATCACTTGTCAGTCAAAAACTGAATGCGACAAACTATTTTCGCTCACTGAAATTTATATTGTGAAAACTTCCGATATGAAGATTCAAATGGCAACCGCCACGACCATAGAAACATATAATCCAACCGAAGATTTCAAGCTTGGATTTACTGCCATGAAAATGCCAGGCAAAGGCAATTCTTCTATCGTTACGATCAAGGCCATTTGCAAGGAAGCCGAATTAAGTACGAGCGAGCCATATTGGATTACTTTACAGAAAAATACTGCCTGTTATAGAAAGCGATTGTCTGCAACAGAAGGTTTCCAGCCATTTATCAGTGGAAATCTAAAAAATTAGTTGGCCTTCAAATTGTGATTGATCTTACTTGCCTCAATTTAGTGAGGCGTAAGAGTATGCATCAAGCATATACCTCCTGAATGCCTCCTACTGACTACGGGATACAGTCAATAGGAGGCGTAATGTAACAAGACATCAAATTGCCACCTCTATTATCTCTGGGCCTGGTAACCTAAAACCTTTACAGGCCAGGCATTAGCATGCCATCTATCGGTGTCTTCAAAATCCAGGTGCATCGGTACTTTTTACCAGCCCCTGCGCATACCTGATATGGCCCAAATGGTTTTGAAAAAATACTGGCCAGCGGCAGCCATTTTTTGCCATGGTCAAAGAAGTTAACACTTTCTAATCTGACGGATTTCCCAGCCAGCATCAGCAAGCTGGAATGGCTGAATGCCCATCACAAGCAAGAACTGGAAGCTCATCTGGACATTGTACAAACTGCCCATGATGAAGTGGCACTGGTTTGTAGCGGCCAGCAATTTCTTTGTGTCGCGCCAAATTCATTGCAGGCTTTCTGGAAGCAGGGTCTGGGTGTCAAGGGGTTCAAGACCCACATTGCAGCAGACTTGAAAGTGCCAGTTGCATGGCTGGAGCAGCTGCCCGCAGGCGTACCTGTAGGCTGCATAAAACAGCTCACCATAGCAGCCGGTTCTTATGGGCTCTTGTTTGCTGAAGAAAGTTTTCGCGATTTTCTGCTGCCTGGGCGGCATGCCTATTTTGAGGTCTGGCCCAAGACCAGGCTGACTCTCTGCAAGCAATCACAGGTTATTGATGCCAAGGATGTCGTACAAGCCATCATCGCCAGTGGGCATGCAGTATTAAGCACACAACTGAAGAAAATTGAAACCAGTGACCAGCAACTTGCCGTCTGGTGGAACAAGAATGAACTGGTGCATGTCACCAGCCAGGCAACGCCTGCGCTTGCCAGCAGCGACTTGAAGCTGGAACTGATTTCTCTGGAACAGGCCCCACGCGCCCTTGAAGAGCATATCGTACTGGCCATGCGCAGCAATACCAGCATCGCTGGCCTGCTGGCAAAGCATGTCACCAGTTATGAAGTACCTTCCGAACATGTCGGCATGCTTTACATTGACGGCGTTTTCCATGCCAGTTTGAAACCCGGTTTTTATGCCTACTGGCATGGTGGAAACCGCCTGAGCCTGACTGTCATTGATACCCGCCTGACGACGCTGGAAATTACCGTCCAGGAAATGCTGACGCAAGACAAGGTGCCTTTGCGCGTCAATGCCACGGCAGGATACAAGATCATCGATGCGCCATTGATGCTGGCCAGCCTGAATGACTACAAGGATTTTATATACAAGGAGATCCAGTTCGCCCTGCGGGCTGCAGTGGGCAGCAAAACGCTGGATGGGCTGCTGGAAAACAAGAATGAAACTGATGGGCAGATCTTGCAGTATGTCGCTCAAAAAGCCCAGGCCCAGGGTATAGAAATCGTCAGCCTGGGTATTAAGGATTTGATCTTGCCGGGTGAAATAAAAACCATGCTGGCCAAGGTAGTGGAAGCAGAAAAAGCGGCGCAAGTCAATGTGATACGCCGCCGCGAAGAAACTGCTGCCACCAGATCACTGATGAATACTTCTAGGGTGATGGAAGATAATCCGGTTGCCTTGCGTCTCAAGGAACTGGAGACGCTGGAAAAAATGACAGAGAAAATCGATAAGATCAGTGTCTATGGCGGCCTGGAAAGCTTGCTCAAACAAGTCGCTGCATTCAAGCCTGCAATCGACAAATAAAAACCTTAACACGGTGCGGATAACACCTGCCAACTGAAATTGTTGTCCGCACTGAGCTGGCTATTGCGCCTGGTCTGGTGCACCTGATTTAGTCAGCTCAAAAGCAGCAGTGCTGGCCTGTCACTCATAAGCGGTGGCGAACTGAATATTTCAATAGTCAGGAGTGAGTAACTCAAGTTCTTCAGCTCTCAATATTCTGGCCGTCACAGAGCATTCATTTGCACTCATTCTGGCAGAAGTGCCACCATCGGGATCATAATAAAACTGGCAGTTAGCATCGCTAAATTTCAGCCACAGCCGCTGCACCTCCTGCAATTCCTTTTTTCGCTCAGCTTTGAGTTTAGCCATCAGTTTTTTATAGGCATTGTTGAGGCGTTTGTCGACGCGGTCATATTCAGCAGATATGCAATCGAGCATGACCGGGTCAACCCCCTCCGATTTGTCCATGCATTTATTATATTCGGCACTGCGTGCTGGCCCAGCTCTGCCATATGCTGGCAATGAAAGGGTAGTGCTCAAAGCTGCGGTCAAGATAAAGATAAGTTTGTATCTGGCTTGCATATGTTTATGAATAGACGGGGTCGTTGGGAATTTTGCCGGACTCTTTAGGTTTCCTTGCCACTATGCGCAGCCCAGGCGGCAATACAAATTGCAATAATAGCATTGCATATCTTGCCTGGGTTCCGCAATTAGAGTGCATCAGGTCCTGAAAATCAACCTGCCATCAAAAAACAAACCCTTGAGACGTTTGCGGAATATGGCAATGCCAGCAGCCAGCAATACCGTCAACACATTAAAGAACAGGATTTTGTCGCCACCCACATCAACAAAGGGGATGGCATTGGAAGGCATGGTGGCGGCATTCAGGCCGCGGTCATAGCTGGCACCTATGACTTGACCGGCATTGTTGATGGCATTGGTCAGGTAAAGGCTTTTGCCAGCCGGGTGCAAGGTCATTTTATTGTCGCGCCAGACAAAGGATAAGCGCATGTCCTGGGTATCTACCACGCCAACGACATGGCCTTCATTATTGATACCAGTGGCGAAGCTGTCGCCAAAACCAATTTTTGCGCCCAGGTCTATCATCTGTTTGCCATCATGGATAAAGGCATGCCAGCGACGGTCTTTCATTTCTGCAGTGCCGACGACGACACCGTGATCATTGATCGCTGTTGCTGAACTATAGCGACCTGTCAGGGTGCCAAGGTCTCGCATGCCGGTGGCCTTGTCATATAAAAAGGCATGGCGCGAACCGTCTGTGATCATCGCAGTGCCCACCACCTGGCCAGGATTATTAATACCGCTGGCGTAACTGATTCTGCCACCCAGGGTCCCCAGGTCTTTGAGTTCTTCGCCAGGGGTATAGAGGAAGGCATGCAATTCATGATTGCGGGTGTCCGAAAACCCTGCTGCCAGCCCTGCGTTGTTGATGGCAGCGCCATAGCTATTGGAGCCCCCCAGGGTGCCCAGCTCTTGTACGCCATGCTCGCGATTGCGGATGAAGGCTCTCCAGGACTGGTCTTTTTTGGAAGACCCGACTATCTCCCCCTTGTCATTGATACGCTTGGCTTCACTCTCGGTTTCCCCCGGCAACTCCAGCTTGACCAGTTTGCCGTTTTCAAAAAATACAGCATGCGGCGTACCATCTTTCTCCTTGATGACGGCTGCCACCTGGCCTGCAGCATTCATGTCATAGGCTATCGATTCGCCATATTGCTTGCGCTCTATACCCAGTGAGTGACTCGTCGACGCGGCCGCCTGGCCACCGATCAGAGCCAGCATAACCAAAGAACCACGCAATGCATGCTGCATACAAATATCCTTTCTGGAGGGAGGTCGTACGGGAAATTTGCAAACAAATATACAGGATTATTATTTTGCAATAAAGATAAATGATTGTTATTTGCCACTATTCTTACCCGACCCTGGATATCTGTCCAGAACCGGACAATCTGGACAGTAGCTACAGTGCACTTGCTCGCAGTTCAGCGGTGCAGCGTACTCATATAATCGCTTCGAGGACTGGCAACGTAGGTGCAGTGAGGGCATGTGCAAATTCATGGCCATCAAGCCAGTTACCATCTATACAGGCAAGACGGGCCAGGTGTTGGCCCCGGATAAAGCCACATTTTTCCAGTACCCTTGCGGACGCGGGATTATTCACAGTAACGCAGGCAAACAAGCGTTTCAGTTGCCACTCCTTGCGCGCCACTTTCAGTAAATGTTGCAGGGCGAGTGTTGCAAAGCCATTATATTATTTGCGAATGTGCACGTCCCTTGCCCACAAGATTGACATCTATTTGCCACCTGCATATATTGAAACCACTTATGCAAAGAGGAGAAGATCATGTCTTTTCAGCCAGTTCGTCGCCTGGCCACGTTGCTGTTCTGTATGCTGGCAAGCCTGGACGCGATGGCAGAAGAAACACCACTCAGGTTCTATACTGAAGAGTATCCACCCATCAGCTTTTCACAAAAAGGCAAGGCTGCCGGTCTTGGTACTGAAGTAGTTGAAGAAATCATGAACCGTCTAGGTATAAGTGCACCTATCGAAGTTGTGCCTTGGGCAAGAGCCTATGCCCATGCAAGCACTACACCTAACGTAGGATTATTTGTCACCACCAGAACCCCGGAGCGCGAAAAATTATTCAAATGGGTGGGCCCTGTCTCTGCAACCACTGCACATTTTTATACTCGTCGCGGCGGCCAGCGCTTTGATAATCTGGAACAAGCCAGGCGTGCCGAACGCATCCTGATTCCGCGAGAATGGTATTTGCAGCAAATGCTGCGTGGCATGGGTTTTAACAATATCAACTCTGTGCCCACTCCGGCTGATGCCGTGCGCATGCTGGTGGCAGGAAGAGCCCCCTTGATGGCCCTTGATGATGTGACGCTTGCTGATACGCTATTGGCAGCTGGCATCAATGCCAATGACATAGAGACTGCTTCCACGATTACCCAGGCAGTCCAATATATCGCCTTTTCACGTGATACACCTGACAGCGTCGCCAACCGCTGGCAAAAAGCCCTTGATGACATGAAGGCCGACGGCAGCTTTGAACGCATTTACAAAAAGTGGCTGCCTGGTGTGACACCGCCTGATGCACGTTAAAGCTATACGCAAGCACAAGCCAAAAGAAATAGGTGCAAGCCCGGACAGCAAAGCTCCATTAATTTGCCGTTAACGCATTGCTAAATGCATGCCTGGGCTGCCTGCAAATTCTAACAGTCAAAAAATCGTAGGCGAAGCTGTTTTAACTAGCAAGGATATGCGTGATTTTTCTATGTCTGGTCTTGACATGGCAGTGCTAAAGCTGGTGGATGACGATGGCATCGAAATCATGTCTTAAGTGCCGGCACCTATTTGAGATCGCTCGCTACTGCACATTGCTAGAATAACTTTCAATTTTAAAACATCACATACTTACGATTAAGCGTTTCTGATCTACACAAGTGAAAACCTGTCTTATTAAGATACTGTTCAATTCAGAGTAGATTTGCTTTTACTAGACACATAATCCACTAAATCAACACCTCCTGTAAAATGCCTCTAAAATTATAGGAGCAAACAAGATGGAGATTGAACAACAAATTGAAGCCATTCGTGTTGGCATCCGAGCTGGCCGCTTCTCTAATGAGGCATCTGTCTCACAAGGCATCGTGTTAAGGTTACTTCACGCCCTCGGCTGGCCCTCTTACGACACCGATTCTGTATGGCCAGAATACTCGTTAAGTGGTCGCCGAGTTGACTTTGCCCTGTGTAATCCACCAACTAAACCGATCATGTTCATTGAGGTTAAACAGATCGGCCAGAGCGATGGAGCCGAGCGACAGCTGTTCGAATATGCCTTTCATGATGGCGTACCCATGGCAATCCTGACTGATGGTCGTGAGTGGAATTTCTTTCTCCCTGGTGAACAAGGCAATTATGGCGAGCGCCGCGTCTACAAACTTGATATTGTTGACCGTGATGTCAAGGAATGCGCGGAGCGATTGAGACGGTATTTATTGCATTCAGCTGTTATTTCCGGAGCCGCTATACAGGCTGCCCGCGACGATTATCGTAACGTTTCTAAAGATCGACAGATGTTAGCAACCCTTCCAAAGGCGTGGCAGCAGATCATAGCTGACGAAGACGAAATGTTACTGGAGATTGTTGCAGATCGTGTCGAAATCTTGTGCGGATTCAAGCCAGGGCCAGACATGGTTGCTTCTTTCATGAAGGAAAGTGCAGTAAGCATTGAACCGTTATCTATCATTCAGGGGAAAAAAATTACACCCCAACCACTACAGAGATCAACTTCAGTTCCTAAATCGAATTTATCAAGCGCAATAATATATCCAGCGCATTCGCAATATCCAAACGCTATTCAACATTCTTCTAAATCACCTCAGGTACAAACAGGTTTTTCGTTCGAAAATCAATTTCACCCAGCTCGCAACGCTATTGACAATCTCAGACAAATATTCGATTTGCTGATTCAGAGGGATGAATCGTTCGCACAACGGTTTTCAGGGCTCCCCAAACATGGCCGGAGTCGCCGTTACTTAGCGATAGATCCCAACGAGCTTTATCCTGGACGTCCAGACTTAATTCGCGATTGCTCTACCAAATTAACATCTGGTTGGTGGATGAGTACAAATCACAGCAAACAAACTATCGGTCAAATCATAATCATGGCATGCGATGTGGCCCAAATTACTTTCGGCACGGACTTGATCGTTAATCTTGGTTAATACGACAACCAAGATAGTTGCGATTAGACTTGCAAGCGACTCCAAATAGCAATGCATAATCACACATACACTGACATAGATTTTTTACTTTAGGCGTGTTTATTCACTTGCTGCCAATGAATGACAAGCGAACTTTTAATTGGACTTCTGTTGCTTGGTCTCCATATACACACGTAATAACTGATTAATGCGTGTCTGGTAACCCTGGCCTTGTTCCTTGAACCACTCAAGTACATCACTATCAAGGCGGATAGTCACGGCCTGCTTGGATGGCGTGCGTAATTCTGCGCGCTGGAAAAAATCATCTCCCAGCTCGGCAATATCGCTGGTGTCGATCTCTTTATCTTTCATCGCTTCCAGGCGTTTCCAATCTGTTTTAGATACTTTGCTCATAGCGTTTCACCTCATTTTTGTTGCCTTACGGGCAGAGATAGTGCGGATAACATCTCCCCCTTTCCACATAAACCACGACGCCTATCACACTATGTATCCATCCCAGGGCAATCCAGCGATCTTCACCATAATCTTCACGACCATCAAAAAGCGTCAGCATGGGATGCTTGAAAATATCAGCGGCATCACTGAAGTCTATGCCGCGCTTGCGAATATTGGTTTGATTTTTGTTTTCATCCCATTCAAAGCGCATTGTTCACCTATACATATAAGTTACACTTATTTTGCATTGATATTTGTATTTACATTTGTATTGACATTTGTATTGACATTTTTATTGATACTATAGGACAGGATTATCAGCTTTGCCGGGTTTCGCCTTAATCAGACGAGCAAATAAGACGGCCAAAAAAAACGGGACCTGAAAGGTCCCGTCATCATTAACAGCTAGCGATCAAGCCATCACACCACAATAGTCTGATGCTCATCACCTTCACGCGCACGGATTTCACCGATCTTGTAGACCGATTCACCAGCCGCAGTCAGTTGTGCCAGGGCTGCATCAGCCAGTTCAGCTGCAACAATGACGGCCATGCCTATGCCGCAGTTGAAGACGCGGTGCATTTCTGCGTCAGCCACGCCGCCGTGTTGTTGCAGCCACGTGAACAGGGGTGGCAGTGTCCACGCGTCTTTATGCAGGACAGCAGTCAGTTTATCGCCCAGTACACGTGGGACGTTTTCTACCAGGCCGCCGCCGGTGATGTGGGCCATGCCTTTGACTTCCAGGGATTCCATCAGGGCCAGCAGGGGTTTCACGTAGATGCGGGTTGGTGCCATCAGGGCGTCACCCAGGCTGCGGCCATGGAAATCGGCATTCAGGTCTGGCTGGGCAACTTCGATGATCTTGCGCACCAGTGAGAAGCCATTGGAGTGGATGCCGGAAGAGGCCAGGCCGAGGATAACGTCGCCCGGTTGTATCTTGCTGCCATCGATGATCTTGGATTTTTCTACGGCACCAACGGCAAAGCCAGCCAGGTCGTATTCACCGTTAGGGTACATGGATGGCATCTCGGCTGTTTCACCACCGATCAGGGCACAACCAGCTTGTTCGCAACCAAAGGCCACGCCCTTGATGACATCAGTTGCCGTAGCAACATCCAGCTTGCCGCAGGCAAAATAGTCGAGGAAGAACAAAGGCTCTGCGCCTTGTACCAGGATGTCATTGACACTCATGGCCACCAGGTCTATGCCTACGGTGTCATGTTTGTTGAGGTGGAAAGCCAGTTTCAGCTTGGTGCCCACGCCATCAGTGCCGGAGACCAGGACAGGTTCCTTGTATTTTTTGCTGACTTCAAACATGGCGCCAAAACCGCCTATGCCAGCCATGACACCTTCGCGCATGGTGCGTTTGGCAAAGGGTTTGATGGCATCAACCAGCGCGTCGCCGGCAACCATATCGACACCAGCGTCGGCGTAAGAGAGAGAAACAGGGGTAGAAGTGCTCATGATATTCGGCAATAGGGGCAGGAGGCGGTAAAATAGAGAAATTGCCAGAAAAGTCCGGCAAAAGCGCTATTTTAACAAATTGACCGCGAAAACCCTGATTTTTTGGGACAGACGGTAAATTCGATGACAAATGACTACTAACCAAGCTTAAAAATGCCATTTACTTTTACGTCGGAGCAAAAACAATCCATGCTGTGGCTGGCCCTGGCATTTGCCCTGCTGGGTTTGCTGGGTTTGCTGGGTCCTGTGCTGATGCCCTTTGTCGTCGCCAGCATCTTGTCTTATGTATTGACACCCTGGGTAGACAAGTTGTGCGCCTTACGCATACGCAGGTTTGGCTTGCCACGCTCGGTGGCAGCGACCCTGGTCATCGTGATTCTGATTGCTGCCGTGCTGGCCATGGTCTTGATCATGATACCTATTCTGCAAAAAGAAGTGCCACAATTGCAAGATCAAATCCCGCGCTTCTTTGACAAGCTCGATGAAATGCTGGCCCCCATGCTCACTGAGTTTGGCATCAAGGTGCGTCTTGATAGTACCGGCATCAAGACCTTGCTGACCGAGCAGATGGCCAGCAGTGGTGAAGTCATCGGCAAGGCGGTCTTGAATTCGATACGTGTCGGTGGCACGGCAGTGCTGGGCATGGTGGCAAATTTATTGCTGATCCCTATCGTGCTGTTCTATCTGTTAATGGATTGGCATGCACTGATACGCCGCCTCAGCCATTTCATCCCGCGCCGCTTTGTCCACGTGACTGCCAATGCAGTGGCAGAAGTCGATGATATTTTGGCGCAATACCTGCGCGGGCAAATCCTGGTGATGATCGTCCTGGCCGTGTATTACTCGGTGGCACTCAGCATCGCCCGCTTTGACCTGGCTTTGCCGGTCGGCATCATCACTGGTTTTTTGGTGTTCATTCCTTACCTGGGTTATGGCCTGGGGCTGGTGCTGGCGCTGATTGGTGCTATCCTGCAATTTGATGGCTTTAGCGGCCTGTTGTCGGTCGCCATTATTTATGGCATAGGACAAATGCTGGAATCGTTTTACCTGACACCACGCCTGGTGGGC
The DNA here is from genome assembly GCF_049340425.1 of Undibacterium sp. JH2W. Taxonomy (NCBI): domain Bacteria; kingdom Pseudomonadati; phylum Pseudomonadota; class Betaproteobacteria; order Burkholderiales; family Oxalobacteraceae; genus Undibacterium; species Undibacterium sp. JH2W. Next base: position 28,241 of record NZ_JBMPOT010000013.1, on the reverse strand, counting down.
GAGCGCATAGGCTTGCATCCGCTAACCGTGATTTTTGCCTTGATGGCATTCGGACAATTGTTTGGCTTTATTGGCATCCTGATTGCCTTGCCAGCCTCTGCCGTGATCTCGGTCGCCGTCAAGCATTTGCGTGTGTCTTATCTGAAAAGCCATTTTTATAGTCAGACATGAGGCAATTAATACTCGACCTGGACGCGCAAAAACTGCCGTCCCTCGCCACCTTCGTGGTGGGGCAAAATGCCGAACTGGCGCAATTACTGGGCATGTTTGCCCAGCGCATCACCAGCCAGTATGGTGAGCGCTCAGTGTATATCTGGGGTGAGCCAGGTGCTGGCAAAACACATTTGCTGCACGCGCTGGCAGATAATGACACGGCCCGTTATATCCCGGCAGATGCGCCGGAAAGCGCCTTTGACTTTACTGAAGGCGTCAGCCTCTATCTGCTCGACGATTGCGACCAATTGCCACCGCTGAACCAGATCGCCGCCTTCAATCTGTTCAATGAGGCGCGCGCCCGTGGCGGCTTTTTGATCGGTGCTGGCAATCGCCCGCCCATGATTTTGAATGTACGTGACGATTTGCGCACCCGTTTTGGCTGGGGCCTGATTTACCAGGTCCATGGCCTGACCGATGAAGACAAGATAGACGCACTGGAGCGTGCCGCCCATGCACGGGGCATACAACTGTCGCCTGGCGTGTTACCCTATCTGATTACCCATTACCGCCGCGACATGAGCTCGCTGACCGATATCCTCGACCAGCTCGACCATTATTCCCTGGTCACCAAGCGCCCCATTACCTTGCCCTTGCTGCGTGAACTGATGTTGCAGCAAATGCCCGGCCTTGATACTACGACAGACTAGCATGCGCAATATCGCCCTATTTGATCTTGACCACACCCTGATCCCTATTGATTCTGACTATGAATGGGGCCAGTTCCTGTGCCGCGTTGGTGCAGTCGATGCCGATGAATTTGCCCGCCGCAACGCCGATTTTTTTGCGCAATACCAGGCAGGTACGCTGGACCCGGTGGAATACCTGGAATTTGCGCTAGGCACCCTGGCGCAATTCCCGCGTGCAAAACTGGATGAATTGCATCATCAATTCATGCAGGAAGTCATCACACCTGCATTGCTGCCTGCGGCTTATGACTTAATCAAAAAACATCAGGATCAGGACCACCTGGTCGCCATCATCACCGCCACCAACCGTTTTGTGACTGCACCCATTGCCACGGCATTGGGTGTGCACCACTTGATGGCGGCAGAGCCTGAGCTTGATGCCAATGGTAATATCACCGGCAAGCTGCTGGGCGTGCCCAGTTCAGGCGAGGGCAAGGTCGTGCATCTGCAAGACTGGCTGGTAAAACAAAACCTGCAACTCAGCGACTTTCACCATAGTTATTTTTACAGCGATTCACAAAACGATATACCGCTGCTGGAACGCGTCAGCCATCCTGTCGCAACCAATCCCAATGCCAAATTAAGCGCACATGCGCTGGCAAAAGGTTGGCCTCAACTTCACCTGTTTGACAAGCAATGATCAAGAAATTTATTCGCAAAATACTGGGCGTAAAAAACAAGAGCGATGCCGCCAGCGCCAACCAAAAGCCCACTGTGCTGAGTCATAAAGACCACGGCATAGACCCGCAACTGGTGTCCGCGAATGCCATACGCATCACCCAGACCCTGCAAGAAAATGGCTTCAAAGCCTTTGTGGTAGGTGGGGCCGTGCGTGATTTGCTGACAGGTGTCAAACCCAAGGACTTTGACATTGCCACCAATGCCACGCCTGAGCAGGTCAAGCGCCTGTTCCGCCGCGCCTTCATCATAGGTCGCCGCTTCCAGATCGTGCACGTCATGTTTGGGCAGGATTTGCTTGAAGTGACCACCTTCCGTGGTGCTGCCACCGATGGCGCACCCAAGGATGAACATGGCCGCGTGCTGCGTGACAATACCTTTGGCGAACAATATGAAGATGCCGCCCGCCGCGACTTCACCGTGAATGCCATGTACTACGACCCGGCATCCCAGGTCGTGCTCGATTATCACGGCGGCATGAAAGACATCAAAAAGAAAACCCTGCGTATCATCGGTGTACCAGAAGCACGTTACCGTGAAGACCCGGTGCGCATGCTGCGTGTGGTGCGCTTTGCCGCAAAACTGGGTTTCACGATAGACGCCACCACCCGCGCACCTATCGCCGTGATGGCACCATTGATCAACAATGTACCCGCCGCCCGCGTCTTTGATGAAACCCTGAAACTGCTGACCAGCGGCCATGCCATGGCCTGCCTGCAGCAACTGCGCAAAGAAGGCCTGCACCATGGCCTGATGCCCTTGCTGGACGTGGTGCTGGAGCAACCCCTGGGCGAAAAATTCGTCGCCCTGGCCCTGGCCAATACCGATGAGCGCGTACAACAAGGCAAGGGAGTTTCACCTGGCTTTTTGTTTGCCTCACTGCTGTGGCACCAGGTCGTTGAGAAATGGGAAGCCTATAAAGCTGCCGGTGAATTCCCCATCCCTGCCCTGCACCTGGCAGCCGATGATGTACTGAACACCCAGACCGATGCCCTGGCGATACAACGCAAGATAGGCTCAGACATGCGCGACATCTGGGCCATGCAACCACGTTTCGACAAACGCGTAGGCAAGACCCCATACAAGATGCTGGAACATCCACGCCTGCGCGCGGGTTATGACTTCCTGTTGCTGCGTTGCGCCTCTGGTGAAATCGATGAAGAAATTGGTCAATGGTGGACAGACTTCATGGAAGGCGACAGCACAGAACGTGACCGCCTCATCAACACCAAACCCAAGGCAGCCGAAGCAGGTCCTAAGAAACGCAAACCCCGCCGCCGCGCCCCCCGCAAGGCAGCCGCCGCAGCCGAAGAATGAGCCTACGAGTTTTTATAGGCATAGGCGCCAACCTGGGTGACGCCAGGGTCACTGTCAGTCAGGCCATAGCCGCGCTGGCGCAATTGCCGGATAGCGCACTCGTGGCGCAGTCTGCCCTGTACGGCAGCGCGCCCATCGATTCGACTGGCGATGACTATGTCAATGCTGTAGTGGAACTGGCCAGCAGCCTCGGCGCTGCTGACTTGCTGCAACACCTGCAAGCCATAGAACTGGCGCACGGCCGCGAGCGTCCCTACCGTAATGCACCACGCACCCTGGACCTGGATTTGCTCTTGTATGGCGATGAAGAAATCAACACCGCCAACTTGCAAGTGCCCCATCCACGCATGACAGAACGCGCTTTTGTCTTGCTGCCCCTGCTGCAACTATCTGCTGATATCGGCATCCCCGGCAAAGGTAGTGCGCAAGATTATGTCGATGCCGTTGCTGGGCAACGCATACAAGAATTACCCACTACCTGAGCGCTTGACAAGGCGATAAGCGAGGCGCAATGCAAATCCCTATTATTCTGCAAACCACGGGCTTGTTGATACTTTCCAATGTCTTTATGACGGTAGCCTGGTACGGCCATTTGAAAAGCCTGTCCAGCAAAGCCTGGTGGGTAGCCGCCTTCATCAGTTGGGGTATCGCCCTGTTCGAATACCTGCTGCAAGTGCCCGCCAACAGAATAGGCTACACTGCCTATAGCCTGGCCCAGCTAAAGATATTACAGGAAGCCCTGACCCTGATCGTCTTCGTGCCCTTCGCCATGTTTTATATGGGGCAACCGTTCAAGCTCGATTACGTGTGGGCGGGCTTGTGTCTGGTTGGAGCAGTTTATTTTATTTTCAGAAGTTAAAAAAATAGAATCGCCAACACCTGAGAAACACCAAATAAGTTGTGTGTTGATTTTGAAGTTGCTTTTGAATTTGTAGTTGTTTTTGAATTTCATCCGCTTGGGATGAAGCCATTTGTGTAGCGCAGAAAATGGATAAGAAATGGCCGATGTTTGAGCGAAGCGAGTTGCGGACATTTCCCATTTTTTGCGCTGCATAAATGGGTACTCCCGCAGGGAGCGAGTCTGCGGTCGCCTTTCTTTGAATACTTTCTTTGGCGAAGCAAAGAAAGTATTTCGGCCGCCGGGACGACACCCGGCCTGGTCGATCAACAGCAATAGAATTCAAGAAGCAAGCACAATAAAGAATACAAAAAATAAATTTGAGGATGTAGGTGGAGACAAAATCGCTGTCAAAAAAAACCAAATGACAGCATCACCTTTGGAGAAAAAGAATGGCTGAATATTTGCAAGACCGTAAAGCAGTAAGCATTCCTGGCTTGATCGCACTACGTGAAAAAGGTGAAAAAATCACCATGCTCACCTGCTACGATGCCAGCTTCGCATCTTTGATGGACCGTTGCGGCGTAGAAATTTTGCTCATCGGTGATTCCCTCGGCATGGTATGCCAGGGACATGACTCCACCCTGCCAGTCACACTGCAAGACGTGGCTTACCACACCGCAGCCGTCACCCGTGGCAATCAAAAAGCACTGGTCGTTGCCGACATGCCTTTTGGCAGCTATGCCACGCCAGAAGCCGCTTTCAACAACGCCGTGCAACTGGTGCAGGCTGGTGCGCAAATGGTCAAAATCGAAGGTGGCAACTGGCTGTTGCCCACCATCAAGTTCCTGACGGAACGCGCCATACCCGTCTGCGCCCACCTGGGTCTGACTCCACAATCCGTGCATCAACTCGGTGGTTACAAGGTACAGGGCAAGACTGATGCATCAGCCAGCCTGTTGAAAGCCGAAGCGCTGGCAGTGCAGGAAGCCGGTGCCACCCTGCTGGTGCTGGAAGCCATCCCCGCCAGCCTGGGCAAGGAAGTCACAGATTCTTTGCGCATCCCCACCATAGGCATAGGCGCAGGCGTCGATTGCTCAGGCCAGGTATTGGTCATGCACGATTTGCTGGGTGTATTCCCGGGCCGTAAAGCCCGCTTCGTGAAAAACTTCATGGAAGGCCAGACCAGCATAGACGCTGCGGTACAGGCTTATGTGGCGGCGGTGAAAGACAAGTCCTTCCCCGCGACTGAGCATAGTTTCTAAGCTGATACTTCATCAGCAATAGTCTGGCCGCTACCCTGTGTTGTCAATGTAGGGGCCAGACTTATCATCAGACTTAGTACCAGACTTACTTCAAGGCTGGCAAGCGCGAGCTATTCAAGGCCAGCACGCTGTCCCCGCTGGTGTCTACATACTTGCGCGCAATGATGCTGCGCACAAAATCCGACGTAGGTGCACGCAAGGGTAAATGCGCACCGTCAGCCAGGCCAGCAATGAACTCACCCACGGCTTGCGGTGTTTGGCCCATGCTGGCAAAGGCTTGTTCAGTGCCTGCCAGATAAGCGTCGCGCATGACTGCATAATCGTCTATATGCTGCTCTGGCCTGCTGCCATGCGCACGCACATTGGCAACAAATTCAGTATTGACCGGGCCTGGCTCAATCAGACAGACCTGCACGCCAAAGCGTTGCGCTACTGGTGCCAGGCTTTCCATCATGCCCTCGACGGCAAATTTGGCAGCACAATAGATATCATTGAAAGGCTGGCCTATCAGACCGCCTACGCTGGACACGGTCAGGATGCGACCAGCATGTGCCTCGCGCATATGCGGCAATACCGCCTGGGTGACACGCAAGACGCCATAGAAATTCACATCCATGACTTGTTGCACTTCCTCAATGCGTACTTCTTCCAAGGCTGCAAAGTAACCGGCACCGGCATTATTGAGCAACACGTCTATGCGACCATAGCTTTGCATGATGCGATGCACAGTCTGCTCTATGCTGGCCTGGTCCTGTACATCCAGGTGTTGTATATCTATTTCCACTGCGGCGAGCTGTGCTGCCTGGCGCAAGGCATCCGCCTTGGCAAGATTGCGCATGGTCGCAACAACCACGTAACCAGCCTGCGCCATGGCAATCGCACTTGCCAGGCCTATGCCGGACGAAGTGCCGGTAATCAGCGCTACTTTTTTCCGAGAATTTTTTTGCATTTTTATTCCATCCATTATGTGTTCTGTTTCTGTAGCAATGTGAGGCAATTTTATTCCGCCAAAGCAGACTGCAAAGACACAGGCTTGCTCGCTTGCGCCAGCGGAAACAGCCACCAGCGCTTGCCGGTTTGCGGTTCGGCGATATCGACTTCTTCACCCATTTGTGGCGTGCTGATCCTGACATCATGCTGTTTTGCCAGTGCTACGATGCGCTCGAAAGGCTCATACCAGCTATGCATGGATAAATCAAAAGTACCATTATGGATGGGCAGCATGACCTTGCCACGCAAGTCGATATGCGCCTGCAGTGATTGCTCGGGCTGCATATGCACGTCGGGCCACATCTTGTTATAGGCGCCGGTTTCTACCATGGTCAGATCGAAGGGGCCGTATTTATCGCCTATCTCTTTAAAGCCTTTGAAGTAACCAGTGTCACCGCTGAAAAATATTTTCAGCTCAGGCGTCAGTATGCTCCAGGATGCCCACAGGGTATGGTCACGGTCATGTAAACCACGGCCAGAAAAATGCTGGGCAGGTGTCGCAACAAACTGCGTGCCATTCACCCAGGTGCTTTGCCACCAGGCCAGTTGCTGTACCTTGCTTGCTTCTATGCCCCATTTGATGAGCCTGTCACCCACGCCCAGTGGCGTCAAAAAATGCTCAGTCTTTTGCGCCAGTTGCATGATGGCGGCATAGTCGAGATGATCATAATGGTCATGCGACAGAATCACGCCCTTGATAGGTGGCAGGTCAGCAATGCTGATCGGTGGCTGGTGAAAACGTTTAGGGCCCATCCACTGGAAAGGCGATGCCCGTTCAGAAAACACCGGGTCAGTCAGCCAGAATTCGCCCTGCAATTTCATCAGCATGGTCGAATGACCGAGTCGATACAGGCTATAGTCTGGTGCAGCCAATAACTGTTCTTTGGTCAGTTCAAATACAGGGATGCTGCCACCAGGCACGGTGTCCTTTGGTTTGTCGAAGAAGAACTTCCACATGATTTTCAGGTTACCCAAAAGACTGGGTTCACGCACAGGTGACTGGTTGACGAAACCTTCGCTGGCAGGCTGAGGGACTACAGCGGGCAACTGCTGGGCATTACTGGGGTAGGAAACATAAGCCATGGTAATCAACACTCCTGTCATGAAGATAAGCATACAAACCACAAAATTGGGTATAAGTCGGGCCTAAAATGAAGCACAAGGCGGGCATACACTGGCACATCGAATTATTACACTACACAGTGTAGTTTCTAAATCTGAAAAAGTAAACTACTTAGTGTAAAATTCTTTTATCCGCAGTTCAGCCAACTGCAAAACCAAACAACATTAATAAAATAATAAAATGTCAGAACCCGTACGCCAGACCGACCGCAAGCGCGAAGCCATACTGCAGGCCGCCATCCATGAATTTCGCCTCAATGGTTTCGAAGCTACCAGCATGGACAAGATCGCTGCCACGGCCGTCGTCTCAAAACGCACGGTGTACAACCACTTCCCTAGTAAAGACGATTTATTCACCGCAATATTGTTAAAATTGTGGCAAAGCGCGGTTTCGCAGGATGATTTTCGTTACCAGGCCAATAAAAGCCTGCGCGAACAGCTGGAAACTTTCCTGGGTAACAAGATGCGCCTGATGTGCGACAGCAATTTCATCGATCTGGTTCGCGTCGCCGTCGCCGCCACCATCCACACCCCGGACCGCGCCCGCGACATGGTAGAGCGCATGAGCAAACGCGAAGAAGGCATCGTCGCCTGGATCAGGGCCGCACAGGCTGATGGCAAGTTAAAGCCTGGCGATCCCTACCTCATGGGCGACATGCTGCAAGGGCAGCTCAAGTCCCTGGCCTTCTGGCCGCAGGTCGCGATGGGGCAGGTCTTGCTGGAAGAGCCGCAGCAAAAGGTCTTGATAGAACTGACGGCGGGGATGTTTTTGGGGTATTACGGAGTAGCGCATGCAAGCCTTGCAGGTACGATTAGCGCAGCGTAATCGTACGCATGTCAGCTGGTAGCTCCAGATTAGCCTCTATGTAATCCGACGCATCCTATGCCTCAAAATGACAGAAACATATCAAACTGATTTGTAATATCATGCCCCTGGTGTACTCAATGCAGGACATGTTAAGTCAGGGGATATGTGAATGACATCAATACAGCAATCATTGCATGGCGGCACAGCTATCCGTATATGGCCTCTGCTTGCCATCCTGGTGATGCACATCCTGCTACTCCTGGTGTTCTCTCTGCACCATGCCAGCCAGACAGACAATGCAACACCAGGAACAGATGTGACTTTCTTGACGTCTGTGGCGAAGCCAAACTATCCATTGATACCAAAGACTAAACAGGAAAGGCCTGCACACCAAAAGCCGCCGCTTACTTCAGCAATAGAAACTCCGCATCCAGTAAAGAAACCAGCGGCAGCAAGCCCTGCATCAGCCGATACATTGCCTGTGCCTCAGGTAACGGAAAAATCAAGGACTGATATTACTGCGGATGTCGAAGTAGATGCATCTGCCAAAAGTGCTATCAATCTTGCGCAACTGCGCTCACAGGCAACATTGCTCGCCAGAGAATCGGCACAAAGTGGGGCCAGTGAATCTGGCAATCAGAGCATACTTGGCGATTATTACGGCAATTATCAAGGCGCCGATACCGGTACGTTTTATATCCACGTTGACCATAAAGGCAATATCCTCGGTTCTGCCGACTCACGCACCGCCCGTAGCAGCTTTACCATTACAGGCAAAGTATCAACCGAGGGTGTCGTACAAATGACAGGAAAAGGCCTGGCCGGTTCAGCCAACTTCGATGGCAAGATCAACCTTGCGACAGGCGCAGTATCTGGCCACTGGAATTTGTCAGGTTTTGGGAAAGGACAATTTAGCGGACAACGCGCCAAAGCTATCGGTAGCAAGGCTTATTGAGGCAATAGTTCGAGGCTGCAGTAAAGAACTTGTGGTCTGCGGAACATAAACATAAGTATGCCAAGTAGGTCCGATTAGCCCTGCGTAATCGGACGTATGGAATCGCAACTGACAATTCAATAAAACATCACATCAAGCTAAGACAAATGCATTTTTTGGAACTTGCGTGTAGCGATGTGAGCTACTTATCTGACTTTATATTCTTATTTTGATACACAACATGCGTACGATTACGCTTGCGCTAATAGTACCTACTGGCTGGCTTATCTACTAGCAGCACAATAAGGACTATACTTAATACAAGCCCACATGCGTAAATATTCGATATGAAAAAACGGAAATTGATTACCGCACTTCTCTTTGCTTACATGCTGATAAGCTTGTTGGCAAACTCACTCATAGGTTCGCGCCCACCACTGCCATTTTTTCCCTATGGCGCAGCAATGCTAGCGGTCGTGGCTACAGGTATCATTGCTGCTTACCTGGCGTACGCGATCAAAACAAGACAAACTGCATTTCTTCGACTATTCAACTTTTGCTGCGTGCTAGTGGCCTTATATTTGTTGGTACAGATATATATGTACATCAAGCTTGGCGATAATATTTATTGGATACGCACTGCGGTTAATTTATCGTCCATTTTTCTAGGCTGGTATCTTGTTTTCAATGCCTATAAGCTGCAGAAAATTTTATTGCAAGAATCCAACCCGCGTAGGTCCGATTAGCCCCGCGTAATCGGACGCATGCAAATCGCTACTGACAATTCAATAAAACATCTCATCAAGCTAAGACAAATGCATTTTCTTGGGGCTTGCGTGTAGTGATGTGAGCTACTTATCTGACTTTATATTCTTATTTTGATGCACAACATGCGTACGATTAGCTTGCGCTAATCGTACCTACTGGCTAAATATCTCATATGAAATTAATCAAACAACTCATCGTCTACCCGATATTTTTCCTTACCTTATCCGCCTGTGACGCACATATGAGAGTTTCTGGAAAAGTCGTGGATGAGAATGGCGCACCCGTTGAAGGAGCAAAGGTATGGTTGATCTTTGTAAATTGGGTCAGTGACTCTGTCACTGACAAAAACGGAGAATTCTTCAATGCAAGGACGCATGGAGGCAATCAAAATGTCAGCTTGCTCGTCTCAAAAGAAGGTAAGCAGTTGTACTACGAGTCCCTCGACAGCGACAAAGCAAAAGTTAACAAAACCATAGTCTTAATCAAAGGAAAGCAAGACATGCTGAATACACCTGAGCACAAACCTTAGTTAGCTACATATATGCATGCACATTGTGCGTCCCCAAGCGACAGTCAAAGTAGGTCCGATTAGCCCCGCGTAATCGGACGCATGTAAATCGCTGCTAAGCACTTAGTTAAACATAAGCGCTACACATCTAAGCTAAGAAAATACATTTCCCAGAAACTTGAGCGCGACGATTTGAGCGACTTATTTTGATGCACAACTTACATACGATTTCATTCCCTCTCCAACACCGCCAACATCGCCCGCAACCCCTCATTCAAACGCTTCAAATCCGCAGCGTTTAAACCAGACATGATGCGCCTCTCATTTTCCACATGAGCAGCCACTGCGCGGTCTACCAGGTCTTTACCTGTATCTGTCAATTGAACCAGCATGCTGCGGGCGTCGTCGGGGTTTTGCAGGCGTAGTATCCAGCCGCTGGCTTCGAGTTTTTGCAGTCTGTGGGTCATGGTGCCGGAGGTGACCATGAGTTTGGAGAACAGGTCGGTGGGGCTCATGCAGAAAGTGGCGCTGGAGCGGCGCAGCGTGGCCAGCATGTCGAATTCCCAGGAGCTCATGCCGAAGCTATTGAAGGTCGCCTCAAGCTCGCGGCCAAGCAGGTCGCTGCAACGGCGCAGGCGGCCTATGTTTTCCATGGGGCTGCAATCAAGGTCTGGCCTGGCATTGCGCCACTGTTCCATGATCTTGTCGACTGCATCCATTGTCTTTTCCGCCATCTTGCTTACTCCCTCATTATTTATTCTTTGTTGAGCTTGCCATTATATGCGCTGCCCCTGGCGCTTCAGGCATTTGGCCGCTACGGCTGCTTGCCCACGCCTTGAAAGACCACACAAGGCATGGTGAATTTATCTGGATATCAAGATAGTTTGTGCTACCATGATTTATCTTGAACTCAAGACATTATCATGAAAACTGCAACTAGCTCTTCTCGCCTCGGCTTTTGGCTGGATACTTTACTGACTGCCCTGGCACCTGCCATCTGGGGCTCGACTTATATCGTCACTACCCAATTTTTACCGCCTGACCGGCCATTTACTGCCGCCCTGCTGCGCTGCCTGCCCAGCGGGATTTTGCTGGTGCTGTTTTGCAAACGCCTGCCCTTGTCGCGTGAATGGGGGCGTTTGCTGGTACTGGCTGCGCTGAATATAGGCTTCTTCCAGGCGCTGCTGTTCATTGCGGCTTATCGCCTGCCTGGTGGCATGGCAGCGGTAATTGGTTCTATACAGCCTTTGCTGATCATGGCCATGGCCTGGTTGCTGGACAGGCGCAGACCAGCCGCGCTGGCGATCACGTCCAGCGTCTTTGCGGTGCTGGGCATGGCGGCGCTGTTGCTGTCGGCTACGGCAGTCATGGATGCGGTGGGTCTGGCTGCCGCTGCTGTAGGGGCGATTTGCATGGCGGGCGGCACTTATCTGTCACGACGCTGGCAAAGCAGTTTGCCGGTATTGGCTTTCACTGGCTGGCAGCTCTTGCTGGGCGGTTTGATCCTGCTGCCTTTGAGCCTGCTGGTGGATGCGCCGCTGCCTGCACTGAACCTGACGCAAATACTGGCTTATGCCTATCTGTCCATCGTTGGGGCCTTGCTGGCCTATAGCCTGTGGTTCCGCGGCATAGCGCGTTTGTCACCGGTTGCGGTGTCTTCACTGGGTTTGTTGAGCCCTATCACCGCCGTCATCCTGGGTTGGGTCGTGCTGGATCAAAGCATGCGGGGGATGTCACTGGCCGGTTTATTGATCGTTCTGGCCAGTGTCATCGTTGTGCAAAAGAGCATGCGTAGCCAGGCCTGAAATTTTTTTCACTCTCACCTTCATCAAGGAAAACAAAATGCACGCATCCATACAAGAAATTATCGAGTCCCGCGTCTCTGCCAATAATTATGATTCCAGCCGCAAGCTCAGCCATGCCGAGATCAGTGAACTGGTGCGTCTGGCGACACTGGCACCTTCTGCCTACAACTTCCAGAACTGGAAATTCCTGGCGGTTGTCAGCGATGAGGCCAAGCAGCGCTTGCAGGCAGCAGCGTTTAATCAGCAAAAAGTCAGCGATGCTGCTGTGACTTTCATTATCTGCGGCACGCTGAATGCACACAAACAATTGGAACCGGCCTTGCGCCCTGCTGTTACTGCCAGGATTATCGATGACAAGATGCTCAATACCTGGGTAGGCATGGCAGAACAAAGCCATAGCAATAATGCGGTACTGCAAAGGGATGAAGCCTTGCGCTCTGCCTCATTGGCGGCGATGACTTTGATACTGGCAGCACAGGGCATGGGGTTGGCATCATGCGCCATGAGTGGCTTTGATGCAGATGCGGTGTCATGTGAGTTTGATTTGCATGAGACAGAAATCCCGGTCATGCTGATCACGGTGGGCTATGCGGCTGCAGGTAACTGGCCGCAAAAACCACGCAAGCAAGTGCATGAAGTGATGCAAGTTGTCTAAAGATTTTTCAGGAAAAAACTCGTGGGACATACAGCCACATGCTGTCGAATATGACCGGCATGTCGCTGCAATGATGCAGACATTGCGACTGACTTACAAATCATCCAGGTTTGCGCGTATCTGCGTTGCCCTGTCACGCAGCGCCTGCAAAACATCTTTATCCATTTTCCTGAGTTGCGGATACACCATGCCTATGCGCGGGTTGCTGGATAACTTGTCTTCATTGCGCGCAAAAAAATCCCAGTACAGGGCATTGTAGGGGCAAGCTTGTTCGCTTGTACGTTGCTTTTTATCGTAATGACAGCCCTTGCAATAGTCACTCATCTTGTCAATATAGGCTGCGGCAGATACATAGGGTTTAGTCGCCAGCTTGCCGCCATCAGCAAACTGGCTCATGCCCAGGGTATTGGGCAACTCTACCCACTCAAACGCATCAATATAAATACCCAGATACCAGCGATGGACTTGCTGCGGTTGCAAGCCTGCCAGCAAGGCGAAATTACCGATGACCATCAGGCGCTGTATGTGGTGGGCATGGGCTTGTTCCAGTGACTGGGTGATGGCGCTGGAGAGGCAGCGCATTTTTGTTTTCCCGGTCCAGAACCATGCGGGCAACTCTGCCTCATGTCCAAAAAAATTATGCGCTTCATAGCCGGGCATTTGTGCCCAATAGATGCCGCGTACATATTCACGCCACCCGAGTATCTGGCGTATATAGCCTTCTACTGCTGGCAAGGCAGTATGACCTGACCACAAAGCAGCCTCAAGCTTGCTGACCACTTCTTGTGGATGCAGCATTTTGACATTCAGGGCAAAAGAAATCAGTGAGTGGAACAAGCGCCATGACTTGCTGCTCATGGCATCCTGGAACTCGCCAAAATGCGGCAGGGCTTGCTGGATAAAGGCATCGAGTTGCGCCAGTGCTTCTGCCCGGTTCAGCGGCCAGGCAAAGTTATCTGCATTTGCTTCGCCAAAGCTATTGACGCCTGCCTGCTGTATGGTTCTCCACAGACCTGAATGATCATGCCGTGCTCGGAAATCAGCAGGTTCCCAGGGTATACCTGGCCAGGCTTTGCGATTGTCGTGGTCATAATTCCACTGGCCGCCGACTGGTTTGTTGGCTTCTTCCAACAAGACCTGATGTTTGACACGCATGTGGCGATAGAAATTTTCCATCAGCCATTTCTTGCGACCTTCAAACAGGATGGCGGCTTCATCACGGCGGGTAAAAAAATGTTCACTACTGCACATATGGCAGTTGATCTTGCTGGCATCGCTGTAGGCAGCGAGTTGCGCATCGAGCCTGAATTCATCAGGCTCCTGGTATTCAAACTGACTCGATTGATAGTGAGCCAGCAGCCAGTCAAGATTATCTGGCAAGGATTGCGTATTGTCTGCATCATCGATAGTCAGATAATGCAGGCGATGGCCAGCAGCCTGGAGTTGCACAGCCAGCTCGCGCATGGCAGCAAAGATGGCGATAATTTTTTGTGCATGATGGAGGACGTAATCTGTCTCTTGCCGGATTTCCATCATGACGTAGACCACATCATGTGAAACCTGACCAAACCAGCTATGCTGAGGATAGAGCTGATCACCCAGGATCAGGCGCAAAGTTGTCGCAGGTGTAGCAGATTGCATGGTTGGCTGCATGGCATATTCCGATATGGTAACAGCGCTCAAGCCCGTGGTTCGCCATTGCTATTACCATTGTTGCGGCAACGCTGGGAGCAATACTTGACCTCGTCCCAGACTTTTTCCCACTTCTTGCGCCAGTTGAATGGCAAGCCGCAAGTCTGGCAAAGTTTGCTGGGCAAGTCAGACTTTTTTCGCATTTTCATTTGGATAACTCCATCACAAAGATGCCTGGTCATACCTGATTCATGCAAATGAAGCGATGGCTGCTGAATACAGCCACCCCCAACTATCTGCCCAGTCTACAACTTATTTTGTGACTTATTTAGCTACTTCATCGTAACGTGCCAGGCTGGCTTCCAGATGAGGTGCCAGTTCGTCGGCAGAGCTGACTGTCATGCCCAACTCACTGAGCAAGCCATCACGCAAGCCATATACCCAGCCATGCACAGTCACTTGCTGGCCGCGGTCCCATGCGTCTTGCACGATAGTGGTCTGGCAAAGGTTGACAACTTGTTCTATGACATTCAATTCGCACAGGCGTTCGCTTTGTTGTTGCAAAGACAGTGCTTCACCCAGGTATTTTTCATGCTTTTGATGCACGTCCTGTACATGGCGCAGCCAGTTGTCAGCCAGGCCGACACGGCGTTTGGTCAGTGCGGCATGCACGCCCGAGCAACCATAATGGCCGCAGATGATGATGTGCTTGACGCCCAGCACTTCGATTGCGAATTGCAATACAGACAGGCAATTCAAATCAGAGTGGACGACGACGTTGGCGATATTGCGATGGACAAATAATTCACCCGGCAAAAGGCCCAGTAATTCATTCGCTGGAACGCGGCTGTCAGAGCAGCCTATCCATAAGTATTCAGGGCTTTGCTGTGCTGCCAGTTTTTTGAAAAAGTCAGCATCTTTTGCCGTGATGGCAGCAGCCCAATTGCGGTTGTTTTCAAATAATTGCTGTGGAGTCAATCCAGTGTTGCTTGTTGCGTTCATGCTCTCGCCCATTTATTTTAGACAGGCGAGATTCTAACCGTATTGGCGTTTGCCTGCATAATATATCCTGACATGGTTAATCTGACATGATGAGAAATATTCGTATTGCGAAGCAAGCCTGTATCAGCAATACTTAATAGAAATAAACATCCATCGATGGATATGGAGCTCAGGCATGATCTCAGGCAAGTATGGCAAGATGATAGCGGCTTGGTTGCACGCACTCTGCATTTTCTGCTTCAGCGTCACTGGCACGGTCCAGGCACAGCAAGTAAGCTTGCGCATTGCCACTTTCGGCCAGGGTGGCCCCATGGAGAAAACCGCAGCTTCCTATCTGACTGAAAATTATAAAAAACTGGGTGTGCAGATTGAGTTCGTCAATTTACCGGGCAACCGCGCCTTGCAAGAATCAAATAGCGGACGCCTGGATGGCGAACTCATGCGCAAGGCAGGCTTGAGCATGGAATATCCCAACCTTTTGCAAATCCCTGTGCCACTGGCAACCACCAATACTGTCGCCTTTGCCCTGGATAAAAACATTGATCTTGATAAAGGCTGGGATAGTTTGCGTGAACACAGCTTTTCCTATGAAACCGGCACCAAGGTCATAGAACAAAACACCCAGGCTTACACTACTGGCCATGCCGAGCAAAATATCAAGGCTGCCTTCAGGCAAATGCTGAACAAACGGGTGGAGCTGATCGTCATTGATGAACAGGCAGGCTTACAACTAGTGAAGGAAATGGGGCTGGAAGGTACAGTGCATATGCTGACACCACCTATCAGCACTATCCCGCTCTACCATTATCTGCATAAGAAACATGCGGACCTGGCCAGGCAGCTCGAAGCTTTGCTGCGCAAAAATCACTGATACAGTCTGGTGTGCTGATTTGGTATAAAGCAGCACACTACCCTTGCAGGCAAACTGTTGTTCATCAACAGTTCAGTATCAGCGCCCGGGTATCAACAAGCCCCTCTGCACCGCCGGACGCCCGACAAATTCGGCCAGGGCGCGTTGTACATGCGGGAAATCATTGATACCCACCAGCTCACCCGCTTCATAGAAGCCAATCAGATTGCGTATCCAGGGGAAGATCGCGATATCGGCAATGGTATAGGTATCGCCCATGATCCACTTGCGGTCTGCCAGGCGCTGGTTGACGACACCCAGCAGACGCTTGGATTCTGCCACGTAGCGATCACGCGGGCGTTTGTCTTCATAAGTCTTGCCAGCGAATTTATTGAAGAACCCGAGCTGGCCAAACATGGGGCCTATACCGCCCATCTGGAACATCAGCCATTGCAGGCACTCATAGCGCTCTGCTGCATCTGTAGGGATGCACAAGCCAGTCTTGTCAGCCAGATAGATGAGGATGGCACCGGATTCAAACAGGGCCAGCGGCTTGCCGCCCGGGCCTTGCGGGTCGATGATGGCAGGGATTTTATTATTCGGGTTCAGCGACAAAAATTCTGGCGAGGTCTGGTCATGGGTCTCGAAGTTGACCAGGTGAGGCTCATAAGCCAGGCCGGTTTCTTCCAGCATGATAGAGACTTTTACGCCATTTGGGGTAGGCAGCGAATACAGTTGCAGGCGTTCAGGATGCTGGGCTGGCCATTTTTTGGTGATGGGGAAATCGCTTAGTACTGTATTGCTCATGATGTTTCCTTCCTGATGTAATCATGCCCGCAGGCTTAAAGTAGAGATGCTAATCCATTTAGGATTTTTTTGTGCGAGATAGCCATGCAGGCAATGGCAAGCCCGCAGTATTTGGGCTAAGCTGCACGACTTGCATTTCCCTTTACTGAATTTATTCCATGTCCAGAATCATCGCCATACGTCTGTTATTTGTCATTGCCGTACTCGCCATCATACTGGGACTGGCACGCTATCTGGACAAGGACACAATCAGCAATGTGCCTGGCAGCTTGCTGGCGACAACAGGCGTGATAAAAAAACCCGCAGCGACCTCGTTTGACTGGCAAGCCGAACTGAATGTGTATGCGGGCCTGCCCGATGTTGATGCCAGTTATTTTTCAGACCCTTATGCGGTCGCCATCGATAAACAAGGCAATATTTTTGTCAGCGATGCTGGTGAACATAACCGTATCATGAAGATCAGTACTGATGGCAGCGTCGCGCCGTTTGCGGGCTCAATCGAGGGTTTTATTGATGGCAAGGCAGATCAGGCAGCATTCAATACTCCTTCAGGCATTGCACTCGATGGCAAGGGTAATCTGCTGGTGGCTGATACAGGCAACCATGCGATACGCCGCATCAGCCCTGAAGGCGTGGTGACTACTCTGGCAGGCAATGGTAAACCCGGCGACCGCGATGGCATCGGTGGCGAGGCACAATTCAATGGCCCGGTGGGCATAGCCGTGGATAAGGTCGACAATATCTACGTGGCTGATACCTACAATGACCGCATACGCAAGATCAGCCCGGATGGCCAGGTCAGCACGCTGGCTGGTGGCAATGGCTCTGGTTATCTGGATGGCCCGGCAGGCGCTGCCTTGTTTGATACGCCCACAGGCCTGGCAGTCAATAGCAAGGGTGAAATACTCATCGCCGACAGCAAGAACGACACCATACGCAGGCTCAGCAAAGATGGGCAAGTCACCACCGTAGCCCGCGCCCTCGACAATGAAGAGACGCCCCTGATGCGTCGCCCCCTGAGCATCGTTGTCACCTATGACGATCATCTCTATGTCGGTGAAGGCAGCAAAGGGCGCATCATACAAATCTCTCCCACAGGTGAAATGCGTGGGGTGACGGGAGTGGGTATCAATTTTGAACCCGGTGATGAAACCATGACGCGTTTCTTGCAACCCACCGGCATCGCCCTGGACGACAAGGGCGCTTTGTTCGTCAGCGATTCGGCACGCCTGCAACTGGTGAAACTAGCTGCTCGCGGTACTATGGATGGCGCAGACAAGCCAAAACCACCGGCAGCACCAGCCCCCATGCCGGAAATAAAAAATACCCGTCTTGACGATGAGACCAAATCCTACCCCTGGCCTATCAAGCCACAACAATCGCCGCATGAGGTAGTAGGCACCATGGGTGAAGTGCGCGGCAATTATGATGGCGAAAGCCGCGACCATTTTCATGGTGGTCTGGATGTGCAGGCAAACATGGGCACGACCGTGTATGCCATCGCCAATGAAAAAGTACGCGGCACCAGCAGCGCCTGGGGTTACTCTGGCCTCAGCGAAGGCGTCAAGCTCGACAGCATGGCCTACATCCACATGAAGGTAGGGCGAAATGCCAAAGATGCCTTGCTCGATGAAGACAAATTCCAGCTACAGACGCTGGCGGATGGCAAACCCTATGCAGTACGCGTCAGGCGCGGCACCCGCTTCAAGACCGGTGAAGCGCTGGGCAGTATCAACCGCATGTTTCATGTGCATCTGGAACATAATCATGCCGGTCTCAAAATCAACCCCTTGAAACTGAATTTCCCTGGCCTGGTCGATACCGTGGCACCGCAAATAGAAGAAGTGATGATCGTCGATGGCGGCGGCAAACCAATCAAGGAAAAACAAAAAGGCCGCCTGCTCCTGTCGGGCCAGGCCAGGGATTACGGCATCGTTGTCGATGCCTATGACCAGGTAGATGGCAACGCCAAACGCCGCCGCCTCGGCCTCTACCAACTGGGCTATCAACTCCTGTACACCGACGGCAGCCCCGTGCCCGGCTATGAAAACCCGCACATGACCATGGAATTCAATGCCCTGCCACCCGACCGCGAAATGGTCAAATTATTATATGCAGAAGAAAGCGGCATCACCGTACACGGCGCCAAGAAAACCCGTTTCCTCTACCTGGCCAGCAATACCGTCAAGGATGGGATCACCAAAAAAGGCAATTTGGATATCAGCAAACTCGCCCCTGGCGATTATGTCTTGCGTATCCATGCGGCAGATTTTGCGGGGAATGTAGCGAAGAGTAATCGGGATTTGGGGTTCAGGGTGGAATAAGTGTTGACGATTCCATGAACCTTGCTTTTGATGGTGAAGTTTTCACGCATGCTAAAATAAAGACCGTATTTATGGCACTTAGCCAGCACAACATTTACCGGAACCATTGACACACTGATGAAACTCTACAAATCCTTACGCCAACTGATCAATAACAAATCCCTGCAATTCAGTATCAGCTTGATCGGCATTTCACTATTGTCGGCTTGCACACTTCCGAGATGTTGATGCTCGGTCTTGACCAGAAAAACACTTAAAACTTCTTGCACTTCAAGGGGATGAAGTCGGGGTTTCGCAAAGCGAGCTTTGCGCCGATGAAATCTAAGCCGCTTGCAAGCGGCGCAGTGGATAGGTTGGGATGGGTTTCTGTAGCAAATTTATTTGCTGTCAATCGACTGAACCCCATCCCCACCCTAGCCCTCCCCTTGAAGGGGAGGGAATTTACCTATTGTTTGAGAGTTTCAAGTAATACATCAAGCAATACAATCAGCCAGCCACACCCAGTATCACACTCGACGCCTTGAACAAGCCTGTCACAGTACCACCCACTGCCAGGCCCATGCTGGTCGCACTTTCATTGGTGATAATGGCAGCCAGGGTGGCGCCGCCTGGCAATTCGACTACTACTTCGGTATTGACTGCACCTGGCAAAATGCGGCTGATGTTACCAGTCAACTGGTTGCGGGCAGATAACCTGGCTTTGGGGTCTTCTTCCATGAGGATGATGGAAGACGCCTTGATGAGTGCAAAGGCTTCTGCGCCGATTTGCAAACCCAGTTCCAGTGTGCTTTCATGGGTGATGATGGCAACGACCTTTTGGCCGCCAGCTATTTCGAGTTCTATTTCGTCATTGATGGCACCGGGTTTGACCTGGCTGACTTTGCCTAGGAACTGGTTGCGTGCGCTAGTTTTCATATTCATTCTCCTGATGAGTAAAAAGTCGTCGGCAATGCCTGCTGCCTGTTTGTCCAGTTGGGCGATGAACTGGCGATGCTGCTCTTCGAGAATTTTGAAATTGCTGACCAGTTGCTCGCCGCGCTGTGTGAGTCGCGTGCCACCACCACCCTTGCCACCTGTCAGGCGCTCCACCAGAGGTTCGCCTGCGAGATTGTTCATGGTGTCGATGGCATCCCAGGCAGCTTTATAACTCATTTTGACAGCTTTTGCAGCCTGGGTGATGGAGCCGCTCTCCGCCAGTTGAGCCAGCAGGGCAATGCGGCCCTTGCCGCCAAAGTTTTCACCATCGACTGTCATCCATACTGAACCTTGCAGGGCGATGGATTTATCTTTCGCTGCCATGTTGTGCTATGCGGTAGTTGCTGAATCCTGAAAGCATACATGGAAGTCGTCGCAATGCGTACATTTTGGTGGGCGTAAATCATGTTTGCCTTGCCTGCGGCCCAGTTCGGCAAACAAAAAACGCTTCCATTTAAGGTTTTGTGTATTCGCCAGAAACAACGCAGTGAAATAGTCGCGCATCAAAGCCGAGACTGCCTCGCGGCCTGGTAGTCCCAGGTCTTGCCACAGATGGCGGCTGCCAAAACTGGCAGCGGCGATGGCGCAGGCCAGCCAGTGCCCATGTTGCGCATCAACTGACGGTGACAGATGATCCAGCAATAGCTGCTTCAGGGGCATGAATTCGGCCGGAGCCGTCTGCATCAGTGTCAGGTACTGCCCGACTGGCAAAGTTGTCAGTGCCTGGGATTCAGCCAGGCCCAGTTCAGGGAAGCAGCTTGCCAGCATGTTGAGTAAGTCTTGCTGCGGCAGACCCAGGGTCCAGGCGAACAGCGGTAGCTCGCCTTCTTGCGCATGCCTTAATACGCCAGCTACTGTCATGCGTAAATTACTGGTATCACTGGCCTCATGGGCTTTATGGGCCTTATAGGTATGCAGCTGATGTTTGCTGATGAGATGTAGCTGCCAGGTATCCATGGTGCTAGTCCTTATTCTTCAATTTATTCGCTGACTTATTCTCCGACTTTCCTGACTTCCAGGGCCTTGAGCCATTTGACATGGCGCGGGCCGGTGCGTATATCCTTGCCGGATATCATGGCGATGCGCCCTTCTTCATCCGCCAGGGCCTTGCCATCTTTTTCAAAGAAGACCAGTACGTCCTCACCAACGGCAGTGTTATAAATTTCACTCCATGAATAGACAACCTTGTAGCCATCAGTGGCGGTAGCAATGATGATGGTTTTTTTGACGTCATTATGGTCACGCGCAATGACGGTGGCTTTGTCGAGCAGGTCGCGCAGGCGCACGCCTTTGAAGTTTTCCAGCTTGCCTGCATTCGCAGCGTTTTGCCTGGTCAGTGGCAGTTCATTGATTTGCTGGGCTGGGAACTTTTTCAAGTCTTCTACCGTCAGCGTCAATGGTTTTTCAACCGCACCGCTGATGCTCAGGGTCTGGCTCACATATTGGGAAATGTCCCCTGGCTTATCGTGGGAAAAGGCGGCGGGCGCGTGCAAGAGTATGAGGGCAAAGGCGGTATTACTCAGGATTTTTAACATGGCTGTTTTCCTTAAAAACGGTAATTCAGATTGGCGAACCACATACGGCCAGCATTGGGGAAACCATCTGCCAAGGCATAGTTCTTGTCAGTCAAATTTGTGACGCCTGCTTCCAGGTTCAAGTTCTTTAGAGGCTGGTAAGCCAGCTTCAGATTCAGGGTAGTAAAGCCCGGCAACTCCAGGGTATTCGAGACCCAGCGGCTGCTATTGTTTTCTATGTATGCTGTCACATCGACCTGTTCCAGCGGATGCAGCGCTGCATGGGCGGTCAGCTTGTGGCGCGGGATATCAGTCAAGCGCGTCGCAGGGTTGCTGATATTCTTGAGGTCGGTGAAAGTGTAATTGCCACCCAGCTCCAGCCATTGGTTAACGCTGCTGCTGAGTCCAGCTTCCAGGCCGCTGATCCTGACCTTGCCCGCATTTTGCATTTGCGATTTAGTGCCGACGACATTCGCGACAGTCTGGATTTTATTGCTGACATCGCTATAGAAAATGGCGGCCTCAGCCTTGGCACCCTGCCATGGCTGGCCCTGGTAGCCGACTTCCATATTCAGGGCACGCTCTGGCTGCAAGTCAGGGTTTTCTATGAAGGTGCCGAGGCGTTGTGAATAACGGTCCTTGAGTGTGGGCAGGCGGTTCTTTTGGGCGATGCTGGCATACAGGCGTGCGCTATTGCTGAGCGTGTAGAACAAGCCTGCCTGCGCATCTGTCGCGGACTGTGTACGTGGCAGGGAATAAGGGTTGCCGAGGCTGAAGACGCTGTCCGGCCTTAACTCATGCCTGCCCAGGCCCAGTGACAACAGGAGGGACTGGCTTAGTTGTATATTGTCTTCTGCCGCAATGGACATGAGCACGTCTTTAAAGCGGGTATTCAGAGTACCGACACCATCGAGTTCTTTATGCTCATCTGCCTTGTAATGGCCGATCAGACGCAGGGTATGCGCTGAGAAACGCATGGACTCCAGCGTCAGGGATGCGCCATTGCTGTGGTCGTCATAGATGCTGCGACCTGTACTGACACTGCCCGAACCTGAAGTTTTGAGTGTGGTATAGCTGTCGTTGGTATAGGTATCGACTTCATTGCCATAGCTATCATGGTAAAGCCTGAGCTTGATGGATTCATGTTCACCCAGCGTGGTATTGGAAATAAAGTACAGGCTCTCTTTATCCCAGTAAGGCCATTTCCAGTAACGTGCAGCGGCGGGTACTGTAGATGACGGCTGGCCTTTTTCACCATTTTGTTTGTAATAGCTGATGGCGTATTCATCACCGGCATTGGGCGTCAGGCCCAGCTTGAAAGAGAACTTGCTGTCTTTGCGATAGGCATTATTGCGCGAACCACCGTTCTCGCTGCTGGTAGGCGTAAAGTCAGCGGATAGCGGGAAAGTATCGCTTTGCAGATAAGACAAACCCGTTTGCCAATACCAGATGCCCTGCTTGCCGCCAAGATTGACTGCAGCCTGTCTTTCACTGCCGCTGCCGAAACCAATTACTGCATCGCCTTCCAGCGCTGCCCTGGGTTTGCGTGAAATCAGATTAATCGCGCCGCCCAGGGTATTCGGGCCATAGGCCATAGCTGAAAAGCCCTTGGCCAGTTGTATTGCTGCCAGGTCAGCTGTCGTGAAACGGTTGAAATCCACATAGCCATCATAGGGCACATAGACAGGGATGCCGTCTATGAACAAAGGCACCTGGCGGCTATCGAAACCACGCACGGCGATGGTTTTTTCATTGCGGGCATTTGTGGACAAAGTCACACCAGACAGCAGGTTCAGTGCATCGCCGATATTATGGCGGTTGTATTGCTGTATGTCTTTGGCAGTGAGGACAGAGGCAACCTGGTCACCCGTCTCGCCTACTTCAGTCTGTGGCAGACGCTTGGCGGTCACCAGGACTGTGCCCAGTTCAAAAGCTGTGGTCTTTTCTTCGGCTGCCTGAACAGACTGGCTTTGCATGGTCAACAGAGCTAGGGCAATGCTGGTGGCAAGCAGGCCGGGCTTGAATCTGTGTAATGGAGATTGTTTAAAACCTGACAACATAGCTACTTTCAAAAACGTTATAGCAACTTGTATATAACGGTGGTTAAAAATTTTTAAGCGGCGCTGGACAAACCTGCAAGGCTTAAACTGGTTTGCAGCTTTCCTTCCTGCAGGTTCAGCACATGTTCACCAAACACCTGGGCATCTTCTGCATCATGGGTGATGAGTATCATGGGGATATTCAATTGCCTTTGCAGGCTATCGAGCTCTTTGCGCATGTTGATGCGCAGGGGCTGGTCAAGCGCCGCAAAGGGTTCATCTAGCAAGAGCGCCCGCGGCTCGGCGATCAGCGCACGGGCCAGGGCAGTTCTTTGTTTTTGCCCGCCGGATAACTCATGCGGCATTTGTCTGGCCTGGGCTTTTATCTGCAAAGTGTCCAGCCAGTAATCGACCTTTTCATCCTGCACTTTGGCTGAAGGGTTGCGCCAGCCATGGGCCAGGCCAAAGGCGATGTTCTGCGCTACGTTCAGATGCGGGAACAGGGCGTAGTCCTGGAACAGGTATGCCAACTGGCGGCGCTGTGGCGGCAGATTGATACGGGCTGTATGGTCGAACAAGGTATTGCCAGCGACATGGATATAACCAGTATCAGGCGTCATCAAACCGGCGATGGCTTTCAGCACCAGGCTTTTACCCGCACCAGATGGGCCGAGTATGACGAGGCGCTGACTATCGCTGCGGACCACAACATCCAGCTCGAAACTGCGCTGGCCGGATTGCAGGCTCTTGTGTATGTGCAGGTCAAATTGCATGGTATCTACTCATATTCAAAGGCTTCACATACGGTTGGCGATGCGGCCCGGTGCCAGCTTGCCCGCCAGCAGCAACATCGTTATGCAAACTGCCGAGGTCAGCAAGACCAGGGTATTGGCGACATCATCCTGCCCGGCTTGCACTGCTTCATACACGGCAATCGACAGAGTCTGGGTCTTGCCGGGTATGCTACCAGCCACCATCAGGGTGGCACCAAACTCACCGAGGGCGCGGGCAAAGGCCAACAAGACACCGGCCAAAATGCCGCGCCATGCCAGCGGCAAAGTCACGCGAAAAAAGATCCCCATTTCAGAAATACCCAACACTCTGGCCGCCTGTTCCAGTTGCCCATCCACCGCTTCAAAAGCCGCCCGCGCTGGCTTGAATACCAACGGGAAGGCGACGATGGCTGCGGCAATCACCGCGCCCTGCCAGGTAAAAATAAAGCTGAAGCCAAAATGATCCTGCAGCCATGCACCCAGCGCACTGCGCCGCCCCAGCAAAACCAGCAGGTAATAACCAAGTACCGTGGGCGGCATGACCATGGGCAGGGTCAATAGCGTGTCAAGCAAGTCGCGTCCAGGGAAGCGTTTGCGTGCCAGCAAATAGCCCACACCTATGCCCAAAATCAGATTCAGCAGCGTGGCCCAGCCCGCGACTTTCAATGACAATAGCAGGGCTGTCCATGCTGGATTCATTGCTGGCCTTAAGCTTTTTACGGTTTCTGGAAACCGTATTTAGTCAGGATAGCCTGGCTTTGCGGCAAGAACAAAAAGGCGATAAAGCGTTTGGCTTCATCAGCATTGGTGCTGGCCTTGATCTTGGCGACGGGGTAAGTGATAGGCATGTCCAGCGGTACGTCCATGACCACTTTGACCTTGTCTTTCATGATGGCAGCATCGGTCGCATAGACAAAGCCACTCTCGACTTCGCCACGGGCGACATAATCGAGCGACTGACGTACGTTCTGGGTATAGATGGCCTTGGCTTCCAGTGCGTGCCAGAGCTTTGCTGCAGTCAGCGCATGCTGGGTATAGCGACCGACCGGCACGCTGGCAGGGTTGCCGATGGCAATGCGCTTGACGCCAGCCTGGGTCAGATCTTCCAGGCGTTTGATGGACAAAGTGCCGTCTACAGGTGCAATCAGTACCAGAGTATTTTTAACGAAATCACGGCGGTCTGCGGCAAGGACCAGACCCTGCTTCTGTGCTTCATCCATGCTTTCCTGGTCTGCCGAAGCAAATACATCGACCGGAGCGCCTTTGGCAATTTGCTGCAGCAGTGCACCAGATGCACCAAAGTTCAGGGACACCTTGGCTTCGGGATATTGCGTCTGATAATTTTGCGCGATTTCCTTGAAGGCATTGGTCAGGCTGGCAGCGGCAGAGACTGTGACTTCTGCAGCAAGGCTGCTGGCTGAGATTGTGCAGAAAGCAATACTGGCAAGTAATTTGCTCAAGGTCTTGATTTGCATGTTTATCCAGAGAAAGGTGAACCAGAAGCGTAATATACACTTATATATAGCGACTTTCACGGCCTGAGCGCCGCATTTTTGGGAATACTTGACCTGGATCATGCTATAAAGGCCATCATTTATTCCCGCCCATAGTCAGAATTTAATTCTCATGCATAAACATATCATCTTGCTCAGTTCTTGCCTCTTGAGCGCCATCTTGAGTTTCAGTGCAAGTACTGCAATTGCCGCACCCGAAAACAATTTGACTATCAGCCGCATCAAGATCAAAGCTAAAAATGAAGAAGAGCGTGGCAAAAGATATGATGAAGTAGTGATGCCTTACTTGCAGATGGAGAAGCAGGACATAGCAAGACTCATCAATGAGCGTATCTACCTGGGAACACTGGAGTCTCTGCCGCCACGCAATTATGTACAGGAATGGCGCGAAGCCGATATGGACACGGCAAGTATTGCAGGCATGGACTACAAGCTCGAATATCAAAGTGAGCGCCTGCTATCGATGAGCATAGCGATGGATGGCTGCGGCGCTTACTGCGAGCTAAATCATCTTTACTTTAATTTTGACTTGCAGACTGGCCGCCATCTTGGCTTGCATGATGTATTGCAAGCGAATGCGAAAAAATACCTGGCACAGCAAATCAAGGCTGAACAAACCAGGCAATACCGCCAGCAATTGAGCACACTGAATGCACAGTTGAAAAAGGCACAGAAGAGCAAAACCAGGAAGACAGAACTTGATGATATTGAAAGCCGTATCAGCCTCAATGAAGATTGCCTGAGCCAGGTGAAGACAGATGAACACCCCTTGCAGCGCTCAGTCCGTTTCTTGCAGGACAAACTCATCGTTTTCCTGGGCAGATGTAGCAATCATGCGATGCGTGCACTGGATGACGTAGGCGATATTGCCGTCAATGTCAGCTTTGAGAATTTGCGCCCCTATATGAATGCATATGGACGCGCCTTATTGCTCAATGAGGGAGTAGCAAAGGCCGATGGCTGGCAGGGGCAGGTCTTGCACGGCAGCCTGGGGAATAATCCCATCACCATGCTGATACAGTACAGCGAAGACAAACACTATACTGCCGTCTATTTTTACGACAAGCACCGCAAAGCCATACCGCTCAGCGGTGATATGAAAAACAATCAGCTGGAATTTACTGAAACCAATCCCGATCCTGAAGGCAAGAATTACAAGATGGAGCTAAAGCTCAAGGATGGCGTTTTATCTGGTGTGTGGATGGGCAAGAAAAACTATCCCATGCAGTTGCAATTGCCCTGATATTGCTTGAGAAATTACGCGGAAGTATTGGCAATGCTGAAGAAAATGGGTGGCGGTTTGTGGCAGGCTTTTGCGCCACTTTAACCGCCACTTTTTGCATGCTCAACGACCGCGCGTATCTTCCTCAGCCAGCATGGCTTTTTTGAGGTTGCGGTCTGCCGGGTATTCACCCAGCCAGATGCGCAGCGGGGCATCAGGTCTACGCTCACATTCATACATTTCCAACTCGGCGGGCTCAGGTATTGAGGAGAAAATTCTGAAAGACGCAGTATCGTCTTAGTCTCCGCTATGCGGGCTGGTGAGGCAACTACCTTGCTGTATTCGCGTTGCATGGAGAGAAAATGACTTTGAAGCGTAATGTGCACTGATATAAGGAATTTCAAAAAGGGATTGTCGACCTTAATGTAGTTAATTTAAAGCAAGAAAACTCCATCTGAGTTGCTTGAAAAATTAAATAAAAATCAACAAAATATCTTATTTTAACTTTAAAATAGTACCTAATTGATAATTTAAGAATTACTACTTGTGCAAAATATCAATCCCAAAATTGAAAGACTTTCATGCGAATTCAAACGAGATTCTGGATAAGCTATTACCTACTGACCAGATTCAGAAAAAAAGACTTATGTCGATTTATCTTATCAACTTTTGCATTTTTTAGCGGTATCTGGCTTCATCTAGCTGGGCATAATGAATGGGGGTTATTTGTTTTTGCAGGCGTACTGCTAGTCGAACTCATTGTTCGGGGAATTGAATTCATTGAGATAACAGAGCCACGCTTTGAGCATGTTGAAATTAAAAAATTGGATTGCCTTCCAACAGATGGAAATCAATCTACCAATATCTTGATTAAAGTGAGGTGTACTGTCAATAGCGGACACTCATGTTCTAAGCTGCCTGTGAGTGCCGATTAAAATTTTCAGCAAATAAGGCTGGCGATATATTGCCAAGACGCGAGTGACGTCGCTGGCGGTTATA